>DASWHD010000029.1:0-15288 GCA_036393335.1 bacterium
CGGGCATGGGCTGTGCGGTGGATCGCCTCTCCCCGTGGACGCTTCGATATGGGATGGTGCGTCGTCGCCGTGCTAACGGCGCCTCCGCTTTGTGAGCCGACCCATGCCTTTGACCGCGCTGATCCCGATCCTGCAAGTGGCCATCGGCCCGGTCATCCTGGTGTCCGGCGTCGGCCTGCTGCTGCTGAGCATGACCAATCGTCTCGGGAGGGTCGTCGACCGCAGCCGGCAGCTCGCCCATGAGCTACGCGGCGCGCCCCCGGGCGAGCGGGCCAGCGTCATCGCCCAGATCGATGTCCTCTGCCGCCGGGCACGGATCGTGCGGGCCGCGATCGCCTTCGCCGTGGTGAGCATGCTCGTCGCCGCGGTGCTCATCATCGCCCTGTTCCTCATGGCCCTCCTCGACCTCGGTGTGGGGTGGCCCATCAGTGCGCTGTTCGTCGCGTGCATGGGGTGCCTCATTGCGTCGCTGGTGCTCTTCATCTGGGACGTCAACCTCTCCCTCAACGCGCTGTTTCTCGACGTGGAGTTCTTCGAGGGCGACGGGGCAAGGTGACGCGGGACGACTCCGGCCGCCCGGCGCGCACCGTTGACCATACAATGGCGGCGGCGCACCTTGCGGTCCGATGGGCGGTGGGGCTCGATCCTTGACGATGGCGCGCTGGCTAGTGCGGGAGATCTATCTGGACCCCGCGGCCGGGGAGGCCGAGTTGCAGGTCGCGGTGGCGCGCCGGCTCGGAGTGCCGGCGGGCGACCTCGGCCCAGTGACGGTCCACCGCCGCGGTCTGGACGCCCGCCACGGGGTGCGCATGGTGTACAGCGTGGTGGTCGAGGCACCGCTGCTGTCCTCGCCGCACCCGAGCGTGGTGGAGGCACCGCCTCCCATCGCGCCGCCGCCGATCCCCGAGCGCCGCCTGCCGTGCCGGCCGATCGTGGTAGGCAGCGGGCCGGCAGGTCTGTTCGCGGCCCTGGTCCTGGCGCGCTCCGGCAACCCGCCGGTGATCGTGGAGCGTGGCCAGCCGGTGGAGGGGAGGGTGCCGGCGGTGCGCGCCTTCCACCGCGACGGCACCTTCGATCCGGAGAACAACGTGCAGTTCGGCGAGGGCGGTGCCGGGACCTTCTCGGACGGCAAGCTGGACAGCTCCCGCGAGGGACCGCTGGCGGCGTGGCTGAAGGACGAGCTGATCGCCCTGGGAGCGCCCACCGAGATCCGGCTGGACAGCCACCCCCATGTCGGTACCGATCGCCTGCGTGCGGTGGTGATCCACCTGCGTCGCTACCTCGAGTCCCTCGGCTGCACCTTCCGCTTCGGGGTGCGCATGGAGCGGCTCGCCGTGCGTGGCGGTCACCTGGCGGGGATCGAGACCAGCGTGGGTCCGATCGACGGCACGATCGTCTTTCTGGCGCCCGGCAA
The DNA here is from genome assembly GCA_036393335.1 of bacterium. Classification (GTDB taxonomy): domain Bacteria; phylum CG2-30-53-67; class CG2-30-53-67; order CG2-30-70-394; family CG2-30-70-394; genus DASWHD01. The sequence goes on from DASWHD010000029.1 coordinate 1,415, forward strand.
CGGTGCGCGTGACACCTTCACCGCCCTCCACCGCCAGGGGGTGGCGATGGAGACGAAGCCGTTTGCCGTGGGGCTGCGCGTCGAGCACCCGCAGGCGCTGATCGACCGCATCCAGTACGGCGCGGCCGCCGGACGCGGCCTGCCGCCGGCGCGCTACCGCTTTGTCCACCAGGAGCGCGACGGCCGCGCGGTGTACACCTTCTGCATGTGCCCGGGGGGCGAGGTGGTGGGCTCGGCCTCGGCGCCGGGACAGATGGTGGTCAACGGCATGAGCCCGCGGCGCCGCGACACGGGGTTCGCCAATAGCGGCATCGTGGTCACGGTGGACCCGCGGGACTTTCCCGGCTCGGGGCCCCTCGCCGGGATGCACTTCCAGGAGGGGCTGGAGCGCCATGCCTTCCGTCTCGGGGGCGAGGGAAATTGCGCCCCGGTACAGAGCCTGGCGACTTACCTCGGCCGGGGCCAGGCGGCGCCGGCTCCCGGCACCTACCGCCCCGGGCAAGTAGAGGCACGCCTCTCGGCGCTCCTGCCCGGCTACCTTACCGCGGCCCTGAAGCGCGGCCTCGCCGCCTTCGGCCAGGGCGCGCCGGCCTTTCTCGACGGGGGAGCGCTGCTCTACGGCGTGGAGTCCCGGACGTCGTCTCCGATCCGGTTGGGGCGCGGCGCGGACTACCAGTCCGTGTCTCACCGCGGACTTTTCCCGATGGGTGAAGGTGCCGGCCACGCCGGTGGCATCGTCTCCTCGGCCCTGGACGGGGTGAACGCCGCCCTCGCCCTGCTGCGTATCCCCACATCGTGATTGGCGATGGCGGTAGGAGGCGGGGGCGCTGCGCCGAAGCCAACCGGGGTCAGCCCGACGTGACCTCGCAGCGCGCGGATCTTGATTCGCCACGCAAGGTCTGGTGCAGGTTTTGCCCGCTCCTACGGTGACCGCCCGTGGTCGGGAGGTAGCTGGCGCGACTTGCCTTGCCCGAGGTTTTCGGTGAAGTAGGGGGCTACTACGTCTCGTTGGCTGACCGGGAGTCGGGCAATGACCAGGCGAGGGTCCTGCGCAGGGGGGGCTCGATGGCCGTGAGCTTCGCGCGCTACCAGATCACAGCGGCAGCCCTGTTCGCCCTCGCCATCGCGGGCGTTGGGCTCGTCCTGGATGTCGCCACGCCCCTGGCCCAGGCGGGTGGGGTGGGATACGTGGCCCTGGTGCTCCCTGCCCTGTGGCTGCCGTGGCGACGGGCGGCGCTGGTGCTCGGAGGCCTCGGCACCGTGCTCATCGCCGCGGGTTACCCTGGCGCGGCGGCCACCGGCGGGCCGTGGATCGCGGCCGGCAGTCGTGGATTGGCACTGGGCGCCCTATGGTTGGCCGCGGCGACGCTGGGGCGTTCTCGTGCGGCGACGATCCTCGGCGACCGCGCGGCCCATTTACGTGCCCTCATTGACACCACCGCCGACGGGGTGATCCTCATCGATAACGTAGGCACGGTGCAGGAGTTCAACGCGGCCTGCGAACACCTCTTCGGGTACCGAGCGGACGAGGTGATCGGGTGCAACGTCAACATGCTCATGCCGCCGCCCTACCACGAGGAGCACGACGGCTACCTGCGCCACTACCGGGAGACGGGGGAACGGCGGATCATCGGCACCGGCCGGGTGGTGGAGGGACGGCGCAAGGACGGCTCGGTGTTCCCGCTGCAGCTCTGGGTGGGTGAGACGAAGGAAGGCAAGGAACGGGTGTTCGTCGGTACCATCCGTGACCTCACGGAGAAGGAGCTCACGGCCCACGCCCTGAGGCAGGCCAAGGAGCAGGCGGAGGCGGCCAACCGCGCCAAGTCGCTGTTCCTCGCCAACATGACCCACGAGCTGCGTACGCCGATGAACGCGGTCCTCGGTTATGCACAGATCATGTGCAACGACCCGACCATCTCGAAGAGCCATCGCCAGGCGGTCCAAGCGGTGATGCACGCGGGCAACCACCTCATGGAGCTGATCAATGACATCCTCGACCTGTCCAAGATCGAGGCCGGCGCCATGGAAGTCCGCGCCACGGACTTCTCCTTGTGGGACCTCACCGACGGGCTGGCAGACATCTTTCACGTACGTTGCGAGGAGAAGGGGATCCGCTGGCGGGTCGAGAACATGGTGGATGAACATGTCCTGGTGCATGGCGACCACGGCAAGCTACGCCAGGTCCTGATCAACTTTCTGGGCAACGCGGTGAAGTTCACGGATCGGGGCGAGGTGGTGCTGCGCGTGGCGCGGGAGGGGGACGAGTACCGCTTCGAGGTGGAGGACACGGGTCCCGGCGTCACACCGGAGGCCAAGGAGCAGATCTTCGAGCCCTTCCACCAGGCGGAGGAAGGGCGCAGCAAGGGGGGCACCGGGCTCGGCTTGGCCATCGCCCGGCGCCAGATCGAGCTCATGGGTGGCGCGATGGGGCTGGACAGTCGCGTCGCTGAGGGCAGTCGCTTTTTCTTCACTCTCACCCTGCCGCCGGCCGAGGGCGACGGTGTGAAGTGTGCGCAACGGGACGTACGGGTCGTCGGGTTGGCGCCCGAGTGTCGGGTCGAGGCCTTGGTGGTGGACGACGTGAAGGATAATCGCGACATCCTGTTAAACATGCTGACCACCATCGGTGTGACCGTGCGTACGGCGGGCGATGGCGATGAGGCCCTGGCGAGGATCCGCGAGCGGCGCCCGGACGTCGTATTCATGGACATCCGCATGCCGGGCATGGACGGCGTCGATGCTCTGGCCGAGCTACGCCGCGCGCCGGAGACCCGGGAAGTGGTGTGCGTCGCGGTCACCGCCTTGGGAATGCTTCACCAGAGCGAGCACTACCTCGCGGCCGGCTTCGATGACATCGTCAGTAAACCGTTTCACTTCGAGCGCATTTACGAGTGCCTGCGCACCCACCTGGGCACCCGCTTCGTCTATGAGGCAGTGGACCCGGCAGCACACGATGCACGGCAGGCACCGATCGATGTGGCGGCGATCGCCCTCACCGACGGGATGTGTGAGCGTCTGAGCGAGGCGGCGCGGGTCAACGACTTTACCGAGATCGACACCCTCCTCGACGAGGTGGCCGCGGGCGGAAGCGACTCCCGTGACCTCGCTCGCCACCTGCGCGGCCTTCTCCGCCGTTACGACAGCGCGGGGATCCTCGCGATCCTGGAGAAGGTGCGCCATGGCTGAGCTGACCCCAAGGGAAATGGCCGGGGCCAAGATCCTCATCGTCGACGACCTGCCGGCGAACCTCGACGTCCTGCGCAACATCCTCACGGCGGATGGCTACCGCATCTTCTTCGCCACCAGCGGCCAGGCCGCCCTGCGCGTGGCGGCCGAGGTTTTACCCGACCTCATCCTCCTCGACGTGACGATGCCGCAGATGGACGGCTTCGAGACTTGCCGGCGATTAAAGGAGATCGAGACCGCACGGGAGATCCCGGTGATCTTCGTCACCGCGCGCACCGAGATCGAGGACCTAGCCAAGGGGTTCGACGTCGGCGGCATGGACTACATCACCAAGCCGATCAAGCGCCCCGAGGTCGAGGCCCGGGTGCGGACCCACCTGCAGATCCAGGCCTTGATCCGCCAACAGAAGGAGCACCTCGCCGCCCTCCACCGCTCCCAGCAGGAGCTGCAGGAGCTCAATGCGACCAAGGACAAGTTCTTCTCCATCATCGCCAAGGACCTGCGTGGACCCCTGGCCGCGATCGCGCAGGTCAGCGCCTCGCTGCGCCGCTCGGTAGGAGTGGGCGGTTCCGCGGGCGATCGCGTCGACCGCCAACTCCAGGGGGTGAGTGCCACCGCGGAGACGGTCCTCGGCCTCTTGGAGAACCTCCTCGAGTGGCCGCGGGTACAGACCGGCCAGAAGCTCGATCTCTTCGATAGCCCGGTGGCGGACCGGGACCTCGCCTACCTCGTGCAGGGTCTCAACAAGCTGCGCTTCCTGTCCCTCGCCGATACCCGGGTGACCGACGACGGCCTCGCCCACGTGGCGCGCCTTACCGACCTGCGCGAGCTGCACCTGGACAACACCGCGATCACCGACGCCGGCCTGCGCCACCTCCCGTACCTGCGAGAGCTGCTGATCCTCGACCTGAAGGGGACGAAGGTCACCGACGCCGGCCTCGCGTACCTGGCCCCGTTGGAAAAGCTCCAGGGGCTATACCTTACCCGCACGGTGATCACCGACGAGGGGCTCGTCCACGTCGGGAAGCTGCTCAACCTGCGCACTCTTATCCTCTGGGACACCGGCACCACCGACGCCGGCCTGCATCATCTGCACAGCCTGACCCACCTGCGGGAGGTGATCCTCTGGGGTACGGCCGTCACCGACGCCGGCGCCGCCCGCCTCCGCGAGGCTCTCCCCGACTGTGACGTCAGCGTCGATATGGCCGAATAGACCGTAGGTCGCGGGACGCGACCTACGTCGGTCGATCCATTGCGCCGGTTCTGGCGTCGCCGCGAAAGGAACGCGCGGCCGGGACGTCCCGACCACGCGGTCCGCGGTTGATCTGAACGGTTGGGTCACGCACTGACCGGGCCCTCGGCCGACTCTTCGGGCGGAATGCGACGGACGGCCTTCTTTAGTCTGGCCTGGGCCTTGGCCTCGCGGAGCTCGCGCTTCTTCTTGCGCCGCTCCTCGTAGCGCAGGTGGTTATAGAGGAGTAGGGGCACCATGACGGTGGACAGCAGGGACGAGGCGCCGATCCCCCAGATCAGGGAGGTGGCGAGGCCGTTGAAGATCGGGTCCAGGAGAATGGTCATGCCGCCGATTGCGGTGGTGCCGGCGGTGAGGAGGATCGGCCGGGTGCGGATCGCCCCGGCGGTGACGCAGGCGTCGCGGAAGCTCATCCCCTCCGCGATGCGCTCCATGGCGAATTGCACCACGAGGATCGAGTTGCGCACGATGATCCCACCCAGGGCGATCATGCCCATCATCGAGGTGGCCGTGAACCAGGTGCCGGTGAGCCAGTGGCCCGGCATGATCCCCACCAGGGTGAAGGCGATGGGCGACATGACCACGCCGGGCAGCGTGAAGGAGCGGAACCAGGCGACCAGCAAGAGCCACATGACCAGCAGGGCGATGGCGAAGGCGCCGCCCATGTCGCGGAAGGTCTCGACGGTGATGTACCACTCGCCATCCCACTTCACGACCGCGTCCTTCTCGCTCTCCGGCTGCAGGAAGAGGTGCTGCTTCACCTTCTTCCCGGCCGGCGTGGTGATGTTGCTGATCGGCCGCCACATGTTGAACAGCGCGTAGATCGGCGAGGCGTTCCTGCCGGTGACGTCACCGATCACATAGATCACCCGCTGGAGGTTCTTGTGGTGGATCGACTTCTCCTCGACGGTGCGCTCCACCCGCACCAGCTCCGCGAGGGGCACCATGGCGCCGGTCGGGGTGGGAAGGCGGATCTCCTTGAGGGCGTCGATCGAGTTGCGCTGGTGCACCGGGAAGCGGAGGTTGATCGGCACCGGCTGGAGCTCGCCGGTGACCCGCAGGTAGGAGACGTCCATCCCGCCGAGGGCGACGCGCAGGGTCTTCACCACCTGTTCTTGGGTGAGGCCGTGGCGGGCGACCTGCTCGGTGTCGACGACGATCTCGTCCCGTGCCTGGTCGTCCTCGAAGTACCAGTCCACGTCCACCACGTCCTGGGTGGTCTCGAAGACCTCACGTACCTGACGGGCGACAGCGATTTGGCTGTCGCGGTCCTCGCCGTATACCTCGCATACCAGGGTGTCGAGCACCGGTGGTCCCGGCGGCGGCTCGATCACCTTGATCCGCGCGCCGTATTTCTCGCCGATGGCGTGGAGCACCGGCCGGATGCGGGTGGCGATCTCGTGATTCTGCTCCTCGCGGTAGTGCTTGCCGATGACGTTGATCTGGATGTCGGCGACGTTGCCGCCCTGGCGCAGGAAGTAGTGGCGCACCATGCCGCTGAAGTTGAACGGCGAAACGGTGCCGGCATAGATCTGGTAGTCGGTGACCTCGTTCACCGTGCGGATGTAGTCGCCCATCTCCAGCGCCACCGCGGTGGTCTCCTCCAGGGTGGTGCCCTCGGGCATATCGATGATGACGTTGATCTCGTTCTTGTTGTCATAGGGCAGCAGCTTGGTGAGCACCGTCTTGGTCCCCACCAGCACCATGGAGGCGGCCATCAGCCCCATCACGGCGAGGTAGCACGCCCAGTGGTAGCCGCGATGGTCGATGATGTTGCCGACGATGCGGGCATAGATGCGGTAGAAGGTGGTGGACTTGCCGTGCAGCTCGTCGGCCTCCTCCTCGGTGCGCCGGCGATGGATGATCGGCTCCGGGATGTAGCGCGGTAGGAACTTGTAGGCGACCCACGGAGTGGCCATCAGGGCGACCACCAGGGACATGAGCATCGCCGCCGAGGCGTTCACCGGCATGGGGCGCATGTACGGGCCCATGAGGCCGCCGACGAAGGCCATGGGTAGCAGCGAGGTGATGACCGCGAAGGTCGCCAGGATGATCGGCGGGCGCACCTCGTTGACCGCGTGGATGATCGCCTGCACCGGTGGCAGCCGGCGCAGGGAGTAGTGGCGGTGGATGTTCTCCACGTCCACGATCGGGTCGTCCACCAGGATGCCGATCGACATGATCAGGGCGAACAGGGTGACCCGGTTGAGGGTGTAGCCGATCGACCAGCTCCAGAAGAGGGTGATCGCCAGCACCAGCGGCACGGCGGTCCCCACCACGACCGCGTCGCGCCAGCTCAGAAAGACCCCGATCAGGAGGATGACCGAGATGGTGGTGACCAGGAGCTCGGCGATCAGCTCCTGGGACTTCTCCCCGGCGGTATGGCCGTAGTCGCGAGTGAAGCAGATATGGACGTCGTGCGGCAGAATCTGGGCGCGTAGGTCCTCTACCTTGCGCGCGACGTCGTGGGCGAGGTTGACCGAGTTCGTGCCCTTCTTCTTGGCGATGCCGATGGTGACCGCCGGCAGGACGTGATCGGGGGTCTCCGGCCACTCCACGTGCTTGCCGGTCTGCTCGTGGGGGGCGTCGTAACTCGGTCCCACACCGAACAGGACGTATTGCTCTACCTCACCGGGGCCATCCTCGATGGTGGCGACGTCGCGCAGGTAGACCGGGCGCCCCTGGAAGACCCCGACCATCAGGTTGCCGACCTCACCGGCGGACTGCAGGTATGGACCGGTGCGCACCAGGTATTCCTGATCAGCGCGGTGGATCTTGCCGCTGGGTAGGGACCAGTTGGCACCGCGGATCACCTGCGCCACCTGCAGAGGCGACACCGTCCGGGCCGCCATCCGCTCGGGATCGAGGAGCACCCGCACCTGGCGGCTGCGGCCGCCGGTCAGGGTGATTTCCGCGGCGTCCGGGAGCTCCTGGATCTCGTCCGCCAGACTCTCCGCCATGCGTCGCAGCTCGTAGTCGCCATAGTGCTCGCTGTACAGGGTGAGGCAGACCTGGGAGACGTCGTTGATGTCCTTGAGCTTGATCAGAGGCTGAACCACCGGGCCGCCGGGGGTGAAGGAGATGCCGCCGCCCGGTGCCCGATCGATGTTGCCGTAGATCTTGTCGTAGAGCTGGACCATGGAGGGCTGAAGCTCGGAGTTGACGTAGAACCGGACGGTGACGATGGCGAAGTCCGGCATCGCCATCGCGTAGACGAACTCCACCGGGAAGTCGTCGATCTCCCACACCGTCCGTTCCAGGGGTTTGACGATCTGCTCCTCCAGCTCCCGGGCCGACGCCCCCGGCACCGGCACGATGATGTCCACCATTGGCACGACGATCTGGGGGTCCTCCTCCTTTGGCGTGACCCATACCGCGAATAGGCCGAGGATCAGGGTGCTGAGGATGAACAGGGGCGTGAGCTTGCTGGTGGTGAAGTACGCGACGACCTTGCCGAGGAAGGTGTCGTCGGTTTTGTGCCTTGAGATCGTTGGCATCAGGCGCCTCGCTTTCTGCCTGTGGGGGTGATGGGCCGCGTGGGACCGTAGGTTGCGCCGCGTTTCATCGCACTGCGCCCGGCTCGATGCTCAGACCCACCCTCGCCGGGCCTATGCCTGGTGAAGCTCCCTTTACCCTGGGTGCACGGGTCGCCGGTCACCCTCCACGCTCCAAGGCTACTGCCCTCGGAGGCCCATCCCCGCCCCTCGCGGTGACCATGGGCCAGCGAGAAAGTAACGATCTAAGGTAACGCAAAACAAAATATATTCCAGCAAGTAAGGTTCCGCAATGTGGTGGCTTCGAGTGATTTCAAAGAATGATGATGGGTATTTTATTTGAACGAATAAAGCGAACAAAAGTGACAGCAAAAAGTTTCCATTCGACAAAGGATCTCGTCGCGATAGGGTTGCCAATGAATGTCATATTGTCATGATGATCAGCCGGGTGAAAACGTGAAGAGCGGCACACGTTTGCGATGAGTGGTCCGCGCAGAGCGGAAAGAACGTCCCTGCGCCGGTCGGCCCGCGAGAAGTGGGCGGACGGCGCCGGCGGGGGGGTGACCGCAATTGCCCCGACCCCTGGCAAGAATGTGCGTTAGGCCGGGCGGTCAGGACCGGCTGCGCAGGCGGAGGTTCGACGGGAGAAGGGCCGGGCCAGGGCCGCGGCGGTGCGTTGCTTCGGGCAGCACGCGGGGGCGGCACAAGGCCTCCGCGGGGTTGTGGTTGGCCGCAGCGCCACCGGAAGAGAACGGTGGCAGGACCCGTACGGCGGACTACAGGGCAGCGCGCTCGGAGTCTTCCATCTCCAGGGCCAGTGCCATGCGGTCCACCTCCGCCAGATGGTAGCTCTCTTGTTCCGCGAGCTTGGTGAAGTACTCGCGGATTTTGTCGTCGCTGACCCCGTCGGCCAGGGTGCGGTAGGCGGTCAGAGAGCTCAGCTCCATCTCCCGGGCGAGTCTCAGCACCTTGGCCATGTCGCTGTCGAGGATGGCGTGGATCTCATGGTCGGGGATGCTGGCGTGGGTCTGGCTTTCCAACTCGTCGAGATAGGCATCGGCGTCCCACGCGTCTTCGAAGCGGAGACCGTGAGCCATGTCGACGAGCTGACGGGCGTGGCTCTCCTCGAAGCCGGCCAGCTCGATGAACAGCATCCGGCTTTCGTCGTTGTGGGTGACTTCGGAGGCAAGGCGGTAGAAGGCCCGTGCCTTGGTCTCGTTGCGCAAGGCCTGTTTAAAGACATCGACCAGGTTGCTCATCGCGTTCTCCTTGGGGCCAGAAGGGTTGAGATTCTAGCCCGCATTTCTCACCAGGGATCGTCGCGAGCCCGTGCAGATGGCCGTAGATCCTGGCCGGCCCGCGGTAGGAGCCGAATCCCTTCGGCGACCCAGGCCCGCAGGGCCTGTTGTGCGGATCGCCGGTGAAACCGGCTCCTACCCCTGTCGAGGACTCGGACGAGGACCCGGCCAGGAGATGCGGGCGGTTGCGCGGTCGCAGCGGATTCATGGTGAGAAATGCGGGCTAGGTGACCCTAGCACAGCAGGGTCGGAGTAAAACCCTCGTGATCAAGATTGTAGCGGCGGGCGATCCTGCGGCCCACCGCGCCCCGGTTGTTGGTCCTGAGTGCCCATGGGATGATGCTTAAAACATCGTCGTTCGCTGCCGGTGACGGCCGGTGATCTCCCTGCGGCAACCGTACCAACCCTGTCACACACCGGCCTCTCCCCCTGTTCAGCAAGACTCAAGGGACATCGGAACGTGGCCATACACAAGTGCGCAAGATGGGAGGTTGCGGACAGGACGTCGCGCCTACCGGGGTACCTTCGCGACCCACGTCTGCTTGTGCCATTCGCCATGGCCCCGACTCGCCGGTGGAGTCACGGGGCATGGCAGACCACCCCATGATCGAGACGCACGCGACTCTCTACCATCACGGCCTGTTCGATGAAGATGCCCTGCGGGCGGCAGCCACCGGCGCGACGGCGCGACGGGTCCCCGGATGGTTAGCTGCCGCGCAGCGGCCGACCACGGGTCACGGCCTGGCAGCGGCGCGGCGGCTCGGGGAGGCGCTGGGGCTGCGGCTGGAGGTGGACGGCGAGCGGTTGGTGTGGATGGCGGCCAACCCGGAGCCGGCGCCAATCCTCGTGCAGTTGCGCCCGCCGGGGGTGCCGCTCGCCGGGATCGAGCGGGACGAGTGGCTGCGCGGGGCCCTGGTAAGTCCGCCGGTGCAGCTTTGGCGGCGATTGCGGGAGAGCGGCGTGGCGTGGGGTGTCGTGACCGATGGCCTGCGCCTCCGGCTGCAACACCGCGACGCCCCGCCGGACCACCACCTCACCATCGAGCCCGCCGCCGTGCAGGCGGCGGGTGAGGAGTCGACTCTCGCTCTGGTGGCGGCGCTTCTGGCGGGGCGCAGTGGCTCCACCATGCTGCGCGACCGGTTGTGGTCGGCGGCGCGCCGCTGCCGCGAGCGCACCGTGCGCGTCGCCGGCCGGGAGCTGGGGCGGCAGGCGGTGGCGGGACGCGTCTCGTCCCTGGAGCGGTGGTGCTTCTTGGCGTGGCTCTCCGGCCAGCCGGGAGGGGAGGATCTCGCTGCCGCCCTCGCCGAGCTGGGAACGGGCCGTGGCGCGCGCCTCTCCTCGGTGCTCACCCACCGCATCATCGCCCTGGGCTGGACCCCGGCAGCGGCGCAGGCCCTCCTCGCTCCAGTCATCGCTTGGTGGGGTGCCGGCGGTCAGGGGGAAGTGGCGGCGCTCTCAGAGCGGTTGAGGGAAGGGGCGGCGGCGGCCATCGGTCGCCTCGACGCCCTCTCCTTCGCGCGCCTCTGGGAGGGACGGCGGCGGGAGGTGGAGATGGCGCAGGATGGGGCTTTCTGGCGTCTCGCCGCGCAGCAGGTCGGGAACCTGGCCCCGGCCCTCGGGGCGATGCGCGATGAGATCCTGGGGCGTCTTGGAACGGTACAGCGTCAGGTCGAGCACGGGCCGGTCACGACCGAGGTGCGCGAGCACTTCGCCCATCGTCTCCGCCACCAGGCCGAGCTGTTTTCCGGTTTGTCGGTCCTCGACCTCACTCCGCGCCGCGGTTACCGCCTGGCGGTGTGGGTGGAGCAGATGGCGGAGGCGGTATTGGCCAGCCCCGGCTACACGAGCCCGTGGCTGGAGGCGGAGGTGGCAGGCGAGGTGGAAGGGCTGCGCGCCCGGATCCGGCAAGGGCTGTATGCGGTACTTCCCGCCGGGGACGATCCGGCCGCGGTCGCGATCCCGCTGGCCGCCGCCGCCCCCGGCGTGCCGTGGCCCGAGCAGTCGCACCGCGTGGTGGCCGGGGCGTGGCTGGCGGCCGCCGCCCTGCCAGACCTCGCCCGCCCCCTCGCCTCGCGGCGCGCCAAGGCGGGGCAGGACGACCTCTTCGAGCATGCCTTCCGCGACCAGCTCCGGATGCTGCGCGCCGACTTTCAGCTCCTGAGCCACGGCGGCGGTGGGGATCACCTCCCCAGGGCCCTGCTGCGCACCGAGGAACGGGTGCGGCTCGGGGCGGACGTGGTGAATGCGTGGCTCGGAGGCGAGGCCGTGCCGTGGAGCGGTGTGGAGCAAGTGGTGGCGCAGATCCGCGGGGCCGGTGGCGATGTCGATCCTGCCTCCGCACCGTGGTGCCGGCGAGCGCGCCGGTGGGTGGCGGAACGCGGGCTCCTCTACCTGGAGCTCGCCTTCCCGGAACGGCTGTTGGAAAACGGGCGTCTCGGCTTCGACGTGGTGGTGGGCGGGGGAACGGGCGGCGTGCGAGCGAATCGCCATGCGCGGCGCCGGATCCACGACCTGCTGGTCCGCGGCGGCATGGCGTGCTGGCTAGGGGAGCGGGGGGGCACCGGCCGCCTCGATGAGCTGAAGGGCGCCTGGATCGCGTCGCGGGCGGCCGACGAGACCGGCCGTGCCGTCGTTTGGCAGCGGGCGGAAGATAGCGAAGAGCTTGGCGGTTAAATGGCAATCCCGACCGTGGAGCTGAAGGGTGTCCGGCTGCTCGATAGAGATGGGCCGGCGATCGACCTGCTGGCGGAGGCGGGTCGGTGGGTGCGGGTGGACGTCGAGGCAGGCCCTCCCCTGCCAAGGGCCGGGGCGTCTGGCTCCCCTCCCTCCGGGAGGGGCGGGGGGGAGGGCGCTCGGGATGAGCAGGGAGCTGGAGATGGTAAGGGAGTCGGGACTCGTTCCCTGCGCCCCCACCCCGGCCCTCCCCCTGGGGGAGAGGGGGAAGAGGGGCAGGACCTGGTGTGGTCCGCCGGTGCGATCGACCCGCATATCAACGGCTGGGGCGGGTGCGACTTCCTGCGCGACGACCCGGCCGCCCATCGCCGGGCCCTGCGCGCCCTGTGTGCGGCGGGGGTGACGGGGTTTCTCCCCACCCTGATCACCTGCGGCGAGGCGGAGTTGCGCGCGGCCCTGGACCGCTGGGCCGCGTGGGCCGCGGCGCCGCCGCCCGACGCCCCGAGCTTCTTCGGCCTCCATCTGGAGGGGCCATTCCTCAACCCACGGCACGCCGGAGTCCATCCGCCGCACCACCTGCGGGTGCCCGACGCGGCGTGGCTGGTGGGGCTCCTGGAGCAGTACCCGGGGCTGATCCGCCTGATGACCCTGGCACCGGAATTACCGGGAGCGGCGGAAGTGATCGACGCCGCGGTGGCCCACGGGGTGGTGGTGGGCCTCGGCCATTCCGCGGCGAGCGCGGCCCAGGTGGGACAGGCGGTAGACCACGGAGCGCGCTACGTCACCCACTTGTTCAATGCCATGGGCCCGTTTCATCACCGGGAGCCGGGGCTCGCCGGCGCCGCGCTGGCACGGGATGACCTGGTCTGCGAGGTGATCGGCGACGGCCACCACGTCGGGCCGGAGGGGCTGGCGGTGGCGTGGCGTTGTCTCGGGGCGCAACGGCTCATGCTGGTGTCCGACGCGGTGGCCGCGGCGGGGGGCGGGTCAAGGTTTCACCTCGGCACGGTCGAAGGAGAGGTGGTGAGGGGCCGCGCCGTCGACCGCCGGGGACGGCTGTGTGGCGGTCTGGCCTCACCCTGGGAGGCGGTGCAGGTGGTGGCGGCCGCCTCCGGCGTGGCGTGGCAGGCGCTGGCCACCTGCGTGCGCCACACGGTGCTCCACGCCCTCGACTTGCCGGCGGCCATGGAGCCACGGACCGGGGAAACGGCGGATCTGGTGGGGCTCGACCCCACCGGGTGCGTGCGTGCCGTGTTGCGCGGTGGCGAATGGCTGGTGCGGCCCGGCGCCCGGCCTGCTGCGTAATCCAAGGGCAGGGCTGCCGCTTGTTTGAGCAAGGTCCCCGCCCCCGAGCTCCGCGCCGTGCCCCTCGGAGGAAGCAACCAATTGTGCAGAAAGGCACTGTTGCGTGTCACCGCGAGTGTTGTAGGGTGGCGCGCCGTTTGCAAACCCACGGCGGAAATGACCTCGGCCCAGTGGGCCAACTGCGCGTCCCCCAGGGGCGCCACGCTCAGCAACCCGTACCCGGAGGAGATTCCATGAGAAGTGCGCCCTTGTTGGTACCGGCGGCCATCGCCGCCCTCGTCGCGGTCCCGGCTACCCAGGCCCCGGCGGTCGTGACCCTCGACTGGTCCGGCTTCGTCACCGCGGCCTACACCTTCAATATCGATGAGCCCAAGAGCGACACCAACGCCGGCCGGGTCTTCGATCAGGAGGACAACACCTTCCAGGTGCCCCTGGCCGAGCTGGCGGTGACCGGCGGGGTGGACGACGGGCCGTCCTTCAACCTGGATCTGAACTTCGGCGACGTCGCAGACAGCATCCACTCGGCCGGCCTCTTGGACGACGTGGAGGGCTTCGACGTCCAGCAGGCGTACGTCTCCTACAAGGGGTTCATCTTCGGCAAGTTCGTCACCCTGCATGGTGCCGAGGTGATCGAGAGCCCGTACAACATGAACTACTCGCGCTCCT
>DASWHD010000030.1:0-30737 GCA_036393335.1 bacterium
TCAGGCACAGGTCCTCGAACTCGTTCTTGATGCGGCCGATGCCCAGGCGGTTGGCGAGGGGGGCATAGATCTCCTTGGTTTCCCGGGCGATCGCGGTGCGTCGGTCCTCATCGAGATGATCCAGGGTGCGCATGTTGTGAAGCCGATCGGCCAGCTTGATGATCAAGACGCGGATGTCCTCGCTCATCGCGACGAGCATCTTGCGGAAGTTCTCCGCCTGCTCTTCCATGGGCGAGGCAAACGAGATGCCGTCGATGCGGGTGAGCCCCGCGACGATCTGGCCGATCTCGCGGCCGAACTCGCGGCGCAGGTCGTCGAGGGTGCACGGGCAGTCCTCGATGGTGTCGTGGAGCAGTCCGGCGGCGATGGTGATGTCGTCCATGTGCAGGTCGGCCAAGATGTGGGCGACCTCCAGCGGATGGATGAGATACGGCTCCCCCGACCGGCGCATCTGTCCCCCGTGCATGCGCGCGGCATACAGGTACGCCTTTTGAATCAGCGTGACGTCTGCACCCGGTTGTTTTTCCAGGATTTGCTCGATCAGACTCTCGGGTCGGGTCTGGAGCTGGTAGGCGTTGGCGGGGGACATAAAACCTGAGCAATGTCGGTACGTTACAGGCTAACACAGAGAGGCCGGAGAGGTTAATCGAGGGGCCACTGCCGATTGTGATCCGGCGAGGCGCGGGGTTATGGCACCAAAAACGTGGCGGCAGGGCCTTGCTTTACACCCTGTTACACGCTCTGTTACGGTCGGCATTCCTTAATGATTTCAAACACTAATCTCACATCCCGGCCGGGATAGGGGGCGGCTCCCGCGATCGCCCTCGAAACCTCTTTACCAAATCGATCCCACGGCGATTGGGGGCGGTGTCGCTGCCCACGCCGTTCCGTGTCCTTGGCTCGCCGACCTCACCCCCTCTGGTCTGTTGTGCTGATGGCCTGTCTAACGGGCCACGCAGCGGTGAGCGAGGCCACCAATGGCGTGGAGCAGACCTCATTCGGTGCGCGCTCCGCCGGTATGGGAGGGGCCGACTACTCCGTGGCGAGCGACACCACGGCGATGAACTCCAATCCGGCCGGGATCACGCAGATCAACCGCAAGCGGGTCGACGCGGGGATCGGTTTCATCCTGCCCGATCAGCACTTCCGCAACGAGCTCAATGACGTTGACGCCAAGGCCCAGGCCTTTCCCCTGCCGGTCTTCGGTTACGTGGACGACACATCACTTGGTCCATGGTCTTACGGTGTCGGTGCCTACGCCCAGGGGGGACTGGGCGCCGATCTCTCCCTCAAGCACCCCGTGTACCGCGACCCGGTCACCGGCGAGCTGGTCGAACAGGGCTTTCACTCCAATCTCCTGTACGGGAAGCTGGCGGTCGCCGCCGCATATCAGGCTCTGTACAACCTGTCGGTCGGTGTCTCGGTGAACGCCGGTTACTCGAAACTGGAGATGGAGCTGCCGTTTTCCACCTCCACCGACCTGCTCCAGGGACGACCGCGCTGGCTCGGGCACGCCTTCTCGTTTGCTCACCTGGTCAGCTCTCCCCTGACACTGAACATGAAGCAGGCGACGGCGAGCATCAATCTCCCGGACGCTGATACCTTGGGGTACGGCTTCAAGCTCGGCCTGCTGTACGACTATAGCGAGAACCTGACCTTCGGCGTCGCATACACGAGCGAGTCCACCCTCAATTTCAAGGGCAAGGCGCACCTGGATTTCAAGCCGCAGGTGCAGGACATCTTGCCGGACTACCAACGCCAGTTCGAGCCACGTTTCGGACGGTTTTATAACCGCATCCTGGCGGCGGTCGCGAAATACGGGGTGGGCATCGACCCCGATGCGGATTTTACCGCCACCTACGACGCGGAAGTCGAGCTGGTCTACCCGCAAAAGCTCGGTGCAGGAGCGGCCTATCGCCCCACCGAGCACCTGCTCTTGGCGGCTGACATCACCTGGATCAATTGGAAGAATAGTTTCGACAAGATGCCCATCCGCCTGCGCAATGGTAACAATCGCACCGTCAACCGCATGACCGGGGGAGAGAACTTGGAGCTCGACGTTCCCTTGAACTGGAAGGATCAGTGGATCGTGGCGGTAGGGGCGGAGTACTTCTTGACGCCGTCATGGACCCTGCGTGCGGGCCTGAACCACGCCCGCAACCCGGTGCCGGAAGAGACGGTGCTGCCGATTTTTCCGGCGATCGTCGAGACCCATGCGACCCTCGGTGTCGGCTATCGTTGGGAGAACTTCCAGCTCGATACCGCCTGGGAGCATGGCTTCGAGAACTCGGTCTCTACGGACCAGAGCCTCATCGCCGACGAGTACGACCAGAGCAAGAACACCGTGTCCCTGGACACCTTCTTCGTAACCGGCTCATGGTTCTATTGAGCTACCCTCCTGAGACAACGCAGCGACGCGCTCTCTCCACTTGATGGTCCTCCCCATCATGGATCACCACGACATCGCCCATTCGCCGGGGCCATACTGGCGCTGCGCGTGACCGGTACCGCTGGAAGTCTTGCGGGAGAGAAGAGGGCAAGGTGAGGATACGGCTAGGAGGGGTGAGCCGATGCTGAGAAATCCCCGTTAGTCCCCCGTTGTACCCCCCACCGCCGTTTTGGCTCTTTGCGGGCAAGCGTGTGATGTACCCTGCCGCGACCCAGAGATCAGAAGCTTGAGGAGAGATGATGATTTGCCCGCCCGTTGACGGCCTGGATAGGGTCGCCACCCGTTCTTTACCCAGAGCTATTCACTACGGTGAGCGTACGGGCATCACTCCGCGCATCCTGGGCTGTGGCCTGAACCTGGCGCCCATTGAGCTGGACAACGACGCCCTCGCCGATTGGCACGCGCTGTCGGTGGCCGAGCGCGTGCAGCTCAAGGCGGTCACTCGCCTGTCCGGTGTGCGCCACCGCCGATACGTAGAGCCGGGAACGACCAACACCGAGCTCGCCGTTCCCGCGGTCGCACAGGCGCTCAAGGCGGCCAGCATCGAGGCCGCCGATCTCGGAATGCTGCTGTTCTGCTCCACGGGCCAAGATCAGGCGATCCCGCACAACAATGTGTTGCTTCAGGACCGAATCGGCGCCGTCAACGCCTTCTCGTTCGACGTCAAGAACATCTGCGCCAGCTTCGCCACCGGCCTGCATGTCGCGGCCCAGTTCATCGAGGCCCACCCGGAGCTAGGGCCGGTACTGGTGGTGAGCTCGGAGGTCAACTCGCCCTTCCTCAACCATGGCCACACGCAGCTCTACAACCTGGCAGTCCTGGGCGATGGGGCGGCGGCCATGGTGTTGTGTGCCACGGACAATGTGGGGCAGGAGGGCTTCATCGCCGGGATCCATCGCACCGATCCCACAGGCAAAGACCTGATCCGCATCACCGGCGGCGGCTCGCGAGTGTTGGAGAAGGAGAGGGGGAGGGCGGAGCTGGCGGACTACAGCTTCTGGACCGATCCCCCGGGGCTCTACGAGAAGGCGCTGGAGACGTTCGTGCCGATTTTGTCCGAGGTGATGGCGGCCACCGGATGGAAGAGTTACGACGCCCTCAAGTGGATCGTCCCCCACCAGGCGGCCAAGCACGGGGTCTTCGGCGTCGCGGAGGTGGCCGGGGTCCCGCGGGAGAAGGTGTACGCCACATTCCCATTCTTCGGGAACACCGCGTCCGCCAGTCTGCCGATGGCCTTCACCCATGCGGTCCAGGCAGGGGCCATCGAGCGCGGCGACCGCATTCTGCTGGCGTGTGCGGGTGCCGGAGCGGTCTCCTCGGCCATCAGTCTGGTGTACTGATGGCCCCAGCTCGTTGGGCTCGCAGCGGCAGTCGGCGAACCTCGACACAGAGGCTCGTCTCTCGCTAGAGTCGCTTTTCGATCAGGAAAGGCTGAACGCCAGGATTCAAGCTAATGTCTTGCACGACCGGGGCGCATATAGAAGTTCTCCTGCCCCTCTTCGTGGTGATCGCGATGGGCGCCGGCCCGGCGGCCGCGGCGGATCCGCCGCGCATCGACTGCGGCAAGGGTTTCGAGGCGTTATTCTGCCCCTTGAAGGTCCCCGGATTCATCGTGGAGGGCCGGGTATTTCTCGCCGCCGAGTTCATGGAGCGCGGCGAGCGCATCGCCTACGCCACCCTCGATGGGATCAACTTCTACGGCCAGCTAGTCCAAGAGACTGCCGACCGTATCCTCATCACGGAAGGCCTGATCGTCGACGTCGCGGAGGACTTGCTGCCTGGGGTGGTCCTATCCCGCACCGTCGATCGCGCCGTCGCCAGCGTGACCGGGGACGGGGGCAACGTGCGCATTCGAACCT
Source organism: bacterium (assembly GCA_036393335.1). GTDB lineage: Bacteria > CG2-30-53-67 > CG2-30-53-67 > CG2-30-70-394 > CG2-30-70-394 > DASWHD01. The sequence continues at coordinate 4,309 of DASWHD010000030.1, forward strand.
CGGCCACGGAGGACCTCCTCAAAGAGACGCGGCCGCGTGCCGAACGCCCGGCGGTGCTCGACTACGGGAAGACCGTCACCGAGCAGTCACAGTAAGGAGTAGCGTCGGACTGGCGACGATCGCCCCGGCGGGACGATCAGCGGATCTCCAGCGCCAGAGGCGCACTCTGGGCGGCGCCATTCGCAGCCACCACCGCCACGTCGGTGTACTTGGGTAGGCGCGGCACCTTGACCGTGACCGCGGTGGGCGAGACGGCAACGATGGGTGTGTACTTGTCGCCGATGGTCACCTGAATGGTCGTCGCATCGAAGCCGCTGCCGAACAGGGTGAGGCGGGTCTTGGGGTGTGCCGTGGCGGCCGAGAGGGCGGTGAGGGACGGCGGCAAGGGGTTGTCGACGGTGACGGCGAAAGGGCGGTTGGCGGACTGGTTGCCGGCGGTGTCGACGGCCGCGGCGGCCAGGGTGTGACTGCCGTTGGCGATCGATGCCGTGTCCCACAGGTACTGGTACGGCGGCGCGAGATCGGTGGCGACGCGCACACCATCGACGTAGAACTCGACCTGCGCGATGCCACTCGCATCGGCCGCGTTCGCAGCCACGGTGGTCTTGCCGGTGACGACGTCACCCGGTGCCGGCGTGGCGACTTCGACGGTCGGTGGCACGGTATCCGCTGGTGGCCCGGCTCCGGCAAGGGCGGCCGCGACCGCTGCGGCCGCGTCCACGCGGCCTGCGCCGAAGCGGTCGTCGCGGCCCGGATCACCGAGGTCGACCGCGCTCTCCTTCAGGAGCGCCTCCACCTCCGCCGGGCTTAGTTCCGGATCGACCGACCACACCAGGGCCGCGATGCCGGCCACCAGCGGGCTCGCAAAGGAGGTGCCGGACGCGGTCACGGTGCCGCCGCCGTTCTTCGTGGTCTTCAGGGAGACACCGGGCGCCGCCAAATCGATGTATGGACCGAAGCTCGCCCATGAGGGTCGCTCGTCGCCGGCGTTGGTGGCGGCGACCGAGACCACGTCGGGGTGGTCCGGCGAGGAATCGAGGGTACCGCCGTTTCCCCCCGCGGCGATGGTAATCCCACCCTGGTTGCGGACGTACGCGAGGCCGCTATTCAGGGCCGGGGAGGAGTGGATGCCCTCGAAGCTCAGGTTGACGACCTTGGCCCCGTTGTCCATCGCCCAGGTGAGGGCCGCGAGGACGGCGAAGAGGCTGGCGAAGCCATCCCGATTCGTCACGCGCAGCGGCATGAGGCCACAGTTCCAGGCAGCGCCCGCCACACCGGTGCCGTTGTCGGTGATGGCCGCGGCGATGCCGGCCACCTCGGTGCCGTGACCGAAGACGTCGTGGGTGTCGTCGTTGTCATCCCAGAAGTTGTATCCGGGCACCAGCTTGTCCGCGAGATCCGGGTGGGTTCCATCGATGCCGGAGTCGAGGATCGCAATCACCAGATTCGGGTTGCCGCGAGTCGTGTCCCACGCCGCGGGCAGACCGACGAGGGCGGCGTGATACGAGGTCACCGGGTCGTTCGGCATCTCGGCCGGCGGCAGGAGGTGATTGCGCTCCACGAATGCGACCGCGGGATCCGCGGCGAGTTCCAGCTCGGCCTCGGCCAGGCGGTCGACCGGTACCCGTACCAGCCGTAGCTGGATGTGAGGTAGGGTTGCGACGACGGTGGTGCCGGGAGGCCGTGCATGACCGACGCTCGCGGCGGTAACCCCCTCCTTCATGCCGATGATCAGCTCTCCGGGGACCCACTGGGGGCCTCGGCTACGACCGGCGGCGTCGGCCCCGCGTGTGACGGTGGCACAGACCAGGAGTACAAATACCGAGATTCGTAGAAACATCATTCGGCCGCGCTCGCTTCTCGCGGGCACCACTGCCCGTCATGAAGGAATCGGTCGGGCCGCCGATGGGGGTTAGGGGGGCGTTGCGACGGCCGTCGTATTGATGAAAAGTCCACTCTTGTTGGGGAATCGGTCGCCGCTTTCGGACAACAAGAGGAGAGGAGATGGACTCGTTGCAGCGCATCTTGCGGGCGCCGTGGTTCCCCTACGTCGCGCCGTTCGCGACGTTCATCGCCTTCACCTTTGGTGGCGCACAATGGCCGGGAACAGCCCACCTCTGGTATCTGGCCAAGACCGTGGTGGTCGGGGCGATGCTCTGGGGTTTCCGTGGCCACTACGTCGAGCTGGGTTGGAGCAGGACCGTGGGCGACTGGACCATCGGGGTGAGCGTCGGGGTGATCGTGCTGGTGGTGTGGGTGGCTCCCGAGGAGACGCTGGAGCCTCTGCGCATTGGAGATGGAGCGGGGTTCGACCCCTATGCCTTCGGTCTCGGAACGATCCTTACCTGGGCGGTGATCGCCGTGCGAGTGTTCGGCGCCGCCGTCGTGGTACCGGTTATGGAAGAGCTCTTCTGGCGCAGCTTCTTGATGCGTTACCTCATCGATACGGACTTCAAGTCCGTCGCCCTCGGTGCCTTTTCCACCTTCTCCTTCGCCGTGGTGGCGGTCGCCTTTGGCTTCGAGCACGATCGCTGGCTGGTCGGGATTGCCGCCGGTGTCGCCTATGGTGGCCTGCTGGTGTGGCGCCGCGACCTCTTCACCTGTGTCCTTGCCCATGGTGTGACCAACCTCGGACTGGGTCTCTACGTCCTTCGCACCGGCGAGTGGAGCTTCTGGTAAACTGCCGCTCCCGGAGCCAAACTGCGGCCTTTCGTTGACCGCGGCGTGGAGGCAAAGCGATGCAGGAGTGGTCCCAATTCATGGATACGGGCACCGAGCGGTACTTGCTCGGGGACTTTGCCGGCGCCGAGAAGGGGTATCGCGCGGCCCTCGAAGAGGCCAAGTCGATCTTCGCGGTGGAGGATGAACGCTATCTGCTCAACCTCTCTCTGTTGGCATCGGTGCTCTGCCTGAACAACAACTTCACGGCCGCAGAGCCCCTGTATCAACGGCAGCTCAAGATCCGCGAGGAGCGCGAGGAGGGGGACACCAGCGACCTGGCGGAGTGCCTGGAGGGATACGCCCGGGTCCTGAGCGAAACCGGACGGCCGGAGGCGGCGGAGCCGCTCGCGGCACGCGCACGGCGGATCCGCCAGCGCCTGGCCGGAGGGCGTTCGATCGATGCGTGACGTGCGGCTGATCGTCACCACCGTCGATTCGGCGGCGGCGGCGCGGACGCTTGCCACGGGCCTGGTGGAGGACCGGCTCGCCGCCTGTGTCAACGTCATCCCCGGCGTGCAGTCCGTCTACCGCTGGCAGGGGACGGTGGAGTCCGCCGCGGAGTGGCTGTTACTCATCAAGACGACCGCCGCTCGTGGGGAGGCTTGCCTGAAGGCGCTGGCGGAGCGCCACCCATACGACGTCCCCGAAGGGCTGGTCCTCGCCACGAGCGGCGGCCTGGCCGCCTATCTGGCCTGGGTCGGGGAGTCGGTGGGCGGAAAGGGTGGATAGTAGACGGTAGACAGGGTTTAACTCGCCACCCCCTGTCTACTGTCTACTACCTACTGTCTACTGTCCTCCATGCTCCTGGTCATCGACAACTACGACTCGTTCACCTACAACCTCGTGCAATACCTGGGGGAGCTCGGGGAGGACGTCGAGGTCTACCGCAACGACCGCATCACCGTGGCGGAGATTCGTGATCTGGGGCCGCGCCACATCGTGATCTCGCCGGGGCCGTGCACGCCAAACGAGGCGGGGATCTCGGTTCAGGTGGTGCGCGAGCTCGGTGGCGAGATCCCGCTCCTCGGGGTTTGCCTCGGCCACCAGGCGATCGGCCAGGCGTTCGGTGGCAAGGTGGTACGCGCCGCCAGCCTCATGCACGGCAAGACGTCGCTGATCTACCACGACGGCCGGGGGGTCTTCCGCGGTCTGCCCAACCCCTTCGAGGCGACTCGCTACCACTCCCTGGCGGTGGAGAGGGCGAGCCTGCCGGAGGTGCTCGAGGTCACGGCCCATACCGAGGACGGGGAGATCATGGGCCTACGCCACCGGGAGCGGGCCATCGAGGGCGTCCAGTTCCATCCCGAGTCGATTCTTACCCGCGTCGGCAAGGACCTGCTGCGCAACTTTCTCGCCGTTGGCCCCGCAACCGTCGCCTAGTGTAAGGTGTTTCTTCTGCCGAGGATCGGTGCACGCCGTTCCTAGAATTCACAGGTAGACTTTTCCAATAAAATTAAGATGTTTGAGGAAGTCCTTCCGAGATTGCTCCAGCGTAGAGACCTCACAGCCGCCGAGGCGGAGGCGGTCTTCCTGGAGGTGATGGCCGGCTCGCTGTCGCCGGTGCAGATCGCCGCCCTGCTGGTGGCCCTGCGCACCAAGGGAGAGAACGTCGACGAGATCACCGGTGCCGCCCGGGCGATGCGGCGCCACGCCCTCACGGTCGATCTCGACGGCCTGGCGGCGGTGGACACGTGCGGCACGGGCGGTGACCGCAGCCACACCTTCAACATCTCCACCACTGCCGCCTTCGTCGTGGCCGGCGCCGGCCTGCCGGTGGCCAAGCACGGCAACAAGGGGGTCTCCTCCAAGTGCGGCTCGGCGGACGTCCTCCAGGCACTGGGGGTCAACCTCGAACTCACGCCCGAGCGGATGGCCGCCTGTGTGCGGGAGGTGGGGCTCGGCTTTCTGTTCGCGCCGCTCCTCCACACGGCGATGAGACACGCCGCGCCGGTGCGGGCCGAGCTGCGCACCCGTACGATCTTCAATCTCCTCGGCCCCCTCACGAATCCGGCCCGGGTCCCGTTCCAGGTGATTGGGGTGTTCGATGGGACCTGGGTCGAGCCGGTGGGACGGGTCCTCTCCCATCTCGGTTGTCGCCACGCCTTCGTGGTCCATGGTGGGGACGGCATCGACGAGGCGACCCTCACCGACCGTACCTACTTCGCGGAGGTCGTCGACGGCCGCGTCTCCCCGGGGGTCATCACCCCGGAGGCGGTCGGGCTGCCGCGCTACCGGCCGGAGGACTTGAAGGGCGGTGAGCCGACGGAGAATGCGGCCATCCTGCGGGAGGTCCTCACCGGGGAGCACGGTCCCCACCGCGATGTGGTCCTCCTCAATGCGGCGCTGGCCCTGGTGGCCGGCGAGCAGGCGGGCGACATCAAGGAGGGGATCGGTCAGGCCACCGAGTCGATCGACAGCGGCCGGGCGGCGACGGTCCTGGAGCGGCTGGTGGAGTTCACCAACCGCTAGGGATTGGGGGTGAGGGTTGGGGGTGGGGGGAACGATGCCGCCCCAGGGGGCGGCCCTATTGATGAATGCGAGATATTGAATTCGTGTCGACCCATAATTTCTCCCCCTCATCCCCCAATCCCTATCCCCCCACTTATGACCACCCTCGACGAGATCCTCACCGCCAAACGTGCCTGGGTCGCCAAGTGCGCGGCCCGTACTCCGCTGACGGAGTACCGCGCCCGCTGCCGGGATCTACCCCCCTGCCGGCCCTTCGCCGCGGCGCTACGCCGGCCAACCGGCGCGGCGATCCGCTTCATCGCCGAGTTCAAACGCCACTCGCCGAGCCGCGGCGCCATCCGACCGGGCGCCCGGCCCGCCGACGTCGCCCGGCTCTACCACGCCGGCGGGGCAGCGGCCATCTCGGTACTCACGGACGAGCCGTTCTTCAAGGGCGATCTCGCGCACCTCCAACAGGTTCGGCAGGCGGTGCCGCTGCCGGTGCTGCGCAAGGATTTTCTCCTCGATCCCTACCAGGTCTACGAGGCGCGCGCCCACGGCGCGGACGCCGTGCTGCTCATCGCCGAGGCCCTGGAGAGTACGGAGCTTTCGGAGTTGCACGACCTCGCCCACGCGCTCGGCATGGAGGTCCTGGTGGAGATCCACGGGGGGGGGTCGCTGGACAAGGTGGCGGCGTGCCCGGTGGTGGGGATCAACCACCGCGACCTCAAGACCATGCGCGTCACGATGGACACCAGCGCGCGTCTCCTCGCCGGAGGGCTGCGAGAGCGCCTGCCCGCCGGCGCGGTGGTGGTGGGGGAGAGCGGTTTGGCGAGTCGCGACCAGGTGGAGTCGATGGCCGCCCTCGGCCTCGACGCCCTGCTGATCGGCTCCGCGTTGATGGCGGCGCCGGACATTGCGGCCAAGCTCGCCCAGCTCTTTCCCGCGGCGACCAGCCGCCGGTAAGCTGCCCGGATGGTCACCCGGGTGAAGATCTGCGGCATCACCAGCATGGAGGATGCCCTGATGGTGGCGGCGGCCGGCGCCGACGCCCTCGGTTTCGTCTTCTACCGCAAGAGCCCGCGCTACATCACACCCGACAACGCGGCGGCCATCGTCCGCCAGCTCCCGCCCTTCGTGACGGTCGTAGGCCTGTTCGTCGACGAGTCCGGGGCGCGGGTCGACTCGATCCGCCGTCAGGTGGGCCTCGACTGCCTCCAGTTTCACGGCCGGGAGTCCCAGAACTACATCAGCCAGTTCTCGTGCCGCGTGGTGAAGGCCGTGCGCGTCGCGGAGCGCAAGAGCCTGGACGAGGTCGCCCGCTTCCAGGTCAACGCGGTGCTCCTCGACGGCTTCCGCGCCGGGGAGGCCGGAGGCACGGGCACCGCCTTCGACTGGACGTGGCTGGGGGGGTTCGCGACCTCCGCTCGGCTCATCCTCGCCGGCGGGCTCACCCCGGACAACGTGCGGGATGCGATCGCGATCTGCCGACCGTACGGGGTAGACTGCTCCTCGGGGGTGGAGAAGAGCCCCAGGGTGAAGGACCCGGGACTGGTCCGCGCCTTCGTCCGGGCCGTGCACGACGCGGACCGGGAGGCCGCCTGGCGGACGCACCCGAAGGAGACGAGTCGTGCCTGACGCGACCTTCCACCTCGAGCCCGACGCGGGCGGTCACTTCGGGATCTTCGGCGGCCGGTACGTCCCGGAGACCCTGATGCCCGCGCTCATCGAGCTCACCGAGGCATATCATCGGATCCGCGTCGGTGGCCAGTTTGTCAAGGAGTTTGCTGATGAATTTAATGGTTATTTGAAGGACTACGTGGGCCGTCCCACGGCGCTCTTCCTGGCGGAGCGATTGTCGCGCGAGCTCGGCGGCCGCACGCGGATTTATCTCAAGCGCGAGGACCTCAACCACACCGGCGCCCACAAGATCAACAACGCCCTCGGGCAGATCCTGCTGGCACGGCAGATGGGCAAGGAGCGGATCATCGCCGAGACCGGTGCCGGCCAGCACGGGGTGGCGGTGGCTACGGTGTGCGCCCTGTTCGGGATGCGCTGCGAGGTCTTCATGGGCACGGAGGACATCGCGCGCCAGCGCCTCAACGTGTTCCGCATGCGCCTCCTCGGGGTCACTGTGGTGCCGGTGACCAGCGGTACCTGCACCCTGAAGGATGCCTGCAACGAGGCGATCCGCGATTGGGTTACCCACGTGGAGACCACGCACTATATTATTGGTTCCGTGGTCGGCCCACACCCGTATCCCGCGATGGTGCGCGACTTCCAGCGGGTGATCGGCGAGGAGACCCGCGAGCAGATCCTGGCCGCGGAGGGTCGGTCCCCCGACCTCCTGGTCGCCTGTGTCGGTGGCGGGAGCAATGCCATCGGCCTCTTCCACCCCTTCGCCGGTGAGGCGTCGGTGCGCATGGTCGGGGTGGAGGCGGCGGGCCTCGGCCTCGACACGGGCAAGCACGCCGCCACCCTCACCGGCGGCTCGCGCGGCGTCCTGCACGGCTCGATGAGCTACCTTCTGCAGGATTCCGACGGTCAGGTCACGCCGGCCCACTCGATCTCGGCCGGCCTCGACTACCCGGGGATCGGCCCGGAGCACGCCCACTACTACGAGACCGGCCGCGCGGAATACCTGTCGATCACCGATCGCGAGGCCCTGGAGGGGTTTCAGCTCCTGGCGCGGACCGAGGGCATCATCCCGGCCCTGGAGTCGGCCCACGCCATCGCCGCCCTGCGCAAGCTGGTCCCCGGGCTGCCCGAGGGGGCCGTGGTGGTGCTCAACCTCTCCGGCCGCGGCGACAAGGACGTCAACCAGGTGGCGGAGATGGGGCTCGTACCGGGGATGGGCCAATGACCCGCCGCATCGCCACCACCTTCGCGCGCCTGCGGGAGGAACGATGCGGCGCCCTGATGCCGTTCGTCACCGTAGGTGACCCGAGCCCGGCCGCCTCCCCCGAGATCCTGCGGGCGGTGGTGCGCGGGGGCGCGGACCTCATCGAGCTCGGTTTTCCTTACTCCGACCCCCTGGCGGATGGACCGGCGATCCAACAGTCCAGCCAGCGGGCCCTGGCCGCTGGCACCACCCTCGACCAGGTCTTCGCCATCGCCGCCGGCCTGCGCCGGGAGACCGAGATCCCTCTGGTCCTCATGACCTACTTCAACCCGATTCTGCAACGTGGCCCGGAGCGCTACCTGGCGACCGCCAAGGAAGTGGGGATCGACGGCCTCATCGTGCCCGACCTGCCCCCGGACGAGGGGCGTGACTTCTACGCCGCATGTGACGCGGCGGGGATCGACCCGGTGCTGCTCCTGGCCCCGACGAGTACCGACGATCGCATCCAGTTGGCGTGCGCCGGATGCCGGGGCTTCCTCTACTACGTCTCCCTCACCGGGATCACCGGTGCCCGCGCCAATCTCGCCACCGACCTGGCGGAGAAGCTCGGCCACATCCGCACCTTTACCACGTTACCGCTGGCGGTGGGCTTCGGCGTCTCCACGCCCGACCACGTGGCCCAGGTGACCCGCGTGGCCGACGGCGCGATCGTCGGCTCGGCCCTGGTGTGCGTGATCGAACAGCACCGGGCGGTCCCAGACCTGGCGGAGCGAGTCGCGGCGTTCGTCGCATCCCTCGCCACCGGCGTTCGCGGCCGTACCCGGAAAAGCTGACGGCGCATCGCTGAGAGCTACGATGGCCTGGTTCGTGCGACGCAAGATCAAGAGGCGCAACGGCGACGCCATGGACAGCGGTGGGAAGACCTCGGCCGATCTGTGGCTGAAGTGCGCCAACTGCAAGGAGATCCTCTACCGCAAGGAGATCGTTCGCAATCTGATGGTCTGCCCGAAGTGCCAGTACCACTTCCGCATCGGTGCGGGGGAACGAATCGCCCTGCTGATCGACGACGGCTCCTTCGAAGAGCTCTACCCAGGCCTGCGCTCCAACGACCCCCTGCGCTTCAAGGACACCCAGAAGTACACCGAGCGCCTGCGCAAGGCCGAGCAGGCGAGCGGCCGTCGGGAAGCGGTACTCTGCGGCCTGGGTGAGATCCTCGGGCTGCCGGTGGCGATCGCCGTCCTCGATTTCGGCTTCCTGGCCGGCAGCATGGGCACGGTGGTGGGAGAGAAGATCACCCGTACCATCGAGGAGGCGCTGGAACGACGCATCCCCTTCATCTGCGTCTCCACCTCGGGTGGCGCACGCATGCAAGAGTCGATCTTCTCTCTCATGCAGATGGCCAAGACCAGCGCCGCCGTAGCGCGACTCGGCGAGGCGGGATTGCCCTTCGTCTCCATCCTCACGGACCCGACCTTCGGCGGGGTGACGGCGAGCTTCGCCATGCTCGGCGACGTCCACCTCGCAGAGCCGCGGGCCCTGATCGGATTCGCCGGGCCGCGGGTGATCCAGCAAACCATTCGTGCCGAGCTCCCCGAGGGCTTCCAGCGCGCCGAGTTCCTGCAGGAGCACGGCATGATCGACCAGGTCGTGGAGCGCAGGGACCTGAAGGACGTCGTGCATCGATATCTGCTGTGCCTGGGAAAAGCAGGGGTGGGAGGTGGGGGATGAGGGATGGTGGAGCGGTAGCCGCCTGCGGCGGCCACCCATTGCTGCAGAGGTGAGTCGGTGCGGCATATGAACCCACGGTTACCCGGCGCCCCCAACCCATCGGACCAACCTTCCCCTCTCCCCCCAATCCTCACCCCCCGCCCCGAAAAAATGCCGATCCGTATCCTCGACGACGTCGTGATCAACCAGATCGCCGCCGGCGAGGTGGTGGAACGGCCGGCATCGGTGGTGAAGGAGCTGGTGGAGAATGCGATCGACGCCGGTGCCAGCCGCATCGACGTCGATCTCGCGGAGGGCGGATGTGGCCTCATCCGGGTGGTGGACAATGGCAGCGGCATTCCGCGCGACGAGATCCACCTCGCCTTCGCCCGGCACGGCACCTCCAAGCTCGTCAACCTCGACGGTCTCCAGTCGCTTCATACCCTCGGCTTCCGTGGCGAGGCATTGCCCTCGATCGCGGCGGTGGCGGAGGTGACCCTGGCGACTCAGCCGGCGACGGGGGAGGGCGGTCTCGCCCACATCGCTCCCAACCGGCCGCTCGCGGTGGAGCCCCATGGTCGCGCCCGCGGTACCGCGGTGGAGGTGCGCGACCTGTTCACGGCTGTTCCGGCGCGGCGCAAGTTCCTGAAGACCGAGCGCACCGAACTCCACCACGTGGTCGAGCAGCTCACCCGCCTGGCCCTGGCCCGCCCGGACCTGCGCCTCTCTCTCACCCACGGCAAGCGGCGGCTCCTGGACCTCGCGGGTGATCAGACCCTGAAGCAGCGCCTCTTTGCCATCAAGGGGGACACGTTTCTCGGGGACTTGCTGGAGTTCCACGAGGAGATCGACGGCATCACCCTGCGCGGGCTTCTGACCCTACCCGGACGGGAGATCCCCCGCAGCGCGGCGAGCCTGTTGTTCGTCAACGGCCGGCCGGTGACCGACCGACTCCTGCGCCACGCGGTGAACCAGGCCCATGAAACCCTGGTGATGCGTCACCGCCAGCCGTTCGTCGTGCTGTTCGTCGATCTGCCGCCCGCAGGCGTGGACGTCAACGTCCACCCGGCGAAGGCGGAGGTCCGGTTTCGGGACCCGGGCCGCATCCACGCCCTCACACGCAGCGTGCTGCGCGATTGCCTGCAGGGGTGGGGCAGGGTGGAAGCCCTTGTAGACCCAGCCCCAGGGCCGGTGCGCGCCGCCCTGTCCTTCGCCTCCCCGCGCGGCGGACCGCCCTGGAGCCGCGAGCCGCACCGGGACTACCGGCCGACTCTGGAGGCGTGGCGGGAGATGGGGCAGAACGGGGCCGGCAGCGCGCCAGATCAGGCGATCGGGCAGACGGCGGGGCCCACCGCCTCGGCCGATCCCGGACCGTTCACGGACCTGTTCGGCGGGGGCCTGACACCCATCGGCCAGCTTCGCGACACCTACATCCTGGCCGAGGACGCCGAGGGGCTGGTGCTGGTCGACCAGCACGCCGCCCACGAACGGATCCTCTACCATCGCTTACAGGAGGAGCATACGCGAGGGGCGCGCCAGATCCAGGGGTTGCTCTTCCCCGAGACGGTGGAGCTCCCTACGGCCCAAGCCGTGCTGCTAGAGGAGGAGATCCATCGCTTCCGCGCCGTGGGAATCGACGTCGACCCCTTCGGGGAGCGCACCTTCACCGTGCGTGCGCTGCCCGCGATCATGGCGGGTGTCGACCTGGTCGGCTACTTCGAGCGCGCCCTGGCGGAGATCGCCGAGCTGGAGTCGGCGGCGGAGACCGCGCGGATCAATGACCAGCTCCTGTTCACCATGGCGTGTCGCTCGGCGATCAAGGCGCACCATCGACTGACCGCCGAGGAGATCCGTGCCCTCCTCTCGGACCTGCGAGATTCTCCCCTACCGTTTACCTGCGAGCATGGCCGGCCGACCCTGATTCGCATCCCCCTCGGGGAGATCGAGCGCCGCTTCAAGCGCCAGGGATAGGTTTGATCTCCGGCGGAGACCGTGGGGCCCGTAGGCGAAGCGGCTCACCGGCACCCCCGCCGGCCAGTCCCCGGGATGAAACCAGGGTCCGCGACCCCACCCTATTGGGTTCAGGGAAGCACGGGACGGGGCCGATATAGCAAAAAACCGCCAACCCGATGTTCCCCTCCTGGGCAGAATCCAATTCAACCGCTAGCCGAGGGTCGCTCGCCACCGACGCGACCCTGGGTCGCTACAAGATCGTCGAGGAGCTTGGCCGCGGTCAGATGGGCGTGGTGTATCGCGGCCGCGATCCGAAGATTGATCGCGACGTCGCGATCAAGACGATCCAGTTGGACGCGGTGGCCCATGGCCTGGACCACAAGACGCTCCTGCAGCGGTTTACCCTGGAGGCGCAGACTGCCGGGCGCCTCTCCCACGCCAATATCGCCACCATCTACGATGTCGGCGAGGAGAACGGGGTCACGTTCTTTGCCATGGAGTACGTCGAAGGGCAGACCCTCGAGGAGTACCTCCGGGAAAACCCCGTGCCGCGCTTCGATGAGACCCTGGACCTGTTGGCCCAGGTCGCTGCGGGCATCGACGCCGCCCACGAGGAGGGGGTCATCCACCGGGACATCAAACCGGCCAACATCCTGATCCGGGCTAACGGACAGGTAAAGATCACCGACTTCGGCATCGCCCGCTTCTCCACCACGGAGCTCACCCAGACCGGCACCACCCTAGGGACGCCGAGCTACATGTCGCCGGAGCAGCTCAGTGGCGAGGAGCTGGACGGCCGTACGGATCTCTACGCCCTCGGGGTGATCGCCTTTCGCATGTTGACCGGTGAGAAACCGTTCCAGTCGGAGGAGGTGGCCACCCTGATCTGCAAGATCATGAATGGCGACATGGTGGACCCGGTGCGGATCAATCCCCTGCTTCCCCAGGCATGTCGCAAGGTGCTGAGTAAGGCGCTGGCAAGGCACCGCAACAAGCGTTACGAGTCGGGCAAGCAGCTCGTCGCGGCCTTGAAGAAGGTGTTGCTCGATCCCGTCGAGATGCGCCGCTTGATGGAGCTCACTCGCCGCCATCAACCGAACGGCTGGTGGCAACGCTGGTCACCCTGGATCGCCGGCATGCTCGGCATCATCGCGATCGCATCGATCGGTGCCGTGCTGATGTGGCACGACGATCTGCAAGTCGTGGCCTTGGATGAGCTGCAAGGTAAATCGCTGGACGATCACCAGAAGCAGACCCTAAAACACCTGGCGCGGGCCGAAGCCCTCGTCAGCGATGGACGCCGACAGGAGGCCATGGCGGAGTTCGAAACCGCGTGGGAAATCTCGCCGGATACCGTCCGGCTGCGCAAGGCGGCCTATGTGCAGATCCTGTTACGCGTGGCGGAGGAGGCGGCCGCTCGAGATCCCGCAACGGCCACCCAGTACTACAGCCGCATCCTGGCGTTATCGCCCGAGTACGTCGTGGTCTACTACCAGCTCGGCAAGCTGCATGCCCAGCAGGGGGATTGGGCCGCGGCGCGTGACGATTTTCTCGAAGTGTTACGGCGGGATTCCAGGCACGTCGAGGCGAGGTTCAACTACGGCAAGGTGCTGGCCCGCCTCGGGGCCTATGACGAGGCGCTCGGCGAGCTCTGGGAAGTGATCGAGCAGAACCCGCCGTTCGTCGCCGACGCGCGAGCGTGGCGCGGGCTGTGCTGGGAGAGGCTCGGCGAGATCCACAAGGCCAAGGTCAACTACCGCAAGACCCTGGAGAGCGATCCGACCAATCAGCTGGCGCGCCAGCGCCTGGCCGCCCTCGGCGACTGAGATCGGAAGCCGTTTCGGGACCGGGGCGGCGGGCCGCTCACTGCCCCCAGAACTTCTCCGGGTAACGCTCTTCCAGATAGCCGGTGTGATCGATCCTCGCCCGCGCGGCCGCGTAATCGAACGGGCCCTGCTGGGCGACGGGGCATGGACCGCCGTGGCACGGCTGGCAGGTGTGGGCGGAGGGCAGGTCGAGGCCGAGTGACACATTGAGCTGCTGGGTGCGGGTGGAGTGGGTCCGCTCGCGGGTCATTGCCTGTACGTAGAGCTCACCCGGACCGTGACACGCCTCACACTGGACGTTCACCAGCTTGCGGGAGGTCCTGCCACGGAGGGTGTAGCCGGTGGTGTGACAGACGAGGCACTCTCCGGATTCGCGCTGATTAGGCGGAAGATCTGCGAATGCCCGGGCATGGGCCGTCTGACGCCACTGCTTGTACTCGGAGAAGTGGCAGTCCTGGCAGAGCTGGTCCCCGACGTACTCCGGTCGGTTTTCGCCGGTCACGGTGGTCGCCGGCGGTGTGATTGGACCGCAGGCAGTGGCCAGCAAGGCCAGGAGTAGTGGGATCTGATAGGCCTTCATTTACTGACCTGTAACGATAGGAACCTCTGCTTACCAGTCCCGACGTTGCGACGCAAGTGCGCCACCCGTCTGGCCTCACCCGAGCCAATACCAGAGGGTGAGCGCCCCGAACGCCGTGCATTGTAAGGGTGACATGACCGCACGCCGAGGGCGCACGGCGCCGTCTCGGCGCCTGATCATCCGCGCTGCGCCGGTGCCGATGAGGGGGCAAGTTCAACCTCAGCGAGGCGTGGGAGGCGGTATGGATGCAGAGCTGGATGGAGCGATGCTCCTCGAATGGATCGTCGACGAAACCGGGGTGGACGCCGAACAGGTGGAAGCGGTGCTCTACTCGTTCACCAAATACATGGCGCGCATGGGATTGATGGAGGTCGAGGACCGCGGTGATGGCGCCGTGGACGTGGTCTTTCTCCCCCCGGGACACCACTCGTAACGCGGGCTCGTCCAAACCCCGGAGGAGGGTGCGCTGCATCGGAGGGGGGCATAGGGTGCGGCGGCAGGTCGGTATAAATCCCGACGGAATGCGTGGTATACGTGCGGCACTCCCCGCCACTGCCCGCGCCCCTCATGTCCTGCCGTCGCCCCGCCGTGCTCGCCCTCCTCGCCCTGCTGGCCGCAGGGTGTACGCCGAAGCAAACGGTGGTGCGGACCACCGCGCTGATCTTGCCGGACGCGGTGGCGGTGATGAATGCCGAGCCCGACCTCGAGATCGCTCGCACCGCCGCTGGCGCCAACCTCAAGCTCGCAGAAGGGCTGCTGCGGGCCGACCCACATAACCGCTACCTCGCCGCTGTTACCACGCAGGGTTTCGCCGGCTATGCCCTGGCATTTGTCGAGGGTGAGGATCCCGCCCGCGCCGCCGCTCTGTACCGTCGCGGCAAGGAGATCGGTGTGGCCGCCCTGGCCCGGGACCGCACGTTCGCGGCGGCCTTAGACGGCAGTGACGCCGACTTTGCGGCGTCCGTGCAGCGTATCGGGCAGGGGAGCAAGGAGTTGCTGCTGTGGACTGCCGCGTGTTGGGGCAAGTGGGTCGACCTGTCGCGCACCGACCCCGCGGCGATCGCCGATCTGCCGCGGGTCGAGGCCCTGTGGCGGCGATTGCTGGCCCTGGACGAGACCTATTACTACGCGGCACCGCACGTTTTCCTCGGCATCTTCTACGGCGGTCGCTCGCCGATGCTCGGCGGCCGGCCCGATGAGGCGCGGGAGCACTTCCAGCGAGCGATCGCCCTGACCGAGGGCAAGTTCCTCATGGCACGCCTCTACTATGCCCAGTACTACGCCCGCCAGACCATGGACCGTGCCTTGTTTGAAGAGCAGCTCGGCCTGATCCTGCACGCCCCGGACGACCTGCTGCCGGAGATGCGCCTGGCCAACACGGTGGCCAAGGAGCGTGCCGCCGAGCTCTTGAGTCGGGTTGACGAGTGGTTTGATTGACGACCCAACGCAACGCACAACGCGATCGGGCGGCGGTCCTCGCTAAGTCGCACGGATTTTGGAACCGCAGATGCATACAGATAAACACAGATTTCGGAGAGGGGTTGCTGTATTGCGGGGAAGCAGACGCAAGGCTGCATCTGTGTCCATCTGTGTCCATCTGTGGATGCTGTTCGCCCTCGTGGCGGCCCTGCTTTTGGCGCCGCCGGCGCACGCGGCACGGACCTTCGTGCTCAAGTTCGCCTCCCTCGCTCCGGAAGGCTCCACCTGGCAGAACGGCCTACAGGCGGCGGCGGACGAGATCCAAGAACGGAGCGAAGGACGCTTGATCTTTCGCATGTACCCCGGTGGCGTGGCCGGCGACGAGAAGGACGTGCTGCGCAAGATCAAGATCGGCCAGCTCCATGGTGCGGCGTTCACCGGCGTCGGTCTGGGCGAGATCTGCCCGTCGGTGCGGGTGATGGAGGTGCCATTCTTCTTCCATAACTACGATGAGGTCGACTACGTCAGCCGCGACCTGATGCCGCGCTTTGCAGAGGGGTTCGACCGCAACGGTTTCAAGCTCCTCGGCTGGATGGAGGTCGGTTTCATCCAGTTCTTCTCCAAGCACCCGATTCACTCCCTCGATGAGCTGCGCCAAAGCAAGATCTGGATGTGGGAGGGGGACCCCCTGGCGGAGGCCTTTTTCGCTGCCTCCGAGATCCACCCGGTGCCGCTCTCCATCACCGAGGTCCTCACCTCGCTCTCCACCAACCTGATCGACACGGTCTACGCCTCACCCCTCGGCGCCATCGCCCTGCAGTGGGCATCCAAGGTGAGTTACATGTCCGAGGTGCCGATGGCCAACGGCATCGCCGGGGTGGTCGTCTCGCGCCAGTTCTTCGATCGCCTCCCGGCTGACCTGAAGACGCTGCTGGAGGAGGTCCTCAAACGCCACTGTCGTACCCTCGTGGAGCGCACCCGTGTGGATAACCAGAAGTCGATGGAGGTGATGAAGGAACGGGGGATCGCGGTCACTTTCGATCGCAACAGCCTCGATCAGCAGGAGGTCGATACCATCCAGCACCGTGCCATCGCCCGCCTGGTGGGTAGCCTCTTCACCCAGGATCTGGTGGATGAGGTGTCGGGCTCGCTCCGGGAGTACCGCGCCGAACATGCCGGCTCAGGTGGCTAGCCCGCATTTCTCACCATGAATCTGCTGCACCCGCGCAACTGCCCGCATCTCCTGGCCGGGTCCTCGTCCGAGTCCTCACCAGGGGTAGGAGCCGGTTTCAACGGCGATCCGCGCAACAGGCCCTGCGCGGGCCTGGGTCGCCGAAGGGATTCGGCTCCTACCGCGGGCCAGCCAGGATCTACGGCCATTTGCACGGGCTTGCGACGACTCCTGGTGAGAAATGCGGGCTAGTGGGAGAGGATGTGCTGACCTGGCTGGAGCGCATCGACGCGGCCCTCGCCCGGGTGGAGGGATGGGCGGTCACCACCTTGGTCACGGCGATGGTCGTGCTCGCGGTCGCCCAGATCGCCCTGCGCAACGCCTTTTCCTCCAGCATCCCGGCGGCCGACACTCTGCTGCGCCACGCGGTTCTGTGGGTTGGCTTCCTTGGCGCGGCGCTGGCGGCGCACGAGGATCGCCACATCCGCATCGACATCGGCGCCCGCCTGCTGCCGCAACCCGTCCGGCGGTGGGTGGCGGCGTTCTTTCATGCCGTCTCCGCCGCCGCCTGTCTGCTCCTCGCCCGCGCCGCATGGACCTTCATGATGCTCGATCTGGAGGGTGAGGCAACTGTCGCCCTGGGCATCCCGACATGGATTCTCCAGACCATCCTGCCCGCCGCGTTCTGTCTTCTCGCGTTTCATTTTCTAGTGAAGGCGTGGGCAGGGGCCTGGCGCGACGAGGCAGGTAAGGACTACACCCGATGATCACCGCGGCGGCGGTCGCGCTAGTCGTGGCGGCCTTCTTCGGCCTGCCGCTGTTCGTGGTGATCGGCGGCGGTGCGCTGCTCGCCTTCTACGCTGCCGGGATCGACCCGGCTGCGGTGATCGTCGAGACCTACCGCCTGACCTCGTCCTCCACCCTCATCACCATCCCGCTGTTCACCCTCGCTGGGGTGGTGCTCGCGGCGTCCCAGGCACCGGTGCGCCTGTTGCGGGTGTTCAACGCGGCCCTGGGCTGGATGCCGGGCGGCCTGGCCGTCGTGGCGCTGGCCTCGTGCGCCTTCTTCACCGCCTTCACCGGCGCCTCGGGGGTGACCATCCTTGCGATCGGCTGCCTTCTCTACCCTCTGCTGCGCAAAGAAGGATACCACGAGCGCTTTTCCCTCGGCTTGCTCACCAGCTCCGGCTCCCTGGGTCTCCTCTTCCCACCAAGCCTGCCCATCATCCTGTACGGCATCGTCGCCCAGACCTCCATCGACCAGCTCTTCCTCGCCGGGATCGTGCCGGGGCTGATGCTGATCGTGATCCTGTCGCTGTACGCCATAGGTCGCAGCCACGCCTACCACGTGCCACGCTGTCGGTTCTCCGCCGTGGAGCTGGTACGCGCCGCCATCGCCGCGGCGTGGGACCTGCCCCTGCCGCTGATCATCCTCGGCGGCATCTATACCGGCCTCACCACCGCCTCCGAGGCCGCCGCCCTGGTGGCGGCCTACGTGTTATTCGTCGAGCTGGTGATCTACCGCGATCTGCGCCTGTTCAGCGACGTCCCGCGGCTGATCCGTGAGGGGATGGTGTTGGTCGGCTCGATCCTCATCATCCTCGGCTGCGCCCTGGGGTTGACGAACTACCTCATCGACGAACAGGTGCCCATGCACCTCCTCGAGTTGATGCGCGGCTTCATCCACTCGAAGGTCGTCTTCCTCCTGTGGCTCAACCTCTTCCTGCTGGTGGTCGGGGCGATGATGGATATCTTCTCCGCCATCATGGTGGTGGTGCCGCTCATTCTGCCCATCGCCACCAGCTTCGGCGTCGACCCGGTCCACCTCGGGATCATCTTCCTCACCAACCTGGAGATCGGTTACTGCACGCCGCCGGTGGGGATCAACCTGTTCATTGCCTGCTCGCGCTTCGAGAAGCCGGTGCTCACCCTTTACTGGTCTGCCGTTCCCTTTCTCCTCCTCATGCTCCTCGGCCTCGGGTTGATCACCTACTTCCCCGGCCTCAGCCTATGGCTGGTGCATGCGATCACCGGCTGAGGAGGGAGTGAGCCGGGGAGGGCCAGCGGCGCTCGTGGCCCAGCTTCGATAAATCCCGCTTCCTACTCCACGCCACCGAACGCCCCAGCAACGACGACTCGTGACATCCGAACCCACGGGCCGGAGCCGGCATCCACCCAGGCCCGATGCCCTCACTCGCGCGTCGCCTGATCCACCCGCTGCTGGATTTGCTGGAGCTGCCGAGTGGCCTTCTCCGCCGTGTCTCGCGCGCGCTCCACGGTCGCCATGCGCGAGCCGGAGCCGACCGCTCCGTCCTCCGGAGCCAAGTCCTTCATCACCAGGAAGATCGCGACCAACAGCGCGATCAACGTCAACACCAAGAATGCGCCTCGCATGGCCCTCCTCTTCGGTGCGCAGCAGGGCGCAGATAAAAACGGTGTGGAGTACTCCATGCGTTCGTGACGATCGGCATGTGGTGCCAGCGTACCGAGGCCATCCATGGTACGCCCTCCACCGATTCATGAGAGGACGCGCCATGGCCGATACGGGTAGCTCCTGGACCAGCGATGGGAGGGTGAAGCGTGGTACCTTCTTCTGCTACGCATCAGGACATGAAGGTCGTCATCCAGGGTGACGTGCGGCGGCTCCAGAGGCTGCGCGCGGTCTTGGAAGAGGCGGGGATCGAAGGGCGCATCATGCGACCGCCCGGCTCCGGTGGCGGTTGAGGCCCACGGCTCTGGCTTGCGGTCGCAAGCCGTGATGTGGAACGCACGGCCCGGGTGTTGCGGGATGACTGGGATCGGCACGCCGGCGTCGCGGAGCGTCGTGCCGCAGCAGCGGTGATCGACCACAACGCGCCGCAGATCACCTGCCCGGCGTGCGGTGCAACGTTCGCCACCGGGCCCACTGAGTGCCCGCGCTGCGGCCTCAATCTGGTCTAGCCCGCATTTCTCACCACGACTCTGCTGCGCCCGCGCAACTGCCCGCATCTTCCGCTGCTGAAGAAAAGGGTGCATGCAAGTCCTATCCGCGTGTATTCGCATCCATGAGCGGCTCAGCCATCTTTGGCGGATGGCCCTCGGAAGCCACCGCACCTGTGTAGCTCTCCGCGCCTCTGTGCCGAGAGGTTTTCCCCATCCCTAGAGGCCCGGGTGCCCAGCCCATGTCGGGCACCCGGGCAGGGTTTGCGACGGAGGGGAGATCAATGTCCCTGCGCCCCATGGCTTGCCGCCTGCATCACCGTGAAGAACACGTCGGTGTTGTCCATGACACCCGTGAGTCGCGCGGCGCCGGGACCGCCCGCCGAGAGCGGGATGTCGGAGCCGGTATGGACGGCGCTGCCTACGCCGATGCCCGCGGCCTGACCGGCGATGAAGAAGTCACCCTCGGTATCTCGGGCCACCGGTGAGACGTACGGCGCCGGGTTGGTGAGCCAATCTTCGTAGCGATCGCCGCTCGCCGCGTAGCCGATCAGGACCTTCTTGTCGGTGTCGAAGGTCTCCGGGTAGCCGTCGGCGGCGATCGTGTAAGTCGGGAAGCCGGCATCGGTGTAGGTGCCGACGACGCCGTTGCGTAGGGTGAGGTTGCCGTCGTTGGTGCCGGGAACTCCATCGGCGCCGTGGGCCGTGGCCTTGGCCTGGAGCGTCGCATTGTCCACGCGTGTCCCGCCGATGATATTGATGCCCGCGCACTCGTGGTCCGCGGTGACCATGATCAGGGTGTCGGGATGCTCGGCCTGGAAGTCGAGGGACGCCTGGATGGCGCGATCGAACTCGATCGTGTCGGCGATCCAGCGCTCGGTGTCCATGTTATGGGCCTGTTTGTCGATCGAGGCGGCCTCGACCATGAGCACAAACCCCTCGTCATTGCGGCTGAGGACCAGGAGGGCCGCGGCGGTCATTTCGTCGAGCATCGGCTGGTCCGGGTAGGCAGAAATCTCGCCGACTTGGGGGCCACCACGGCGGGCGCCAATCTTATCGAGTGCCACGTCCATGTGTCCCGAAGCGAACAATCCGAGGAGCCGTTTCGTGTTCGCCGGCGCCGCATCCATGGCCGTGTTGTCGGCGGCGTAGTAGAAGCCGGCAGCCTGGAAGTCGGTGATCAGATCGCGCGCGGGATCGACCGCGCCGGCCGGGACGCCCCAAGCGGCGGCGACATCGCCCGGGAGCACGTAATCCGCACCACCCGAAGTGGTACTGGCGACGCGGCTGCTGCCGACTTCGCCTTGCGGGATGAACCATTTGCGACCGCCGCCCATGAGCACCCGAAGGTTATGGTTCGTGGCGGCCTCATCGAGGTACATGTCACAGATGCCGGTACCCGCGCCGCGGTCCTGGGTATAGACGGCGAAGGCGGCCGGCGTGGCGTCTTCCACGTCGGCCGTGGTGACGATTCCGAGGGCTTTGCCCTGCGTGCGAGCGAGATAGCTGCCCATGTGCTCGACGCGGGGATTGTCCCACTTGCCGTAGTACTCCGAATTCGGGGTATCGTCCGGAAACACGCCTTCCTGGTTGTTGTTCGACTTGTTGCCCGTCGAATAGCATGCCGCACCCGGCGCGGAGTCGGTGACGATGGAGTTCAGCGAGGCGACGTTGAGCAACGCCGTATAGGGCAACGTATCCATGGCGAGGCGCTTCTCGGCTTTGCCGAGCTGGACGTTGCCGATGATCAGCCGGGCGGCCGTTCGGTGAGCGATGCCCATGCCGTCGCCAATGAGGAAGATGATGTTCTTGGCGGAAGGGCCTGGGGATGGAGTGAGGCCGACGATCTCGAAGTTGCCGGTGGCACTGGCCATGGCACCGTCGCTTTGCAGCGAGTCCACCGTCAGTTCATAGACGCCCGGCCGCTTCACGCTGTGAGCGCGTAGCGTAGCGCTGAAGGCATCGCCTCCGATGGGCGTGATCGTCACATCCCCGGGGACCGGTGTGCCGTCGATGCTGAAGCCGGCCGAGCTGACGTTGGCGCCCGGGTCCGCCTGGATCGTCGCCTGGAGATCAAACCGCTGGCCGGGGACGAACCGGCTGATGTAGGGCGGATTCGGGTCGCCGTATGCGAACAGCGCACTTGGCGGATTGAGCCTCGTCACCATCGGATCCGCGAGCGCGATGGTGGACCAGCCACCGACCACCAGGGTGGCGAGGCAAACGATTCGTTTGCGATTGCAGTTGCATCTCATGGTCTGCTCCTCCTCTATTGGGTTTGTGATGCCGTCGTTTGCACGACCATGCAAACGAGTAAAGGGAGTTCAGTGGTGATGCCGGTGCGGTCCGAGGTTCACATCCCGTCGATCGAGGGGTCGCAGGAGGTCGATCCGTCGATGCCTTGCACCTACCGTCACGTGGTCCACGTGGATCCGAACGTACGAGATCCGGCCGTCCGCCTCCTGCCGTCCTCCTAGCTCCAAGCGCCCGAACACGGTCACGGCGTACGGTTGCCAGGCGCTCCCGTAACCTGCGCGTGGAGGCAACAGGGCGTGGACGACGTCGTGTGGAATGCCGTCCGCGATCCCATACTCCTGCTCCAGGGTGGAGAAGGGGGCCTCCGTGAACATGAAGACCGACGGGTCCGCATTGATCTGGCGCACCATGAAACCGGTCATGCGAACGCGCTGGCTTTCGAGCTCGCGGGCCGTGGTGGTGTATTGCAGCCCTTTCGGCCCGACGGGGGCCACGAACAGGTCCGCGAAGCGGACGGCCGTGTAGTCCGCGGCGACCTTGCCATCGAGGAAGCCCGCGTCCGGCTCGGTGGCCCTTGCGCCATCGGGACGATCATCCTGCGCGCGAGAGTGGCCAGGAGCGTGCCCCTCGGCCATTCCTATCATAGGATCCACGCTAGGCGCCGGCACGTTTGTCTGGGCTGCGCAGGACACGGGAGGGAAGGCGAGGCTGGCGAGGACCAGACTCGGCGAGGACATCTTGCACTCGAGCAAAATCCGCATGCGCCCGATGTTCGCTTTAAGGTGTCACGCCTCAAGGGCGGACGCGTCACGATTCGGCGAAGGACTGCTTCACAGGGATGGCACCTTTCTGCAGAAGGTGGTCCGGCGGGAGTGGCACAGCGAAGGGCCAACGCCCCTTACTGCTGCCGCCCTGTGCCCACCCCCGGCCCAGTCTCCTGGCCGGGGCGGTGACCATGTGGAGGCCCAGAATGCTGCTCCTGCAAGTGCTGTGGATCGGGGCCATCTTATCCACAGGCCGTAGCTCGGTGACCGACGCCAAGGTGACGGTGCGTGTGTGAAGACCGAGTGTAACCCGCGTCTCTCATCACGCCTTTAACCCTGAGACCTGCTGTCGAGACAGTGGTTGGCGGGCCGTTTTCCGTTCAACTGGACCGCATCCGGCAGCAGATTCCTAAGTCAGGCGAACTACGCGCAGAGGATGATTGACGAGCTCAAGGATGCGGATGCCGACCCGAGAGATGTCTGGGCACAGTCATTCAACGTAGACGACATCCTGTACTGGATTCAGAACGAGCCACGATTCGGCAAGCAGGCCGTATATCTGGATGACGTCGACCCCACCACGATCCCCCCCACCCCGGGACTATCGCCCGCCGATCTGATGCAATTGAAGCATCAGGGCGTGCGGATCATCGCACCGCCCATGTGGGCACTGCTGGCAGTCGATCCATCGGGCGAAATCGTCCCGTCTGAGTATGCAAACGACATCCGGAAGGGCCTCCAGTAACGGCTTGGCCATCGTGGGGGCTCCTCAAGGTGTTGAGGAGCCCCCATCGCTGCAACGCGAGGCGGCAACAACGCAGGCACCTCTACGAGGAGACGCCGCCGGCGCCCACAACACTCAACGGGCGCCGCGGCGAGTGACGAGATCCAGAAAGGTACCCCGGTGAAGGAGAAGCCCGACCACCAGCACCCGCCAGCCATAGCAGCGGCAGATGGTTACCGGGTGAATGATCAGGTCCTTGCGTGTGATGAGGCCGAACATGGCGTCGTTTCCGGGGTACTGGCCACCGTCTGTGCTGCGTATGAAGCAAGCAACGTGCCAAAGTCCCTTTCCCACGTGACTCGTTGATCTCTCGGGACTTTCCCGCTTCGCACGAGAGCGCGTCGTCCCTGGAAGGGGACACCGCGTCTCAAAGTCGGACGGGAGTGCCCGGCTTCGGGGCACTTCACCGCCCCCCACCGACCAGTCGTGGGGGAGGGGCAGCCTGAAAGCTTGAAGAATGGCTGGAATGTCTTCTTCGTGCGGACGGGGGGTCGACCGGGATCACCGGCCGAGGGGACACCCTCGCGGTAGAGGAGGCGGTTGCCGGCGAGGGCCGAGAGGGCAGCGACTCCCATGCGGACTGACGGACACCTGGTGAAGACCGACCTTGCCCGTATTTCTCACCCCGGATCGTCGCGAGGGTGCTGGCCCACGCGGAGCCATCACCGCGCTTGCGCCCGCGCCGGACGCCTGGAATTCTCATGGCATGCAGCCGGATGCGGAGTAGGACTCTCGCGGTGTTCTGCCACCGCTGAACGTGCTGATGGTGGACGATGAGAAGAACATCCGTGCCACCCTCACCGCCTGCCTGGAGGCGGCCGGCTGTCGGACCGTTGCCGTGGCCACCGGTGAGGGCGCGCTCACCGCGGCGGAACGAGATGCGTTCGATATCGCCTTCGTGGATTTGCGACTGGGGAATGCGCAGGGCATTGATCTCATCCCGCGGCTCCTCGCCGCGCGTCCCGGGTTGTCCATCGTGATGATCACCGCGTACTCCACGGTGGAGTCTGCGGTCGAGGCGATCAAACGCGGCGCCGCCGACTACCTGCCCAAGCCGTTCACGCCGCCGCAGATCCGCCATCTCGTGGAGCGGCTGGCGCAGCAACGTGCCCTCGCAATGCGGGTGGCCGAGGTGGAGTCGCGCTTCGCGTCGGAGCTGCCGGAGGTGGATCTGACCACCGGCTCTCCAAAGATGCTGGCAGTCCTGGCCACGCTCGCCCGTGCGGCCACGGCCGATGTCCCGATCGTCCTGCGCGGGGAGAGCGGCACCGGCAAGGGGGTGCTCGCCCGGGCGCTTCACGCCTGGAGCCCGCGCGCGGCACGCCCGTTCGTCACCATCAACTGCCCCACCCTGTCGGAGGAGTTGCTCGCCAGCGAGCTGTTCGGCCACGCGCGCGGCGCCTTCACCGGGGCGGTGCGAGACCAGGCGGGGCGCGTCGCGGCGGCCGAGGGGGGCACGCTGTTCCTCGACGAGATCGGCGAGATCTCCCCCGCACTCCAGGCCAAGCTGCTGCGCTTCGTCCAGGAGCGGGAGTTCGAGCGCGTCGGCGAGACGCGCACCCGGCGCGCCGACGTGCGTCTGGTAGTGGCGAGCAATCGGGACCTCGAGCAGGACGTGGCCGCGGGGCGTTTCCGGCACGACCTTCTGTTCCGCCTGAACGTCATCGAGGTGCGCGTCCCCGCGCTCCGCGAGCGCAGCGAGGACATCCTGCCTCTGGCACAGAGGTTTCTCGGATTCTTCGCGCGCGCTGCGGGCCGCACGCCTCCGGAGCTGACACCCGCGGCGGAGGCGGCCCTGGTTGGCTACTCCTGGCCGGGCAACGTGCGGGAGCTGCGCAACGCCATGGAGCGCGCCACGATCCTGTGGCCGGAGCGGTTGCTGCTACCCGAGGCGTTGCCAGAGTGCATCTCGACCCACGCCAAGGGGCGCCTTCCCTGGCTCGGCGGCGACTTCACGCTCGAGGAGAACGAGCGGGAGCAGATCACCCGGGTGCTGCGCCGCGCGGCGACGTTGGACGACGGGGCACGCATCCTCGGCATCGACGGCTCGACCCTGTGGCGCAAGCGCAAGCGCTACGAGGAGGGATGACGCGGGCCTTCACGTTACTCACTGGCGACGGGGCGCGATCCCGCCTCAACCACGGGCAGGGTGAACCAGAAGGTCGCGCCGTGGCCCGGCTCGCTCACCACGCCGATCTCGCCGCCGTGGGCCTCGACCACATCCTTGGCGACCGAGAGCCCCAGGCCGGCGGCACCGGCCGGTGTGCCGGGGACGCGAAAGAACCGCTCGAAGATCCGCTCCTGGTACTCTACCGGGACTCCCGGCCCCGGGTCGTGAACCGCGAAGCGAACGCTGCCCTCGGCCTCGCTCGCGCGGACCCGGATGGTGCCTCCGCCGGGCGTGTACCGCAGGGCGTTGCCGAGGAGGTTGCCGAGGACAAGCTGGAGGCGATCGAGGTCCGCCTCCACTGCGGGCAGCGAGGGGGTGACCTCCGTCTCGAGGGCGATACCGGTCTGGCGGGCGACCGACTGCTGGGCCTCCACCGCGCTCGCCACGAGGGCCGCCGGCGCCACCGGCTGGAGGCGGAGCTCGATCTTGCCGGACTGGAGCCGCGCCAGGTCGAGGAGGTCGTTCACGATCCACTGCAACCGCTCGCAGTCTTCCCGCGCGGCGTGGAGCAGCCCCGCCTGCCGGTCGGTGATCGGGCCGGCGGCCTCCTCGATGCACAGATGGATCGCCATGTGCAGGGAGGTCAGCGGCGTGCGGAACTCGTGGGCCACGGTCGCCACGAGGTCGTTCTTCAGCTCGTCGAACCGGCGCAGGCGAGTCACGTCCTGCAGGAGGACGGTCACCCCCTTGATCCCCTCGTCGGCGTACATGGGATTGGCGCGCGTCAACAGATAGCGATCTCCTGCCGGTGCGCCGACGCGCACCGCCTCGTCGAAGCCGTGGGGCACGTACGGCCCCTTGCCCGCCATGACGTGGTTTCGGGCGCGCTCGATGGCCGCGCGCACGGCGGGGTCTGCGCCCATGAGCGG
>DASWHD010000031.1:0-2625 GCA_036393335.1 bacterium
CCATGGATACCCGAGAGCTCATTCGTGAGGGGCCGTACCGGTGGCGGCTGGCGCCGCGCGGCGCCATGCGGGTGCCGGGGATCTTGTACGCCAGTCGCGCGCTGCTGGACGGGATGGACGACAAGGTGCTGGAGCAGGTGGCCAACGTCGCCTCCCTGCCGGGCATCCAGCGCGCTGCCTTCGCCATGCCGGACGCCCACTGGGGGTACGGCTTCCCCATCGGCGGAGTCGCCGCCTTCGACCCGGCCGAAGGAGGCGTGGTCTCCGCCGGCGGCGTGGGCTTCGACATCTCCTGCGGGGTGCGCACTCTCCTCACCGGGTTGCCGGTGGAGGAGATCGAGACGCGCAAGGAGGCCCTCGCCGACCTCCTGTTCCGCACCATCCCCGCCGGCGTGGGGAGCCGCGGCAAGCTGCACCTCGACGATCGCGAGATGGACGCCATGCTCAAGGGGGGCGCGCGCTGGGCGGTGGAGCAGGGCCACGGGGAGCACGCCGATCTCGCGCGCATCGAGGAGGGCGGCTGTCTCGCCGGCGCCCTCCCGGGCGAGGTCTCCGACCACGCCAAGCAGCGCCAGCGCGACGAGATGGGTACCCTCGGTTCCGGCAACCACTACCTGGAGGTGCAGGCGGTGGACGAGCTGTTCGACGCCGACACCGCCGCCGCCTTCGGCCTGCACCGGGGCGAGGCGGTGATCTCCATCCACTGCGGCTCCCGCGGCCTCGGCCACCAGATCGGCACCGAGTTCCTCAAGCGCATGGTGGTCGAAGCACCCCGCCACCACCTGCGCCTGCCGGACCGGGAGCTGGCGTGCGCGCCCATCGATTCGGACCTGGGCCGCGCCTACCTTGGGGCGATGCGCGCCGGGGTGAACTGCGCCCTCGCCAACCGCCAGATCCTCACCCACCTCACCCGCAAGGCGTTCCGCAAGCTCTTCCCGGAGGCCCGCCTCACCCTGCTCTACGACGTCTCGCACAACACCTGCAAGGTGGAGGAGCACCCCCTCGACGGCCGGCCGCGGCGCCTCTTTGTGCACCGCAAGGGGGCGACCCGCGCCTTCGGCCCCGGCCACCCGGACCTGCCAACCGAGCTGCGCACCACCGGCCAGCCGGTGCTCATCGGCGGCACCATGGGCACCGCCTCCCACGTCCTGGTGGGCACCGGCACGGGGATGGAGATCGCCTTCGGCTCCGCCTGCCACGGCGCCGGCCGCG
Source organism: bacterium (assembly GCA_036393335.1). Classification (GTDB taxonomy): domain Bacteria; phylum CG2-30-53-67; class CG2-30-53-67; order CG2-30-70-394; family CG2-30-70-394; genus DASWHD01. The sequence goes on from DASWHD010000031.1 coordinate 1,213, forward strand.
CCATGAGCCGCACCCAGGCGCGCAAGCAGTGGCACGGCCGAGAGGTGGTCAGCCGCCTCGCCGCCCGCGGAGTGATCGTCCGCTCGCCGTCGTTCCGCGGGGTCGCCGAAGAGGCGCCGGGCGCCTACAAGGACGTGGACGCCGTGGTGGAGGCCACCGAGGCCGCCGGCCTCGCCCGCCGCGTCGCGCGCCTCACCCCGCTGGTGTGCGTGAAGGGGTAGTGGGCAATCGATCCGCCCCGCAGGGGCGTCCTTGGAGATCCCCTCCCTCCGGGAGGGGGCCAGGGGGAGGGCGGTGGGAGATCGCGGCACGCCCCCGGAACCCCGGTAGGAGCCGAATCCCTTCGGCGACGAGAGGCCCTTCGGGCCTGCCGCGGCCACCGGCCGCGGATCGCCGGTGCAACCGGCTCCTACCTCGGACGAGGTGGGCCAGCAGATTCGCGTAGTGGCACGCTCGCAGCAGATTCATGGCGAGAACTGCGGGGTAGGGCCGGTTCCAACCGGCCGATGCCGTGGGGTCAAAGAATGGCGGCGTTCGGCGGGTTGAAACCCGCCCTGATATGGAGGGGGACGCCACGCGCCCCCCTCGCCACCCGGCACAGGTCCGGGTGGCTTCACCCCCCGTGGATGGCGGGCTTCTCGCCCGCCATCAGACCCTATGGAGCGTCCCGCTCCATAGGGTCTACATAGTCCGGCCGCCCCCACCCCCTGCCTGCCCGCAGGCAACCCTGCGCCCTACGTCACTCCGCCTCGAACCCCTGGCTGGTGAACTTCAGGGTGCGGCCGTTCTCGGTCACGGTGCGGACCACGTGGTCGGGGACGCTGGCGGGGATCTCGGCCTCGATCTCCAGGGTCACCTTCACCCGTGCGCCGACGATCCCGGCCAGGTGCGCGATGACCTCGTCGCCGATGCGCGCGGCGTCCCGGCCCACGCGGGTGGCGTCGAGGGGCACGCTGCCGTGAAATTGTCTCGGCTGGGGTGGCGCGGTGGGAGTCGGGGCCGTCGAACCACCACCGGGTTCCGCTGCACCGCCCTGTGCCCCACCGGGAGATGGACTGGGCGTGGTCGCCCCGGCGGTAGCAGCGGCTTCCGCGGTCTCCGCCTGCAATTGACGCCACGCCACGCCAGGCAGCACGAGCAACCCGCTATCGCTTGCATCGAGAGTGACGTGCTGGCCGCAGCGCAGGCCGCGGTAGCGTCCGCCGGCCTCATCGTACCCATCCGCGTAGGCGAAGGAGTCCTGCATCCAGGTGAGCAGCCCCACGCCGTCGCACATGGCGTCGGTCAGCACCTCCGGCCCGCTGAGACGGGGGAGGTAGATGTAGCGGGCAAAGTCCTCCACGAGCTGCTGGATCGCCACGTGGTCGCCGCGCCACAGGGGGACCTCGTCGAGGTGTTTGCGCAGGATCGTCG
>DASWHD010000032.1:0-30506 GCA_036393335.1 bacterium
ACCTTTTATGTGCGGGTCAAGGGCCACTCCATGACCGGGGCGGGCATCCTGGACGGGGACATCATCGCCGTGGACCGTGCCCTGGAACCCAGGGACGGGGATACCGTTCTGGCCGTGGTGGACGGCGAGATCACCGTGAAGGAGCTCTCCCACAGTAACGGTCAGATGCGCTTGTTGGCCCACCACCCGGAGTATCCCCCCATCGAGTTCAAGCCTGGCCAGGAACTGGTGATCTGGGGCGTGGTGAAGGGCGTCATCCGCAAGCTGCGCTAGAGCCTCATGTCCCGCCCCGTTCCGCAATTCGCCCTGGTGGACGGCAACAACTTCTACGTCTCCTGCGAGCGGGTGTTCGATCCCCGGCTGGAGGGCCGGCCGGTGGTGGTGCTGTCCAATAACGACGGCTGCTGCGTGGCCCGCAGCGACGAGGCCAAGGCCCTGGGCATCCCGATGGCTGCGCCTTACTTCCAGGTACGGAAACTGCTCAAGCGCCGCCAGGGAGTGGCCCTGTCCTCCAACTACCCCCTGTATGCGGACATGAGCCGGCGCATGATGGAGGTGATCGGGCAGTACAGCCCGGAGCAGGAGATTTACTCCATCGACGAGTCATTCCTGCGCTTCGCGGGATTCCGCTACTGGGATCTGACCCGGCACGGCATGCGGCTCCGGCAGCAGGTGAGGCAATGGATCGGGATTCCAGTGGGCGTGGGCATCGGCCCCACCAAGACCCTGGCCAAGGTCGCCAACCGCCTGGCCAAGAAGCACCCGGACTTCCAGCCTCTCGGGGTGTGTAACCTCCCGGACATCGCCCCCGGGAGTCAGATCCGTTATCTCGCGGAGATCGCGGTGGAGGATGTCTGGGGGGTGGGGCCGCGCTGGGGCAGGAAGCTGCGGGAGCTAGGCATCGCCTCCGCCCTGGACCTCAAGCTGGCCGACCCGGAGACCCTGCACAAGCGGTGCAACGTGGCGCTGGCACGCACGATCTGGGAGTTGAACGGCCTGTCTTGCATCCCCTTGCAGGAGGCCCCGCCGCCCAAGAAGCAGATCGTCAGCTCCCGTTCGTTCGGCAGGCTGGTGACCGACCACCAAGAGCTCCTCGAGGCGGTGTCCACCTATGCCGCCCGAGCGGCGGAGAAGCTGCGGCAGGGGGGCCAGGCCGCCGGCGCGATCCAGGTGTTCCTGTCCACCAATCCGTTCATCCCCGATGAGCCGCAACATTGTCCCGGCCACCTGATGACCTTCTCCTCCCCCACGGCGGACACCGGCAGACTGATCCGGGCGGCCCGGGCGGGACTGGCACGCAGCTACCGGCGCGGCTACCGCTACCAGAAGGCCGGGGTGATGCTGCTGGACCTGTCGCCGGCGCGGATCGAGCAGGGCGAGCTGTTCGCACCCACCACGCCGGCCATGAGCAGGAAGGGTCGCCTGATGGCGGCGCTGGATACCCTCAACACCCAGTTGGGAAAGGGGGCACTGCGCTTCGCCGCGGAAGGCTCAGGGCAAGGGTGGGCCATGCGCAGGGAGAACCTGACCCCCGCCTACACGACGGACTGGCGGGCGATCGCGGTGGCGAAGGCGTGAACTGCCGGGGTCCAAACCGAACGGATCGGGTGGACAGGTTGAGTCCCCGGCAGGGGGTAAATCGCCTTGGCCCCCCGTGGGATGCCATCGTGTTCTCCGACGGTCACCGCACCGTGAGAGTAGGCGCCGGGCTCGCCGAGCCCCACGACGAACCGCAGTCACGGCCACCTCGCCGCACCGACCGAGAGCCTGCCATCCACAGACGGCGCGGCCGCACGGAGTCGCCCTCAAGCCTGGTGCCGGTGAACGACTCGACGCCAGACCAGGAAGTAGATCAGCCCGTTGGCGACCACCACGAGGAGGGCCAGGAACACCTGGACGGTGGGCGTGAGCGAGCCCGGATACACCACGGGGAGCACGTAGTGCTCGACAAAGCCCCCCGCGTGCCCCGCGTCACCGGCCCTCTGCCGCAGTCCGTTCTCCAGCGGAGTGAGCGGACAGATCCAGCCCCGGATCTCGATCACCGCACCCCACAGGGCGGCGGGCACCTGCACCCACGGAATCCACCGCCACCGCAGGGCAAGCAGGGCTCCGAGGACCACGAAGAGGATGAACGCGAGATGCATCAGGACGACCAGATCGGCGAGGACTCGGAAGAACATCGCTGGGCCGGGAAAAGGGATGACTCCCGAAAAGGATTAGACCACGGGGAGCCGGGGGGGACTTGCGGGGCAAACCACGTCCGGTAGTCCATCGCTACCTTGGTGGCTCCATCATGGGCTCCGCTAATCACCGTATGCGGGAGCGTGTGGAGAGCCCACCAATCCGCCTGCCCCCAACGTTCCCCGTGCCCCCCGTGGTAGACCCCAGGAGAGGACCCGGCACGGACGTGACACACGGGCGACGACCCTGCGGGCAGGTGCTACTAAAGGCGTGGTAGGTATCTGGGGACCTTCGCCTTGAGGAGGGCCACTAGCTCAGGCGCCATGAAGTCGTACTCATCGGGGATGTCCAGACATACGACGCGCTTGATCGCATCGGTGTGGATCGGCTTGGTTATACCGTAACTTCGATGTAATCGACGCGGCTGGAGGCCTGGGGAATGGGTGTGCCGTCCTCGCGAAGTCCGGTGAGATGAAATTCTATGGCCTCCCGGAGAACCGACTCGGTGTCCTCCACCGTGGTGCCGGTAGCAACGCAACCTGGGAGGTCGGGTACATACCCGGAGAAGTTGCTCCCCGCCTTTTCAATGACGATCGCGTAGCGCATTTCAGCCTCACTTCTTGAGCCCGGACTGCTTGAAGATGCTGTTCAGTGTCCCGGTCGCCAAATCATCGCTCGGTTTCCCGGCCACGGTGACCCGGCCGGGCTTCGTGGGGTGTTTAAACTGCCTATGACTTCCGCGAGTCGCGACCAAGTATCAACCGTCATCGTGAAGCAGCCGCAGAACCTCGCTGACCTTCATTGCGCCAGCATATCAGTCCAATTCAACGAGACCAATTGCGTGGCGCCAGGCGCGCGCTTGCCGGCAGCGGTCGCCGTCCCCCAACTTTGGCCTGCCACCGAAGACCCTGCCCTCCACAGACGACGAGGCCGCAAGGACCCGCCCTCAACCCCGGCGCCGGCGAACGGCCCGACGCCACACCCAGAAGTAGATCGCGCCGTTGGCCGCCACCACGACCATCGCCAGAACGAGCTGCACGCCACGGGTGAGTGACCCCGGATACACCACGGGCAGGACGTAGTGCTCGACAAAGCCCCCCGTGTAGCCTGCGTCACCCGCCCTCTCCCGCAGCCCGTTCTCCAGCGGCGTCAGCGGACAGACCCACCCCCCGACCTCGATCACCGCCCCCCACAGGGCGGCGGGCACCTGCACCCACGAATCCACCGCCACCGCAGGGCAAGCAGGGCTCCGAGGACCACGAAGAGGATGAACGCGAGATGCATCAGGATGACCAGATCGGCGAGGGCGTGGAACAACATCGCTGGCCGGTTTGACAGAAAGAACTAGACCATGGGGAACACGGGGGGCTTTGGGAAAGACCACCCTCGGCAATCGCCGGCTGTCTTGGTGGCTCCCTCGCCGGATCCATCGATCACCCTGGCGGCGGGGTGATGAATTTGACTTTAACGATTTCCGCTTCCTCCAAGCCGCCACTGGAATGGTCCCTGCCAAGGCGTAACACGAAAAGAGCCCATCCAGAACAAGAAGCCCGGCTCCCAAGGGAGCCGGGCTTCTTGTTCTGCTCGCGTCTGGAGAATTCGCGGTTAGTTGCCCATGGGCGTGCGAAGCGCGTTCATCTGGGCCGGGGTTAAAGGTCTGACGTACTGCGACGGCATATGGATGACGTCGGCGTCCCGCTTGAAGGCTCGGCGATTGCTCGCCGAAGTTCCGCTCTGGTTCAGGGGTGCGGAAGGATCGACCAGGTCGATGAAGTCGAAGCCGAGCAGTGAGGTGTCTTCCGGAACCGGGATCACGCCGGACGGCGCCTGCCAGGTGGCCATCATGTCTCCGACGGGCACGTCCACGCCATCGGCGGCCGTCCAGGCCACGACATCCACCGGCGTGCCGTTGGCCAGGTCGATGGCCGTCTGCGTGCCGTGACACTGGCCGCAGGTCAATGCGTCGCTGCGGGTAATGGCGTGGGCGTAGTAGGGCGCGATGGCGACGAAGGTCACGCCCTGGTTGTCTTCTCCCGGAAAGTCACTGGACGTGACGTCCGCGACCAGGGACTGCATGCTGCCGGGGAAGATCTTGGTACTGCCGTCCGGCAGGACCTTATTGACCAGGAAACGCCAAGATTTACCCGAAGCGGCGGTGCCGCCGAACTTGGCGCTCGCGAACTTGCCGTGGTAGACGGTGCCGTCGTCGATCGCCTCGTTGTCGAAGTGGCAGTTGTAGCAAGTGACCACGCTTTGCATGTGGCAGGTCGAGCAATCGATGTGGCCCTGGTGGATCGTGTGCTCGGCCACGACGGTCGAGAACGACGTGTGGCACTCGGTACAGTCGGCGGTGATCGCGCCCTCGAACATGCTGGCGAATTTTTCCCCCGTCACCCCGTGGATATCGCCCAGGGCATGGCACTGGGTGCAGGCAAAGGCGGCGTGGACGTCGGTCATGCCCACGGCCGCTTCTGCAGCTAGGCGGCCATGGCAGGCCTGGCAGACCTCGTTGCCGACGGCAGTGCCGGTGGCGGGGCTCTTACCGGCCTCGGTGTTGCCGTGGCAGTCGCGGCAAACCGGGTTGCCCGGCCACGAATCGACAAAGCTGCCGCCGGTGGGATCGGTGTCCCAGGGGCCGTCGTCTGTCCCGTTGTGGCAGTCGCTGCAGGGCAGATCGGCGTAGGGAACGGTGACGAAGTTGCCGAAGCCGGACTGAAGCGCAGCGGGGTTGGTCTCGCCCAGGCCATCGTTGTAGAAGGTCCCCTTGCCGGCGCGGGTACCGTGGAGGCTGTTGGCGAACCAGCCCAGCTTGTCCATCTGCTCGGCGGTCAGCGGGGTGACGAATTCGTCGAGGAAATGGATGTAGTCGGCGCCGCGCTTGAACAGCCGGCGGTTGCTCGAGGAGGTGTTGCTGGCATTGAGGGGGGCGCTCGGGTCGACCAGGTCGACGAAGTCGAAATTGAGTGCCGTGCGGTAGTCGGGCGGCACGGGAATCACCCCCTTGGGGGCCTGCCAACCCTGGGAACCCAGGTCGATGGGGGCGATTTCCACCCCGGTGTCTGGCTTCCATTTCACGACGTCGATCTGCCCCTCGTCCACGTATTGCTGCAGGGCGGCGCTGGCGTGACAGGCCTCGCAGGTGATGGCGTTTTTCTGGATCGAATGGCTGAAATAGGGACCGATGCCGACGAAGGTCGCGCCCTGGTCGTCCTCGCCGGGGGCATTGGCGGCGGTGATGTCGGCCATCAGCGACTGCATGCTGCCGGCGAAGATCTTGGTATTGCCCTGGTCGTCCACGACCCGGTTGACCAAGAAGCGCCAGGCCTTATCGCCGGGACCGCCGAACTTGGCGCTGGCGAATTTGGCGTGGAGGATGGTGCCGGTCTCGTCGGCTTCGTTGTCGAAGTGGCAGTTGTAACAGGCGATGGCGCTGGTTATGTGGCAGGCCGAGCAATCGATCGCCCCCAAATGGGTGGGGTTATGAAAATCGTTGACTCCGGCCAGATCGGTCTCCTCGTGGCAGTTGCTGCATTTGGCGTCGATGGCGCCGGGAGAGAACATGGTCGGGTAGGCGGTGCCGTCGCCGTGCACGTCGCCGGAGGTGTGGCAGTCCATGCAGCCCATGCCGAGGTCGTCGCGATGCACGTCGGTCAGGCCGAGAGAGACTTCCGTTGCCTGGCGGCTGTGGCACCCGAGGCAGGTGGTGTCGGCAACGGGGTCGCCTGGCTCGTTTTCGTGGCAGTCGAGGCAACTCGGCTCCGTCCAGGTGCGGGCGCCACCGTCGGCGTCGGGACGGTCTTCCCAGACGGCCTTGTTGTGGCAAGCGGCGCAGGGCAGGTCGGCGTAGTCGACCGTGACCATCGAATGGAAGCCGTCCGTGTCGTTGTACCAGGTGTTTTTGCCGTCCCGGGTGCCGTGCAGGCTGGTGGCGAAAAGCTGGGTGAGCGACGGGCCGTTACCGTCGTCATCGTCGTCATCATCGTCGCGACAGCCGGTGAGCCCCGTCGCTGCCATCAGGACCAAGAAGACCAGGAGTGACAGACTCAGCCGGTGCCAAGACTTGCCGTCTTCCATCGCCCTTCTCCTTCCTTCGATTCCGGCCGGGGCCGGAGCTGTCCACGATCGACGAGACCCGTGATGCATCCCTTGTCCGAACCGCAAACTTTTTTTAAGCAGACCATAGACGGATCGGGCCTGGCAACTGGCCCCACGAAATCACCTCGTTCTTCCCCACTCGTTGGTTGGAGTGGGAGATGTCCGCCGCCGTGCTCCGGCGACGAGTAGGGGCCGAAAAGCGGTGGCGGAAGTACTGGTCGATCTCAAACGGGACGAGGAGGAACGCTCGTTCATGCGGGGTGGAATCGGTCACCGCGCCTGGATGGCGGATAAGGAGGGAAGGCAAGGCTCACGCCAGTGGAGGAGGGACTCGGACGCGACGGGCCGTGCCCCATCCGCGGCCATGCGCGGCCCCCTTATCTATGACTTCAGGGGAAGCAGGATAAGGGCGGCGTTGGTAGGGGTGCCGACCCCAGGCGTGATGTGGCCCCGAGCGCCCTCACCCTGGCCCTCTCCCGGAGGGAGAGGGAACGTGGGGCCAAGCGTGTGGGTTGTCCCTGCGCCTCTGCGTTGAGCAGTTCGCCGGAGGACGGTAGTCAGTCGTTGCCCATGAGGGCGTCGACGAAGGGTTCAATTTCGAAGTCGCGCAGGTCGGCCAGGCCCTCGCCGAGGCCGATCAGCTTGACCGGGATGCCGAGCTTGGCGGAGATGGCGACCACGATGCCGCCCTTGGCGGTGCCGTCGAGCTTGGTGAGGACCAGGCCAGTGATCTGGGTGTAGCGGTGGAACAACTCGGCCTGGGAGATGGCGTTCTGGCCGGTGGTGCCGTCCAGCACCAGGAGGGTCTCATGGGGGGCACCGGGAAACTCGCGGCTCGCCACGCGGCGGATCTTGGCGAGCTGTTCCATGAGGTTGACCTCGGTGTGGAGGCGACCGGCGGTGTCGATGATCACCACGTCGCTGGCCTCGTCCCGGGCGTAGCGCAGGGCGTCGAACACCACGGCGGCGGGGTCGGCGCCGGCGTCCTTGCGCACCAGGGGGGCGCCGGCGCGGTCGGCCCAGATGCCGAGCTGCTCGGCCGCGGCGGCGCGGTAGGTGTCGGCGGCGGCGATCACCACCTTGCGCCCCTCCTCTCGCAGGCGGTGGGCGAGCTTGCCGATGGTGGTGGTCTTGCCCGAGCCGTTGACGCCGATGATCAGCAGCACCGCCGGCCCCGACCCGGCGGCGAGGGTGAGGGGCGCCTCGCTGGCCTTGAGGGTGGCGATGAGGTGGTCGCGGATCACGCCGCGGATGGCGACCGGGTCGCTAAGCTCCTTGCGCGCGACGCGCTCCTCCACCGTACCGAGGATGTCGAGGGTGGTCTGGACCCCGAGGTCGGAGCCGATGAGCAGGGCCTCCAGCTCCTCCAGCAGCTCGGCGTCGATCTCCTTGCGCCCGCGCAGGAGGTCGCCCAGCGCCCCGAACAGGCCACGGCTCAGGGCCTGGCGCAGGCGCGCGAACAGGCCGCGGCGCGGCGCGGCCGGTGCGGCGCTGCGCGTGGGAGATGCCCCCTCCGGCGGCTCGCTCACCTCCCGCTGCGTGGCGTCCGCGGCGGCCACCTCGGGCTCGGCTGCGGGCGGGACCTGCTCGTCGGGGGCCTCGGCGGCTTCGTCCACCGCGACCTGCACCTCCACCTCGACTACCCCTTGCTCGGCAGGTACCTCGCCCTCTGGACCGACCTGCTTGTGGCGACGAAAAAACCGCACGGCTATCCCAACATCTGAAACAGGGCCAGGGTCACCAGCCCGCCGACCGCGGCCCCGAGCAGGACCTCGACGCGGGTGTGGACCCCGAGGGTAACCCGGCTCAGACCGACCATGACAGCCAGCGCCGCGACCAGGATGGAGAGCAGCGGCGAGGCGGTGATCAGGGTGACCGCGGCCCACACGCAGGTGGCGACCGCGGCATGACCGCTCGGCAGGCCGCCGCGCAGGGGACGGCCGCGGCCCGACTTCACCTTCAGGAAGATCACCGCCACGATCGTCAGGAGGAGGGCGGCGATGCTCAGGTGCTCGTCCGCCACATGGATCTTGGCGATGGTCATCGCGAAGCAGCTCCGCAGGTACGGGGAGAAGGTGATATAGCCCATGATGACCGCCAGCGAAGCGGTCACCAAGACGGCGCCGGCGGAGATGTCCTTGGCCATCTTCGCCAGGGGGTCGCGCTCCAGGGTCACCAGATCGACGACCACCTCCAGGGCGGTGTTCATCAGCTCGGCGAACAGCACCAGCATCATGGCGATGGCGAGGATCAAGAAGTCTTGCAGGGTGACCTGGAGGTAGAGCGAGGCGATGATCACCGCGACGCCGATCAGCAGGTGGATACGCAGATGGCGCTCGGAGCGCACCGCCGCGATCACCCCGTCGACCGCGTAGTTGGCGCTCTCCAGCCAGGTGCCGGGCCGGTAACGGCTGTCGCGCACCAGTCGCTCGGGCCGCTCGCCCGTGGGGCGAGCTAGCTTGGTTCGTTCAGGAGGTTGCTCAGCAGCCATTGCTCTTGGTCACGCATACGCCGCGCCTCGTCGCGACCGCGCTCGTGGTCGTATCCCAGGAGATGAAGCAGGCCGTGGATCAGCAGCCAGCAGGTCTCGCGCTCCGCGGCGTGACCCGCCCGGGCCGCCTGGCGCGCCGCCACCGCCGGGCACACCACGATATCACCGAGCCAATAATCTTGCGCCTCCCCCTCTTCCCCCTCGTTGAGCGCGAAGGACAGGACGTCGGTGGGGCCCGATTTTTCCCGGTACGTGTGGTTGAGCTGCGCCATCTCTGCCTCGTCCACCGCCAGCACGCTCACCTCGTGGTCGACCGCGAGCAATGCCATGGCCCGCAGCAGGAGGTCGCGCACCGCCGCCTCGTCCAGCGCCAGGGTCGCCCGCTGGCTGACCAGCACCTCGCTCAACGATGGCCGCGCCGGCGCGCGTGGTGCTCGTCGTAGGCCTGGATCACGCGCTGGACCAGGGGGTGGCGCACCACGTCGCGATGATCGAGATAGACGAACGCGACCCCCGGCACCCGCCCCATCACCTCCCGGACCTCCTTGAGCCCCGACACCTGGCCCTGGGGCAGGTCGATCTGAGTGATGTCGCCGGTGACCACTACCTTGGAGTTGAAACCCATGCGGGTGAGGAACATCTTCATCTGTTCGGAGGTGCAGTTCTGGGCCTCGTCGAGGATGATGAAGGCGTCGTTCAAGGTGCGACCGCGCATGAAGGCCAGGGGCGCGATCTCGATGGTGCCGTGCTCCAGCATCCCCGCCGCCTTGTCGGCCTGGACCATGTCGTAGAGGGCGTCGTAGAGGGGACGCAGGTATGGATTGAGCTTCTCCAGCAGGTCGCCGGGGAGGAAGCCGAGGGACTCCCCCGCCTCGACCGCCGGGCGGGTGAGGACGATGCGGTTGACCTGGCGCTCGCGCAGGGCGTGGATCGCCATGGCCATGGCGAGGTAGGTCTTGCCGGTACCCGCGGGACCGATACCGAACACCATGTCGTGATCGGCGATCGCCTCCAGGTAAGCGACCTGCCCCTGGCTGCGCGGCACGACCCGCCGCCGCCCCACCGCGATCTCATGGCGCAGCAGCTCGTGGAGGGTGGTCTCCGGCTGGCGCGCCAGGCGCTGCAGGAACTGCTCGAGCTCACCGGTCGGCGCCGTGCAGGTCGTGGGGCTCCCCACCAGGTCACGCAACAACCCTGCAACCCGCTTGGCCTGATCGCCGTGAACGATGATCTCGTTGCCGCTTGTGACCAGGCGCACTCCGAAGTGCTTCTCGATCAGGTTGAGGTTGCGGTCATGCTCCCCGGCGAGCACCGGGAAATTGTCGCCCGCGACGGGGACGCGCACTTCCTCGGAGCCACCGTTGGGACTGAGATCGACTGCCATTACTCGTCAGCCAACCACAGCCTGGCTCGCAGCGCCATACGCCACGCCTTTCATGGCGTGGCTAGCAACACCACGCGCCAGTAGAGACGGCCCAGGGGCTCGGGACGCGGCTCCGCCCCGGCAGCACCGACGTCGCCGTGTTGGAACGGCGCGCCATCGGTCGTCGCACCGAACAGGGCGCCGCGCTCAAGCTGCAGCCCGCCCGGCAGGGTTTGACCGAGGACGATGTCGTCGCCGGGATCCGTCGTGGGATCCACGTCATCGCCGGCGAGGGCATCGGAGATGTCGTAGGTCTGGATCCGAGCCGTCCCGCCCGTATCGGGCGGGGTGGCACCACCCCCGACCCGGCCCTGACTCTTGCCGAGGAACAGGAAATGAGCATTGCGATCGACCACCGGCGAAGCATAGACCCGCTCACCCGGCTCGAGGGCGATGTCGAATAGCTCGATCCCCTCGCCGTGGGCCGGCACCAGTACGCCCGCAAAGCGCTGCGCGACGTCCTCGGCGGGCGCCCAGTCGTACCCGCCGGTGCCGAACAGGACGATCAGCTGGCCACCCCCGGTGACGACCGCGGGGGCGGCGCCGATCGGCCGATCGACGTCGATGCCGTTGTTCGCCGGATAGAGAGGCTTGGGATCGGCGCAGAAGCTCGGGTCGTCATTGCAGTAGAGGCTCTTGCCGGTACGCGCTGCGAGGGCCCACAGCCGCCCCTCATTGTCCGCCGCGATCAGGGTCTCCACGAAGCCGTCACCGTCCGGGTCGACGGCGACCACCGGCGGTGGGATGTCGTTCACGCCGCGGGTGTACAGCTTGTGGAACTCCCAGAGCTTCTGGCCGTCTGCCACGCGGAAGCAGTAGACCGACAGGCCACCGCTGTCCGTCTGGCGGTACTTGCTGGTGGCAACCCACACCACCGCGGTGCGCACGGGATTGCCGCCGGTGTCCGGCTGAACGATGTGGCCCATCGCGGTCTTGGCCGCGAAGCCCATGGAGACGGCGCCACGGTCGGTCAGCTCCCACAGCACGCGCGGTGTCGCCCGGTCGGTGACGTCGAGCGCCAGGAGATGCGGGCTCGAGGCACCCATCGGCACCGTCAGCACGGTGCGGAACTCGCCACCGCCGTCGCCGTCGTGGTCGAGCCAGAGGTCTGCGACCGTCGGGCTCCCGTCCACGCCCAAGTCGGCGTCCAACCCGTCCTTGGCGAGGAGGGCGATCTGCGAGCGTGGCACCAGGGCCCACTGCTCCACGCCGCTACCCGCCGGACTGCCGGTCGCGGCGGCGGCATCCACCGCCTCTAACAAACCGTCCAGGGTGCCTACGTAGGCGTTGCGGGGTCGTTCCCCGGCGCCCTCCACCAGCAGGCTCGGTCCTACGGCGACGGCGGTGGAGTGGTCGATCGGCCCCAGGCGGTTGGCCAGATCGAGGTAGGAACCCGTCGTCGCATCGAGGACCCTACCCCGCAGGCGCTCAATCTCCTGGCGCGCGAGGAGACCGGCCACCACGGGGTCATCCGCGGTCACAGCGACGAGGTTCGGTGAATGCGCTGCATCGGCGGAACCGTCGTGGGTGAAGATGCTGCGGCCGCCGTCCCCAGGGATCTCGCCCGCAGCGTCCCACAGCGGCGTGGTCAGGTCCGTCGCGGCATCGTACGCCTCCAGATGGCCACGACCATCCGCGGACGTGCTGCCCTTGAAGAGGATCAGGTCGTGGTCGACCGTCACCCCGGCATGGGTCACCCGCGCTACCTGTGAGGCTACCTCCACCGAGTAGAAATTGTTCAGGAAGATCAACCGCAACGACGTCGAAATCTGGGACCCGGCAGTGCCTTCCTCGGGAATGACGCGCCCGCCAAGATAGGCGACGGTACCGTTCGCCCAGCCACCATCCGCATGGCCCACCACCGCAAGGTCCCAATGGTAGCCGGAGCCGTCCGTATTCCAGGAATAGAGGCGCCGCACCGTCGGGCGGTACGCGCTGCCAGCAACGGGGTCGCCGGCACCCGCAAGGGTCAAATCTCCGGTCTGGTAGGGGCGCAAGGTGACCACCAGTCCGCCGGACCCCGGTACGCACGGCTGTCCGTCGGCGCAATAACTGGCGGAAACACCGATATCGCCGGTCTGGGCAACCAAGTGGCCCGGTTCCAGGGAAGTCTGTTTGGCCGTCGCCGGCGTGAGATTCTGACTCAAGTCGTCGTGGGTCACGCCGTTGATCCCCAGCCCACCGGTGGTGAGGAATCGCCCGCCGGCCTGGTTTTCCAGAAACGCCACGGCGTCGTCCTGGGCGATGAGGGTATTTCCCGCCTGAAGCCAAACGTGCACTGCACCGAGCACTCCGGTCAGATCCGTAGCCGTGATCTCCGCAAGCGGGCGCGCGTATGGCACCAGCAAGACGGCCGGCCCATCCGCACCGGTCAGGGCCCCGGCGACGATCTGGTCGGGGGTCAACGTGGCGAGGGCGCCCGCAAGGCCACTCGGCTGCAGGAACCACTCCATCACGGCTCGCGCCCGGGCCGCCTCCACCGCATCGTTACTCACCAGCAACGCGATGCCACGGCCGGAGATCTGATGCACCGCGGTGACCGGTGCCGTGAACGGCACCGCCGCCCGATGGACCTGCACCGCCGACCAAGTCGAGTCGGCCAGGACCGCGTCGAGGTCTGCCTGGTACTGCGGGGCGATGAGCCACGCGCCGCCGATGTAGGACACCCGGTTTCCGTCCGGTGCCGTGGTCCCCCGATAGTTGTCGACGACCCTCCCGGCGGCCGCGCTCACGGTGAAGTCCGGCGCGCCGGGACCGATCTTTTCCGGCTCGATGGCCCGGTAGGTCACGACCCCGTCGCGCTGCAGAAAGCGGTACAGCATGCCGGGCGCCGCTTGCACAGCATCGCCCGCCCCTGAGGGGTAGACCGATCTTTGCACGGGGACGATGAAGGTCCCGGCGGGGAACGTCATCAACGGCCCGGCAACCGCCGAGTCGACAACCAGAGCCTGGACCAGGGCCGCTAACGCAACGGCGCGGCGAGCGAATCGGAGGGTTGGTTTCATGGTCTCATGGCGTTCGGCATCGGCCCAGCCCGGGCCTTGCCCAACGGCGGTAGGTGTTAGTAGGCCATCCATGGCATGTGCTTCAAGCCCTGCATTTCTCATATAGCTGTCGCCTCGTGACGGGTGGCAGACCCTTAGTTGACCCCGGTGTTGCCGGCGTCGCCACCCTGCTGGGCGTAGGAGGTGTCGAATCCCGGCCGCTGAAATGCAGCCTCGAGGGTCTCGAGCACGTAGTCGCGATCGGTGGGATTCCCCGATGCGCCGCGCACGCGCACGAGGATTACGCCGTTGGTATCCTGGGTCGCACTGTTGTCGAGATCGTCGTCGTCCCGGAGGAACACCTGTACCCCCGCTGGAATGGTGACTCCCGCGGGCAGGGCCGCGGCGAGGAGCTGGATCCAGCCATCGGCGCCGGGTGGCCGGCTGGCGAGCAGAGTATTCCATTCCCCGCGCTGCTGGCGCAGCTGCTCCTGCGCCCATCCCAGCCCCATCTCTGCCGTCTGCCGCGCCTGTTGCGGCCCGAGGGTATTGCTGACGATGCGGGTGTCGATGCGCGAGGAATTGAGGGCCATCACCCCCAGGAGACTCAGGGTGAGGAGGAGCAGGAGGGCGGTGACCAGGCTCGCGCCGCGCTCCGCGCGCCCTGAGTCCCCCCGGTACAGCCGCCGATCAGTTGCGCAGGGCCACCGTCTGCTCATAGACCCTCCTCAAGTAGCGGTCGTTCGCCAGGCCACGCGCGCTGTCCTGGACCAAGGGGAAGGCGGCATCCACCGGCAGCACCTCCTCCTCGCTGCGGGTCACCACCGCCACGCGAATGGCACGGACATTGGCGGCGCCCACCGCCCCCAGATTCGCCTGATCCGGAATGCCGCTGCCGAACTCCACCTGGAAGTCGTCGATGAAGTTGGCGAGCTGCTGGCGGAGGCTGATGCGGTTTCCGTCGACGTCGAGGCGCACCCGCTCCCGGTAGAGGCTGGGCATGTCGAGATCGGCAAGGGGGGTGTCGAGGGTGTACTCGACCTGGTGAACGATCCCCACCATGGGGGCATCGTAGCTGTTCACCAGGCCGGGCCCGCGCAGGGTGAGGACGTTGCCGGCGAGGCCGATGGCGTCGACCTCCTCCACCACCGTGCCGTACGGTCCCTCGCTCACCGCCAGTCGCACGGTGCCGTTGTTCGCGAAATCGGCGGCCGTCAGATCGGGGGCCAGGTCGCCGTCGAAATCGAGGCTCGCGACCGTGATCGTCGGCGGCGCAATGGTGATCGCCGTCCCCTGCCCCATCTCCCCCACGTAGCGCAGCCTCAGGGTGTCGGTGCCGTCGATCGCCCGCGGGTCACCCAGACTATTGTTGATGCTGCCGATCACCGTCGCGGGGCTCGTCACACGGGTCCACAGGCCCGCCTGGCGGATGTCGTCGGCGATGGTCGACAGGGCGAAGCGACCGATCTGCTGCTCGTTCACCACTTCCTGCTGGCGGTCGAAACCGCGCCGCTGGCTGGTAAAGATCATCAGGCTACCCCCCACCACGGCGAGGGAGAGCACCATGGCCACCAGCAACTCGACGAGAGAGAACCCCCCCTCCCCCGCCGCTCTCGGCGGCGCCGGATTCATCGCGCGGTGAACCTCTTGACGGCGCCGCGGCGGTGCGCGCGCTGGCTCGTCGCCGCACCCGAGTCGGCGTTTTCTCCCCAGCCGACATCCACCACGAGCTGGTTGCTGAACTCCCCCGCCAGCAGATAGTCGGCGGCGGTGACGTACAGCGCGCCGCGCGGTAGGGCGGTGGCCGCCGCGTCGCTCCAGAGGGCAATCTGTCCCTCCGGCATCACGAAGGCGCCGTCGGCGGCGAAGTTGGCCGGATCGGCGGCGAGCGCCTCGACCTCTTCGAGGATCGACTCCACCAGGATGCCGGCCTGGGTACGGGCCTCGTTGACCGCATTGCCGCGCGCCGCCTGGACCAGCATGCCACTCACCCCCACCAGGCCGATGGTGAACACCCCCATGGCGACCAGGGTCTCGATCAGAGTGAAGCCGGCAGCGGCTGTGTCCGCGGCCCGCCTCATCGCACCAACACCCGGCCGGTGGCCATCACCAGTGTGATCGTCCGCGTCCGCGGGGGCTCGTCCTCGTGGTGACTCGCGATGCTCACCTCGATCGGGCCTACCGTGTTGCACGTCGAACGCGGAAAGAAGCTCACGACGCCCACGCCCAGGCCGTCCTGGTTCGGGATCCGGCTCAGGGACACGCCGGCCGGGAGCTGCGCCGCGAGGGTCGGGTCCGTGGGTACGGCCACACGACCCGCGCTGAGATTTACGTCCACCCTGCGGTTGGTGGCGATTGCCTGCTGCCGCGCCGCGCGCAGGATCTCCACCACCGACTGCGTCCCCTGCTCCCAGCGGTAGGTGGGGCCCACGTCGCGGATTTCGGCCGCGAACGCTGAAGCGAGCACGACGAGGATCGCGAGGGTCACCATCACCTCGACCAGTGTGGTGCCCCGCTCTCGGTGGTTGGGTATGAAGTCGTCGCTGTACATGGCTACGAAAGAATGGATACCAATTTATCACATCCGACAGGCTACAGAATGGTTCCCATGAATCACAATTACAAAAAACTACAATTTATCGACATAAAGATGCTTTTTTATTCATAAAAGCGTCTGTTAGCTACCCGACCCAACCGCCGCGGTCGCGGTGCGGGCAGTCCACCCGCCAGGCTGGCCCGCGGCGCCCACCCCTCCCCGCATGCCCCAATCCCCATCCCCTTGCGCATCATCGACCGGTGCCGCAGCGCAGCACGCGGCGGGGCAAGAGATGCGGGTTAGCGAGGCCGCGCCTCCCTGACCAGCAACTGGATGCGGATCTGGTCGCGCCAGTCGTCCAGCTTGAGCTGGTAGACCAGGTCCCACGCGCTGCCACCGCCAAGCTCCTCGCACCGGTCGCCCTGGCGGAACCAGACCGCGGGATAGGTGAAGCCGTCCGCCGTCACCCCCATCGCCAGATGGCTGCCGTCGCCGATGCGCCGCACTCGCTGCAAGCCGACCCCGCGGGTGAGAAACATGGGCTCCGGGTTACCGACGCCGAACGGCTCCAATCCCTTGAGCTCTTCCAGCAGACGGAAGTCGATCTCGCCGAAGCCCAGCTCACTGTCGACGCGCACCGCCCGCTGCCACCGCTCGGGGGCCACGCCCCGCTCCAGGGCGTCATGGAGAAAGTCCGCGAGCGCCGGGATGCGGCAGGTGCGGATGGAGAGCCCCGCGGCGTACGGATGGCCACCGAAGTCGTCGAGTTGGTGGGCGAAGCCGGTCAGCACCCGGTGGATGTCGACCCCGGCGATGGTCCGCACCGACCCGCGCGCCTGATCACCCATCTCGGCGAGCACCGTGGCGGGCCGGTGGTACCTCTCCACCAGCCGCGAGGCGACGATCCCCACGACCCCGGGATGCCACTGCGGGGAGGAGACCACGATCCCCCGTCGCGGCCCGCCGCGACCCTCTACCTGGGCGATCGCCTCCTCCAGGATCGACGCCTCGATCGCGCGCCGCCGCCGGTTCTCCCCCTCGCACAGGTCGGCAAGCCGGTCCGCCTCGCCCAGTCCCGGCGTGGTGAGCAGCTCGACCCCGGCCGCCGGATCGCCCAGCCGGCCCAGGGCATTGATCCGCGGCGCGAGCTGGAAAGCGACTTGGCCGGCGGTGAGCGGCTTGACCGGCATGCCCGCCGCCCGTGTCAGGGCGCGGAAACCGGGGCGCTGGCGGCGATTGATCTGCTGTAGCCCGCGACGCACCCACGCGCGGTTCACGTCCACCAGCGGCACCATATCACCGATCGTGCCGAGGGCGACGATGTCCAGCAGCCCCTTGAGATCGGGCGCCGCCCCTTCCGGGAAGAAATCGGTGTCGACGAGACGCCGGCGCAGGGCCACCAGCAGGTTGAACGCGACCCCCACCCCGGCGATCTCCACAAACGGATAGGCCGAGCCGGCTACCTTCGGGTTGACCACCGCCAGGGCCGCGGGCAGGGGCGGCTCCACCTCGTGGTGATCGGTGATGATCAGGTCGATCTCCAGCTCGATCGCCCGTTGCGCCGGCTGCCGGGCATTGATCCCGCAATCGACCGTCACCACGACCTTTACCCCGAGACCCGCCAGCCGCTCCAGGCCGAGGGCGTTGAGGCCATATCCCTCCTTCAGCCGATCCGGGAGATACGGATAGACGGTGGCGCCACAGGCCCGCAGGAACTCGGTCAGGATCGCAGAGCCGGTGACGCCGTCCACGTCGTAATCGCCGAAGATGCCGATCGCCTCCCCGCCGCGGATCGCCGCCGCCAGCCGGTCCACTGCCGTCTCCATGTCGGGGAGCAGGAAGGGGTCGTGCATCCGGTCCAGGCGCGGCGCGAGGAACCCGTCGAGCGCGTCTCCCTGGACGATTCCCCGGCCGGCGAGGATCCGGGCCACCGCCAGGGTCAACCCTCGCTCCCTGGCGAGAGTGCGCGCCTGCGCCTCCACGGTCCGGTCAGGCAGATCGAGGCGGCAACCTTGGTGACTCGGCGTGGCGGTATCCACGGAGGCGCGGGAAGAAGGGCTTGTGTGGTGGCGGCGCACGGAGACGTACCGCCGGCAGGGCGGGCGAATGTCGCATTGCCCGCCGTTGCGCTCAAGGGGAGACCGCTGGCTGCTCCCTTGTGGCGTTAGAATGGCGGTGCGTAAGATCGACGGCCCCCGATCTGCCAACCTCTTGGGATCCCCGTGCCGCGCAAGCTCGACCAGACGGAGCTGATCGCCAAGATCGCCCAGCTCGATCCCCGCCGCATCCCACGCCACGTCGCCATCATCATGGACGGCAACGGCCGCTGGGCGCGGCGCGGCGCCCTGCCCCGCCTCGACGGCCACAAGGTGGGGGCGGAGGTGGTCGAGGGGGTGGTCGACGTGGCGAAGGAGATCGGGGTCAAGGTCCTCACCCTCTACTCCTTCTCCACGGAGAACTGGCGGCGCCCGCAAGTCGAGATCGCGGCCCTAATGCATCTTCTCCAGCGCTACCTTAAAAAAGAAGTGGAACCTATGAAGCAAAAAGGTGTCCGCCTGGAGACTATTGGAGCACTGACGGAGCTGCCGCGGGACGTGCAGGAGACGGTGGAGTGGGCGCGCCGCGAGACCGCGGACGGTGACGCGATCGTCCTCAACCTCGCCCTGTCCTACTCCGGACGCCGGGAGATCACCGAGGCGGCGCGGCGCATCGCGGCGCAGGCGGTGGCCGGCCAGCTCGATCCAGAAGTGATCGACGAGGCGCTGTTCGCGGCCCACCTCCAGACCGCCCCCTACCCGGATCCCGACCTGATGATCCGCACCAGCGGCGAGCTGCGCCTGTCCAACTTCCTCCTCTGGCAGCTTGCCTACGCGGAGATCTACATCACCGACACCCTGTGGCCCGACTTCACCCCCGGCGAATTCCTCGACGCGGTGCGCGCCTATCAGGGTCGGGAGCGGCGCTTCGGCCGCACCGGCGATCAGCTCCGCCAGCAGTAGCCACACGTGGACCGCCTGCTTACCGGGATCGGGCTCGGTGCCCTGACCCTTGCGTTGATCCTGTGGGCGGAGCCCGGCCTGTTCGAGCTGCTGTTGACCGGTTTCATCCTCGTCACTCAGTCCGAGTACTACGACCTCTTCAAGGCGCGGCCTGAGCACGCCAAACGGCCACTGGGTCTGGCGTTCTCCGCGGTGTTGAGCCTGAGCTTCTACTGGGGCCTAGCGGCGGCGGCCGCCACCTTCAGCCTCTGCACCCTGACCCTGCTCACCTGGATCCTGTTCCTCGAACGCAACCGTGAGCGGGCCATCCACACCACCGCGATCACCCTGTTCGGGATGGTCTACGTCACGTGGAACCTCGGCCACCTGAGCCTGATCCGCCAGCTCGACAACGGCGTCGGTGCCATCTTCCTGCTGCTGTTCGCCATCTGGGCCGGCGACTCGGTAGCCTACTACGCGGGCAAGCGGCTCGGGCGGCACCACATCTTCCCGGCGGTGAGCCCGAACAAGACGTGGGAGGGCAGCGCCGCCGGACTCCTCGCGAGCCTCGTGATGGCTGCGCTGGCGGCCGCCAGCTTCTACCCCCAGATAGCGGTGGCACGGGCGATGGGCATGGGACTAGCGATCGGTCTTGCAGGTCAGTGCGGCGATTTTTTCGAGTCGATGCTCAAGCGCAGTGCAGGCATCAAGGACTCCTCCAGCCTCCTCCCGGGCCACGGTGGCCTCCTCGACCGCCTCGACTCTCTCACCTTCGCCGCACCGGTCTTCTATTACCTGTCGCGGTTGTAACAGGGATGGGGCCCGCGGCGTGCAGGGCAGACGCGTCGGTCGGGCTCTGTCCAACCTGTCGGGCGGAGTCCGACCTACCTCTGTGTTGTAGCGGGATGAGGGGTGGGGGATGGGATGTCCGCGGCGCGGCCAGCGGATCGTTGGGTCATGTTCATCCCTCCCCGCATCCCCCATCCCCCAATCCCCAGCCCGTCTTCCCAGGTTCTCCCGATGCCCGGGCGCGGCGGGACGTGTGGTAGAGAGGGAGGGTTGCTAACCCTTCGCCACCGGCAGGTGCAGGGTGAAGGTACTGCCCTCGCCCTCCCGGCTGGTCGCGGTAAGGGTGCCACCGTGGAGCTCGGCGATGCGCCGGGCGATGGCCAGCCCGAGGCCGGCTCCGCCGTAGGTGCGCGCCATGCCGGTCTCCACCTGGTGGAAGCGCGTGAAGATCTGCTCCAACTGCCCCTCCGGGATGCCGATCCCCTTATCCGTCACATTCACCAGGATCTCCTCTCCGGACAGCTCGGTGCGGAGCGCCACAGCGCCACCCGGTGCGGTGAACTTCACCGCGTTGCTGAGCAAGTTCGCGAGTAGCTGGCCGATCCGCCGGCTATCGATCGCGGCCCGCAAGGGGACATCGCCCGGCTCGACGCTGAGTTGGAGGCCCTTTTTCTTGATCTCCGGCCGGTAGTCGTCGGCCGCCTGGATGAGCACCGGTCGCAGGTCGCGCACCTGCAACTGCAGGGCCTCGTGGCCCTCCCCCAGCGTGGTGAGCTCCAGCAGCTCGTCGATCAGCCGCGCCTGGTTGACGGTGTTGCGCAGGACCACGTCGAGAAACTGTTTCTGCTTCTCGGTGACCGGCCCTGCCTTGCCGTCGCGGATCATCTCCGCGTACCCGCGGATGGAGACCAGGGGAGTGCGCAGCTCATGGGAGACGTTGGCCAGAAGCTCGGTCTTGAGGCGATCGAGGCTGGTCAGCTCCACGTTGGCCGCCGCGAGTCGCTCCGCCGCCTCGCGCAGGCGAGTCTCGCGCTGGGAGATGGCGCCCACCATCGCCGCGAACGCCTTCTCCAGGGTCACGACCTGATCGCGTTGCACCGCGGGTGCGCCCGGGCCGACGTAGGCGGCCATGCGCCGCGTCAGCCGCGAGAGGGGGCGCAGCAGGCGCTGCCCTCCGGCGATGATGAGCAGGATGGGGAGAAACCCCACCAGCGAGGTCGCGATCACCGTGGAGCGCGCTGCACCGCGCGCGGACGCCGTGACGAGGTCGACCGGCGCCGCCGACAGGAGGAGAAAGTCCGCCTGGGGGTCGGCATGGATGGAGAACAAGAAACCGCCCGCCTCGACCACCGCGCCGGAGTGCGGTTCGCCGCGGATCGGAATGAAAGGCGGCAGCGCGGCGCTGGTCGCCTCCTCCACCCGGCCTTGGTAGTCGGCGACGGCGTGCTCCAGACCCGTATTGAGGCGCAGCCATTGCAGCAGCTCCGGGTCCAGGGGCTCGATCGCGACGATGTAGCCGATCGCCTCGTCTCTCTCACCGGGGTTGTCGACCGGCACCACCACCAGCAGGGAAGGCAACCCTTCAAAGCGGAACCACTGGGTGGTCGGCCCATCCATCAGGCGGGCGGGATCCAGCGCCGTCCCTCCGGTCGCTGGTCCCCGGTCGAGGGTCGCAAAGACGTGGCCCAGCAGGTCGGTCACCAGCACATGCTTGGGCAGGCGGCCGGTCTGGAACCCCTGCAAGGTGGCGAGGATCTCCGGTCCCGTTCCGTCCACCCCCGCAGGGATCTCGCCATCACGCCCGAGATACAGGGTGGAGAACAGCCGCTGCTGCAGAGTCCGGCTTCGGGCGAGCAGGTACATCTCCTCTTCGACGGTGACACGCCGTGCCTCCATCAGGCTCGCCACCATCCGCCGGCCATCGTCGAGGGAGCGTTCCTCCGCCTTGAGCAGTCGGTCGTACATGGCGTGATAGGTGACCCCGGCGGTGACCGGCATCAGGACCAGCCAGATCAGGAACACTGCCAGGGCCAGCTTGGCCTGGATGGGGAGATCGACGCGCGATAGGCCCATGGCATCTGCGGTGAGTCCGCGTCTCTCACGGCGTTCTGTTCCGATCTCCGGAGGTGGACTTGGCACGTGCAACTTGTTACCCCACCGGTGCCGCCTCGCTACAATGGAGCCTGTAGCATAGGGGTGATCCATCACCCCATCCAACTGCCCACCCCAGCCGGAGTAGCCCATGGACCCACGCCCCACCGTGGTGTTAGTCGAAGACGACGCCGACACCTTCAACATGCTCACCGCTCTCCTCGAGGACGGAGGCTACCGGGTCGTGGGCGGGGGTGAGGGATACGCGATCCCCGGGCTCCTGAATAACGAGCCCCTGCCGGCTCCCGGCCCCTCCCTGGTGGTGTTGGACGACCGCCTGCCCGGGGTGCGTGGTCTCTCCCTGTGCTCGATGCTCAAGGACCACCCGGACTACCAGGACGTCCCCGTGATGATGATCACCGCCCACGCGCGCAACGAGGAGGATGAGTTGGAAGGGATCGAGGCGGGGAGCCTCGCATACCTGCGCAAGCCGTTTGATACCCGTCTGTTCCTGGCCAAGGTCGGCAACCTGGTGGAGACCGGCACCCGGATCCGCTCGTTGCACGAGTCGGAGGCGGAGGCGCTGTCGCTGCGGGAGTACCACCCGGACACCATCTTCACCTTGGATGAGGCGGGTGACGTGCGCGAGGTTACCTCCAACCTGCAACAGAACCTGGGTCTCGACCTCGGCGACGTCGTCGGACAACCGTTCCTCGCGCTGTTCTCCAGCGATACCGTGACGACGGTACAAACGGCGCTGGCCGACGCCCTGCAAGGTCAGAGCGGCCACGTCGCCGGCTCCCTCGCCATGTTCTCGGCAAGCCCCTACGCCGAGAGCCGCCCGGTGGCGATCACGTTGATCCCGGTGGATAAGGCGAAACTGCCCTGCCTCTTCGCCGTGGTACGCGACATTGCCCAGGAGACCCAGCGACAATGCACCTTCTGGCAGTCGGAGAAACTTGCGGCGGTGGGTCGCCTCACCCACGGCATCGCGCACAACTACAACAATCTACTCACCGGCATCCTGGGTCAGGCCCAGTTGATCGTGGACGAGGCCGAGCGCCACGGCGGTCTGTCGTCGATCGTGAACAGCGGCCGGGAAATCGTCGCGGAGGCAACGCGCGGCGGCCAACTGGCCAACCACCTGCTGCGCATCAACGAGCCGCGATTGGGTCGTGTGGACCGGATCGACCTCAACGAGAGCGTCGCCCAGGTCGCCGCCTTCTTGACCCCGATCTACGCCAGCCGGGTGGAGATCGCCGTGCAGACCCACGATACGCCCCTGAACGTGGAGATGGACGGCGGGGCCCTCTACGACGCCCTCCTCAACCTATGCGTCAACGCGCTGGAGGCGAGCGCGCCGGGAGACACGGTCATCGTTCGGACCGGAGCGCGCACCTTCAGCGAACAGGACTGCATCGACCTCGGGCGGGGTAGCCCCGGCCGCTACCACACGGCCGAGGTGATCGACCGCGGTCGTGGCATGGACGAGCAGACCCAGGCGCAGCTCTTCGTACCCTTCTTCACCACCAAGTTCCCGGCCGTCGGCACGGGACTCGGCCTCGCCTCGGTGTACGGCGTGATTACCACCGCCCACGGCATGCTCATCGTCCGCAGCAAACCCGGTGCCGGCACTTCGATCACCGTGGCGCTGCCCGCGGTCGAGGAGCCGTAGGGGGGCGGCAAGCCAGGCGGCTGCGCGGTGGCACGCCCTCCCTCTCAGAAAGCCGGGATGGGGGATGAGGGGTGGGGGGGAAGGGTTGGCCGCTGCGCGGCCAGCGAATCAATCAGTCGTTTTCGGCCTTTCCCCCCAATCCCCACCCCGCTTTTCTCCCCCGGGGGAACAGCGCGGTCTGATCGACGGCTCAACGAGCGGACGAGCTACCCCCCGAACCGGGCGGCCATGCCGGCGTCCAGCTCCGCTAGGGACATTACCTTGCCCGGATGGCTCACCGCGCGGAGCTGCACGTGGGGCCAGTCCTTCATGCTCCGCCAGTAGCCGCCGGGGTCGAGATCGAAGGCGGCCGCCTCCTCGGCATAGACGCGATACCCGTTCACCCCTGCGATCTCCTTGCGGGTCGACCACTCGGCGCCGCCGTCGACCACCCAGAAACAATCCACCGCCTCGCCCCACTGGTGCCAGGAGAAGCCCGGCGGCGCGTTGGTCACCCGCGCGCCGTTCTGCGGCCCAACGCTCGCGATGCAGTGCGCCAGGAACGGTGCGCCGCCCTCTTCGAGATCCGCGATCTTCTGCTGGATCTCCTCCGTGGCGCGCGACTGGCGCCACAGCCGCGCCTGCGCGAACGGGCTGCGCACCGCGAAGTACGGCCGCATCTCCACCCTGCGTGCCGTGCAGGCTGCGATCAGCGCCTCCACCACCGCCCGGAACTCGGGAATCAACGTCTGAAGATCCGCCGCCATGGTTGCGCTCCTCTAGCCCGCATTTCTCACCACGGATCGTGGCGAGGCCGCGCAAACGGCCGTAGATCCTGGTTGGCCCGCGGCAGGAGCCGAATCGCCTTCGGCGACCCAGGCCCGCAGGGCCTGCTGCGTGGATCGCCGGTGAAACCGGCTCCTACCCCTGTTGAGAGCTCGGACGAGGACACGGCCAGGAGATGCGGGCGGTTGCGCGGGTGCAGTAGATTCGTGGTGAGAAATGCGGGCTAGCAGAAGACCTCCATCAAACCCGCACTGGAGTCAACGCCCCGCCTCGTCCCCACCCGACTTCCCTGCCCACCTGCAGGCAGGCCCTTACCTTATATCAGCAGCTTGAAGGCGTGGGTCCAGTCGTTGTGGAGCAAGCCGGGGATGCACCACAGCATGCATAGGGGCTCGATGGCGCGCGCCGCCTCCACCCGGCCCATGTCTGCGGTCTCCCAGCCAAGCTCATCGACGAGCCCGCGCACCACCCTCTTCGCCGCCTCGTCGTCGCCACAGATGAACATGGTCGGTCGCCCCCCTGCGAACTGCGGATTGACCATGCACCCGCTGCCCACCGAGTTGAAGGCCTTGACGAAGTGCGCGCCGGGAAATGCGCGCTGCAACCGCTCCATGAGCGACTCATCGAGGGTGGTGAAGAAGCGCAGCACGCCATGGGTCGGCGGCGCATCGGCGATCGGGTTGGTGGCGTCGATCACCGGCTTACCGGCGAGATTCTCTGCCCCCGCGAGCCGCAGCGCCGCGGCGGCTACGGCCCCCCGCACCGCGAGGACCACCAGATCCCCGAAGTGTGCCGCCTCCGCAAAGCTCCCCACCCGCCCCGCGGGATGCTGCGTCGCCCACGCCGCCAGCTTGCCCGCCGTGCGCGTCCCCAGCACCACCTCGTGCCCATGCTTGAGGAACCCGCCGCCCAGGGCCTGCGCCACTACCCCCGAGCCGATGATCCCGATCTTCATGTTGCACCCCCGTTCGCCGCGATCCATGGCCGATGCCGCTGGACCCACGGCCTTCGCCGTTCGCATCTACGGCGACTGCCTCTGACGTCAGCTCATCTCCATCCAACCGACCCGCACGAATAAGGAACACGAAAGCACGAAAATGGGAAAACACGAAACGTCTGGAGAGGTCCTTTTCGTGCTTTCGTCCACTGCGTGCCTGCGTGATTCCACTTCCACTGCATTGTCCCGGCATTGCTCGGGCTTGGGGTCCAGGCAAACAAACCAATCACTCCTCGAACCGCACGCAGACCACCGGCGGCAGGTGCTCGCTGACCGCCTGCCAGGTCTCTCCCTGGTCTTCGCTGACCCAAAAAGACCCCGTGGTGCTGCCGAACGCCAGCCTCTCCCCGTCCTTGCTGATGTCCAGGGCGTGGCGATAGACCAGGTCGTAGGCGGGTCCCTGGGGCAAACCCTGGTGCAAGACATCGAAGTGCCGGCCCCCGTCGCGGGTACGGGTCACCACCAGGCGTGCGCCCACCGGGATGCGCTGCTCATCCTTCACCGCCGGGACGAACCAGGCGGTGTCCGGCTCCTCGGGGTGGACGGCGACCGCGAAGCCGAAGCTGGAAGGAGGGACGTCGCTCAGCTCCTGCCAGTTCTCTCCCCCGTCGTCGCTGCGAAAAATCCCGTTGTGGTGCTGCATCCACAGGCGATCTGGGCGGGCGGGGCAGCACACCACTCGGTGGGCATCCTGGGAGACCGGGTCGCCCGCCATCTCCGGCGGCATATAGGCGTTGCGCAGGCCGGAGCCGATCAACTCCCAGTGCTCGCCTCCGTCGCGGGTGGTCCATACGCCGCCCACGGAGACCGCCACGGTCACGTGCCGGGCATCCCGAGGATCGACGAGGATCGAGTGGATGCCGGCGAAGTCATAGCCTCCGCCCATCCACTTCTGCCGCCGCGGGTCGTCCCACAAGGCGCGGACCAAGGCCCAGGTCTCGCCGCCGTCGTCGGAGTGGAACAGGCCGCCCGGCAGAACGCCGCACCACAGCTCGCCCGGCCCTCCCATCTCCAAGGCCCAGATCATCTTGGTGCTCCAGGGGATCTCGATCCCCCGCATGGGATCCTTGTCCACCACCCCCTCCGGCTTCGGCGGAAAGGCGGGCACCGGCGCCTCGGACCAGGTCTCGCCCCCGTCCTCGGAGCGCTGGATCTTGACGCCGAAGTGGCCGAGGTCGAGGGCCGCATGGAGTCGCCGGCCACCGGGCTCGGGCAGGACCATCGACACCCGGTCCCCCAGGAACCAGCTCGGGCCCAGGCGCCAGCGGCCAGCCCCGTCCCGCTCGATCCGAAACAACCCCTTGCGCGTCGCCACCAGCAGACGGTCACCCATCTCAGCCACCCGAAAGGAGTTGCACCACGAACAACTCGTCGTCCCCCCGCACCGGATCCGACAGGCCGGTGCGGTCGCGGATCACCTCGTGATTGCGGAAGATCGCCACATGCTTGCGCAGGGCGCCCTGATCGTCCAGGACATAGCCTCGTACTTGCGGGTGGGCCGTAAAGTATCCCTCCAACACCTCCCGCACCGTACCGCCCTCGGTCCGCGCAACCGGGATGTCCACGTGGCGCAGTAGGTTGCGGGTGAACGTCAGGGTCGCCATCGTGCGTTCTCGGTCTGTCCGGCGCCAGCATACGCCACCGCCGGATCTCCGGAACCCCTCCCCTTCACCATCGCACCCCGGTCTCAGACACCGGCGCGCGGCCATCCCTCGCGGCGTGAGGCCAGGGCTCGTGCGATGCAACAGTCGGGGACCAGTCACATCACGGCGACGAGGACATGGGTCCCGCCGGCGATCACCTGAGGAACGAAGCAGGATCGCCTCCCCACCCGCGTCGGCGCCCCACGGAACTCGCCGGGCGGCCTGGCCCCGTGCCTACCATCGCCCACCTGCGGATTTGAACGATCGGACAATCGTAGGAATGGACCCAGGTACCGGCCGACCGAACCGTTCGCCCGGTAGGGGCACGGCATGCCGTGCCCCTACGGTGGCGGGCCGTCACGCCACCTGTAGGGGATCGACGTCGATCTTGAGGCGGACGCCGCGGGGGAGGCGGGCGGCCAGGGGGGTGGCGCGGAAATCGCGCAGCAGGGCGTGGAGGGGCGGGCGGGGGCCGACGAGGAGGAGCTGCCAGCGGTAGCGGTCGGCGACCCTCGGCACCATGGGGGTGGTGGGGCCGAGGACGCGCAGGCGGTCGCCGGCGTGGTCGCGCCACCATGCGGCGACCTCCTGGATGTGGGCGCGGGCCGCCGCCTCCTGCATTGCCTCGGCGGCGAGCAGGACGAGGCGGCCGAAGGGCGGCAGGTGCAGGGCACGGCGGGTCGCTAGCTCGCGCTCGGCGAAGCCGTCGTAGTGGTGGGCCGCGACCGCCTGGAGGGTCGAGTTGTCTGGCTGGTAGGTCTGAAGGATCACCTCTCCCGGCTCCTCCCGGCCGCAGCGGCCGGCGACCTGGGAGAGGAGCTGGAAGGTACGCTCTCCGGCGCGGAAGTCGGGCACTTGGAGGCCGAGGTCGGCGAGGATCACCCCGACCAGGGTGACGCCACCCAGGTGGTGGCCCTTGGTGACGATCTGGGTGCCGAGGAGGATGTCTGCCGTGCGGGAGTGCATGCGCTCCAGCAATGTCCCGTGGGCGCCGCGGCGGGCGGTGGTGTCCCGGTCCATGCGCACGATGCGGGCGTCGGGGAAGTGACCGCGCAGGCGCTCCTCCAGCTTCTGGGTGCCGACCCCCATCAGTTGCAGGCTCGTCTTGCCACAGGCGGGGCAGGCCAGGCTCGGCGCCGCCTGGTAGCCGCAGCAGTGGCACCGCCCCACACCGCCCGCCCGGTGGTAGGTCAGGATGACGGCGCAGTGCGGGCAGCCGATCGCCTCACCGCAGGCGGTGCACTGCACCGCCCGGGCGTAGCCGCGGCGGTTGAGGAACAGGAGGGTCTGCTCGCCGCGCGCCAGGCGCTCCTCGATCGCCTTGAGCAGCCGCACCGAAAAATGGCCGCGTTGCGGGGCGCGGCGCATGTCCACCAGGTGGATGTCGGGGAGGGCGCGGCCGGTGGCACGTCCCACCATCCCCAGGCGCTGGTAGCGGCCGGTGGCGGCGCCGTGTAGAGCCTCGAAGGAGGGCGTGGCGCTGCCCAGCACCACCAGTGCCCCGGAGTGCTGGCCGCGGGCGAGGGCGAGGTCGCGGCCGTTGTAGCGCGGGCTCTCCTCCTGCTTGTAGGCCGTGTCGTGCTCCTCGTCGACCACGATCAGGCCCACCATTGGCAGGGGGGAGAAGACCGCGGAGCGGGTACCGACCACCACCGCCACCCTCCCCTCCGCGATCTGCTGCCACTGGGCACGGCGCTGTCCTGCCGAGAGGCCGCTGTGCTGCACCGCCACCCGCGCCCCGAAGCGGGCGAGGAATTGTCCAGCGACCTGCGGGGTGAGGCCGATCTCCGGCACCAGCACCAGCACCTGGCGGCCCGCCGCGATCACTTCGTCCGCTAGGCGCAGGTAGACCTCGGTCTTGCCGCTGCCGGTGACGCCGTAGAGGAGGTGGGGCCGCGGGTGCGGCTTGCCCAGGGCGGCACGCAGGGCGGCCAGCGCCGCCTCCTGCTCCGCCGTCAAAGTGTGGACCCGGCCCTCCCCGACCCCGGCGGTCTCCACACCGGCGAGGTACGACCGCTCCTCCAGCCGCACCAGCCCGGCGGCGGCGAGGGCCAGGAGCGTGGACCGGGTGGTGGCGAGGGCGGCGACCGCCTCCGCCACCGGCGCGGGGCCGAGGTCGCACAGGGCCTGCCACAGCTCGCGGCGCCGCCGGGTGAGGTCCTCAGGGGGCGCCGCCACGGCCTCGGGCACGACCCACTGGCGAGTCGGCACGCCGTTACTCTCACCCACCGTGGCGGGCGGCAGGGCCGCCTTCAATACCTCGGCGATGGGCGCCTGGTAATAGCGCGCGGCCCACAGGCACAGCTCCAGCACCGCCGGCGGGAGGGGTGCCGGTTCCGGCGCCAGAGAGAGGATCGAGCGCAGTCGGCCGGGGGCCACGTCGCTCGCCCCCTGCAGGTCGAGGACGAAGCCGGTGAGGGTACGGCGGCCGAAGGGCACCACCACCCGCCGCCCGGGGCGCAGGGCGCCGTCGAGGTGCGCGGGAACGGCGTAGTCGAAGGGGCGGTCGACGGTGGCCGGGATCACCACCCGCGCCACGGCGGCGGCCGGCGTGGCGGCCGGCTGGCTTTTGTCGCCGAGATCGGCGAAAAGGTCTGGTGTTGATTCGTCTCGCCGTTGCATAAGCTGGCAGCCGACCCGCCCCTGCGGCTGGCGAATTGGACCCCTTCGCAAGGAATCCGGCAATGATCATCGTGATGCGCGCCGACGCCACGGAAGACCAGCTCCAGCACGTCATCAACCAGATCGAGGAGCGCGGGTACACGCCGCACCTGATGCGCGGCGTGGAGCGTAACGTCATCGGCGCCATCGGCGATCAGCGCCAGAAGATGATCCTCCAAGACCTCGAGGTGCTCCCCGGGGTCGACCAGGTGATGCCAATCCTCCAGCCGTACAAGCTGGCGAGCCGCGAGGTGAAGCCCGAGCCCACCACGGTGAAGGTCCACGACGTCATGGTCGGCGGCAAGGAGATCGTGGTCTTCGCCGGCCCATGCTCGGTGGAGTCCCGGCCACAGATGACCGAGGTCGCCCGCGCCATCAAGGCGGCCGGTGCCCAGGTGTTGCGCGGTGGTGCCTTCAAGCCACGCACCTCGCCGTACAGCTTCCAGGGGCTGGCGGAGGAGGGCTTGCAGATCATGCGCGAGGTTGCGGACGAGGTCGGCGTGCAGATGGTCACCGAGGTGATGAACCCGCGCGAGATCGAGCTGGTGGCGCGCTACACGGACATCCTGCAGATTGGCACCCGCAACGTGCAGAACTACTCCCTGCTCAAGGAGGTCGGCCGGACCCACATGCCGGTCTTCCTCAAGCGCGGCCTCGCCACCACCATCAAGGAGTTCCTGATGTCTGCGGAGTACATCCTCGCCGAGGGCAACCAGCAGGTGATCCTTTGCGAGCGCGGCATCCGCACCTTCGAGACCGCCACTCGCAACACCCTCGACATCTCGGCGGTGCCGGTGCTCAAGGAGCTCACCCACCTGCCGGTGGTGATCGACCCCTCCCATGGGACCGGCTACTGGCAGTACGTGGCGCCGATGGCCAAGGCGGCGGTGGCCGCCGGTGCCGACGGCCTGATGATCGAGGTCCACAACGACCCCGAGCACGCCCTCTCCGACGGCCCCCAGTCCCTCAAGCCGGCGAAGTTCGCCAAGCTCATGGACGAGCTGCGGCTGCTGGCCAAGGTGTGCGGCCGGCGCATGGGTGAGCCCCAGCCGGCGGCGTAGCGGCCGCCATCCTGGTCGACCCGCCGCTGCTCAGGACCTCGGCATGGAGGTCCGCGCCACCGGCACCAAGAAGTTCACCGAGGGGGACAAGGCGCGCATCCGCGAGCTCATGGGGCCGGACGCCAAGAGGATCCAG
>DASWHD010000033.1:0-21347 GCA_036393335.1 bacterium
TGGGTGACGCCGGTGATCGTCACGGTCAACGGATCGCCGTCCGGGTCGGTGATGCCGGCGATCGCGACCGTGACGAGCTTGTGGTTGGGCGGCCACAGGACGATGTCGATCGCCTCCGCGGCCGACCCGCAGTCGGGCGGCGCGTTCCGGATCTGCGCGTGAATCGTGACCGTTGCCGGCAGGCTTGCCAGGATGCCGTCATCGACGATGAGCTGTGCGATGTAGAGACCCTCCCGGTCGGGGACGAAGGTGGGTGCCACGGTGTCCGCATCGCCGAGCACGGCGTGGCTGCCGGCCGGTTTCGTCGTGAGGCTCCAGTGGTAGGTGAGGCCATCGCCGTCCGCGTCGTGGCTGCCGCTGCCGTCCAGGGTCACCCCATCGCCGACGAACACGGCCTGATCGGGACCGGCGTCGGCCACCGGCCGCACGTTGAGCACATCCAGCACCACCGTGTCGGGATCGCTCGCCTCGAAGGCGTCATGAACGACCAGTTGGACGATGAACATGCCGTGGGCGTCGATCTCGAGGGTGGGCGTGACGGTGGTGGCATCGGAGAGGTCGCTGGTGCTGCCGTCGGGACGGCTGAGGATGCTCCACAGGTAGGTGAGCGGGTCGCCGTCGGCGTCCTGGCTGGCGGCGCCGTCCAGAGTCGCCAGGTCGCCAACGAAGACCGATTGGTCCGGCCCAGCGTCAGCCACCGGCTTGACGTTGAGGACCGTGAGCGCCACGGGATCCGGGACACTGTCCGCGAAGCCGTCGTTGACCACGAGTTGCACCCCGTAGGTGCCGTGGCTGTCGATCACCAGGGTCGGCGTCACCGTGGTGGGATCGGACAGGGTCGTGGTGCTCTCCGCGGGGAGGTCGGCGATCGCCCACAGGTAGGTCAACGCATCGCCGTCCGCATCGTGGCTCGCCGAGCCGTCCAAGGTGACGGCGTCGCCGACGAACACCGCCTGATCGGGACCGGCGTCGGCCACCGGTGCCACGTTGCCCACCGCCAACACCACGGTATCCGGGGTGCTGTCGGCCGTCCCGTCGTTGACGACGAGCTGGATCTGATAGCTGCCGTGGCCATCGATCACGAGGGTCGGCATCACCGCCGACGGGTCCGAGAGCACGCTCGTGCTGTCCGCGGGTGCGCCGGCGATGGACCACCGGTAGGTGAGGCCATCCCCGTCCACGTCGGTGCTGCCGGAGCCATCGAGGGTGACCGTGTCGCCGATGAACACCGGCTGGTCGGGGCCGGCGTCGGCGACCGGCGGCGTGTTGATCGCGGTGAGGGTGACCGTGTCGGGAACCCCGTCGACGGTGCCGTCGTTCACGATCAGCTCCGCCACGTAGTCGCCCTTCTTGTCGATCTGCAGGGTGGGACGGACGGCGAAGGGATCGGAGAGGGCGGCGGTGCTGTAGGTGGGGACCGTGGTGAGCGTCCACCGGTAGGTCAGGGGATCGCCATCCGGGTCGCTGCTCCCGGCGCCGTCGAGGGTGACGGTCGCTCCGGCCGTCGCCGACTGGTCGGGACCGGCGTCGGCGAGGGGCGGACGATTCGAGACCGGTAACACGGTGAACACCTTCGCTCCCAGCGGCTCCCACCCGCCGTCGCTCGCCACCTGCAGGACACAAGCGTAGGCGCCGGGCTGGAGACCCGCCGTGGCGACGCTCTCTGCGTCCGTGAGGGTCGCGCCACCGGCGAGGTCCACCACCCGGCTGGATTCGCTGACCACGGCGCCGCTCTCCAGGCTTGCCAGGAGGTGGCGCAGGGTGAGACCGGTCACACCGGTGGCGGAGAGGTTGGTGACGCTTTCGGTGCAGAGGTTGGCTTCACCCAAGACGACCCGACTGAGCGCCACTGTTACGGCGCCCGCAAGGCCCTGGGCATCGGTGCGCGCGACCTGGAAGCTGGTCCGACTGGTGCTCAGCTCGGCGCCGGTGGTCGCATCCCGGGCGACCAAGGACACCGTGTAGAGGCCAACCGGGGCGTCCGCCAGGGCGAGGAGGTGGGCGAGGTCCCGGTAGCCGTCCGACTGGAGGGCCGCGATCGGGGTAGCGGCCGTGAAGAGGATGGTCCCCACCGGATCGGTCACCGTGACCTCCGCCACACTGGCTCCCTGGATCGCGTTCGTGGCGACATTGCGCACCCGCCCGCCGATCTCCACCACGTCCCACGCCGCGTAGATGGGCCGGTCGGTGAACAGCGAGGTGGTGACTACCGGGTCGGTGAGGTCGCCCGACCTCACGTGAAAGGCGACCTCACCCTGGGCGACCTGGCCGCCCAAGCCATCGAGCAGGCGGACCACGAGGGTGTAATCACCCGTGTAGGTGACACCGGTATTCCACTCGCTGGTGAAGGGCTCGGAGGCGAGGCCCGGGAGGCCGGTCACCGGGATCGACGGCAGATCGGCCACCGACTCGCCCGCGGCATCGACGATCGCCAGCGCCAGGGTGCCGGCGAAGGGCACGTCGCTGTCATTGGTCACGGTGGCCGTGATCGCCACCGCCGCGTCATAGCCGTACTCCGGGGCGTCCAGGGTAGACGCCACCACCATGGCGCTGGAGGCCAGGAGTTCGGGGATGGCAATGGCTACCTGTACCGGCTCGCCCGGGTCAAAGCTGTTGCTGAAGCTCAAGAACGCGTCCTGGAAGGCGGGGCGCTGCTCCCCTTCGGTGAGGCCCTGGAAGAGGAGGTTGAGCCCGATGCTCTCCCCTCGGATGTCGACCTCGGAGAGTGGCCAGACGTACTCGGCGCTACCGTCGCCGCGATCGATCACCGTGGTGGGTGGGGGATCGGCGGAGGCGAGGTCGACGTCGTTGCGGGTGACGAGGTGGGCCTCGACGTCGATCCCTCCGCATACCAACGGCAAGGAGAATATCTTGCCGTTGTTCAGGTCGGTCCAGATCAACAGGCGGTCGCCCATCCGGTCGTAGAAGAGGACGTCCATGTCGCTCATGGAGGAGTCGACGGCCGGGCCATACAGCACCTGCCGGACCTCACCCGTGTCACCCACCAGTTGGACGATGATGTTCTCTTCTCCCGCGGTGGGCTTGAACGGTGCCAGTTGGTATGGGGCGAATAGGAGGTTGTTCGAACAGTCAGCGGTAACGTTGACTCCCTCGTACTCGAATTGCGCCCGATCGAAATAGAAGGTCGTCTGGCCGTCGGCGGAGACCTTGATGATCTGATTCCCACTGTCGAGGACGTAGAAATTTCCGTAGGCGTCGATGGTGAGCCCCGCGGGCAGGTAGAGGCCGGTCGCCGTGATGCCCTCCACGGTGCCGTCGCCGTGGATGCGGGAGAGCTTGCCGGAGTTGTCCACGGCGTACAGACGATCGTCGTAATCCACGGCGACGGCCCTTGCGGTTCCATCCAGAGTCGCCAGCGTGGTGACCTCCCCCGCAGGGGATATCTTGAGCACGTCCCGCGCATTGGCCGTGCTCTGCCGGCCGACGGCGTAGAGGTTGTCGTGAGAATCGACCGCCAGGCCATAGCCGACGGCCAGCCCGGTGACGAAGTCGCCGACCGTTCCGTCCGGGGTGATCTGCACGATCCGGGTCGTGTCCGCCGCGTAGATATTGCCGCGACTGTCCGCGCCGATGGCGCGGCCCTGGGCCCCGGAAATGGCGGCCAAGGTCGTGCCCTGGGCGTCGATACGCGTGATCGCGGTGGAGTCTGCGCCAACCACCCGCAGGGTGGCTGGCACGGCTCGATCCCCCGGCGAGACCCGCGCCTGGGCGAGATCGAGGGTGCCGTCCGCCTGCGGCCCCACATGGAGGATGTTGCTCAGGACCCCCTCGGTCTGGCCGTCATCGGCCCTCACCTCCACCAGGTAGTCGCCGCTGGCCGCGGGAGTCCAGGCGCCGAAGATCACGGGAACCCCTTCCCCGGCCAGACTGAGGTCCGGCAAGGTGGCGGTGGCGGTAAACACCACGTCCCCCGGCTGGACCTCGGGGAGAGCCGCCGCTCTGGCCAGCTTGACCACCGTGTCGCGGAGCCAGATCGAGACGAACGGCGTCCCCTCGTCCGGCACCGCCAACCCACCGATCTCGCCGCCGAGAGTAAACGCGTTGAGCTTCGGCAATTCCGTGCGGACCCCGGCCGGATCCAGCACGGCGACCCGCGTCAGGCCATAGGCGACGAACAGGGCGTCGCTAGGCGCGAACGCCAGTGCCGTTGCGTTTGGTACCTCCGTCAGCCGCAACGAGAGCGACAGATCCGGATTGATCGTGTTGACCACACCCCGGGTGCCATCGGCGACATGCACGACGCCGCGGCTGTTGGTCTCCACGTCGACGGCATCGACCAGGCCGCTGGCGATCTTTGCGTACGAGCCGTCCGCGGCAAACCTGACCAAGGCGCCCTCATTGGTGGAGGCGGCGAACAGCTCCCCCTGAGCATTGTGGGCGAGGCCGCTGACGTCGGGCGCAGCGTCGGTAGCGATGATGTCGCCGTCCGGGTCGAGATGGACGACCTGGGAGCCGCGCGAGGCGGCGATGCCGCCATCCGCCGCCAACGCCATGTAGCGCACGGCAGAGACGTTGGCGAGGGGCTCCAGGCGGCCATCATCCCCGAGCCGGGAGAGGTTGTTCGGGAAGGTGTTTGCGACGAGCAGAGCGCCGGCACTGTCGAACAAGAGACCCTTCGGCTGAACCAGCCCCGAAATTCTATCCGCCTCCACATCGCCGGCATCGTAGAACACGAGCTGATTGCGGTTGCGGTCCGCAACCAACCAGCCGCCATTGGGGGAAACCGCCAACGCGCCGATGTTGGCAAAGCCGGTGGCCACGTCGGTGATTGCCCCGGTGGACAGGTCCAGCCGCTTGACACTTGCAGTCGTGGCCACGAGAACCGCCGGGCCGGGCCCCTTGGCCAGATACTGATAGCTGGCCGTGGCGACGATCTCCGGCAGGCGATCGCCAGCGACCACACGGACGATGGTGCCGTTGCCGTTGGCCACGACCAGTGCCCCGTCATCGGCCACGACCATCCCCTTGGGAGAGGTGAGGGTGGTGAAGCGCGTCTCCAGGGTGAGGTCGGTGGAGTAGCGATTGATCACCCCGTTGTCGGCAAGGACCCAGAGCCGGCCCGCGGGATCGCTGGCCACGCCGGCCAGCGACTGGCCAATCAGCGGGCCGCCGCTCACCACGTCGCTCATGCTCCCACCGGCGTCGATGTGTTTGACCGCGCCCGACAGGGCGACGTAGACGCCGCCCTGGCCATCCAGCGTCAACCCCCTGGGACGGGTGAGGGGGGCGAAGGTCGTCTCCGTGCCATCGGGCGCGCGCCGCATCACGCGGCTGTAGGAGGCGCTGGTCACCCACAGGTTGCCTGCGGCGTCGGCGATCATGTCGTCCTGCACCGGGACGCTGAACCGCGCGTACTCGGAGACCATGCCCGATGCGTCCACGGCGTAAACCGTGCTGCCATTCCACTCGGCGACCAGGAGCTGCCCCTGGGGCGTGATGGCCACCGCGCCGGGGGCAAAGGCGG
Organism: bacterium; assembly: GCA_036393335.1. Classification (GTDB taxonomy): domain Bacteria; phylum CG2-30-53-67; class CG2-30-53-67; order CG2-30-70-394; family CG2-30-70-394; genus DASWHD01. The sequence goes on from DASWHD010000033.1 coordinate 5,486, forward strand.
TGGTGGCCACGACCGTGACGACACCCGTCGCGTCGCTGCGCACGATCTGCCGCTGGCCGTGGTTGCTGACGTAGAGGCTGCCGTCGTCGCCCCCGGCAAGGCCGTAGGGATTGCTCAGGCCAGAGGCGGCGCGCGTCACGGTACCGGTCGCGTCGATGCGGGTCACATAGCCGCGGGAGCTCAGGACGAATAGGTCGCCGCCTGCGGTCGCACGCATGGCGCGCGGGGACTCCAACTGAGGTTCAAGGTACGGTGTGAGCAGGCCCGTCGCGTCGCTGCGGGTGATGCGGCTGCGGGTGGTCTCGGTGATCAGGAGGCCGTCGCCGCCCGGCTCACCCACGATCCCGAAGGCCCCGGAAAGGCCGCCGGCGAGGATGGTCCGGGTGCCGTCGGGCGCCACATGGCTCACGCTATTGCCGCCCTCCAGCAGGTCGAGACCACCGTCCGCCGCGGTCCGCATGGCGTTCGGGCTGGACACGCCGACCGCGAAGGTCGCGACGGAACCGTCCGCCGCGAATCGGCGGACGTTGCTCCAGCCACTATTCCCGACATAGAGGTTGCCCGCGACGTCGTACGCCGCGGCCGTGGGGATGTAGGTCGTCGGCCCGACGAGCACGGAGATCTCGCCGGCGGGCGTAACCGTGACGATCTCGTCGGCATTGGCATTCGCCACCACGAAGTCGCCGCCCGGTGCGATCTTCACGTCGTAGGGGCCGGACAGGCCCGTTGCGATGGTGGTGGTCACGCCAGCGGGTGTGACCTTGACCAGGCTGTTGTCGCCGAAGCTGGTGACGTAGAGATTGCCCCCGGCGTCGATGTCGATCCCGTACGGCTGTGGGATCCCGGCGGCGAACGTGGCGAGCGCGCCCCCGGCGAAGACGGATACCTTGTTCTCGTCTCGGTTGGCGATGAACACCCGCCCCTGGCCGTCCACGGCGATGCCCTGGGGGCGAGCAAGCCCGCCCGCGACCCTCTCGCTGACCTCCCCGGCCGGGGTCACCTCGTAGAGGGCGTTGCCACGCGCGATGAGCACCCGGCCATCGGCCAGGGCCTCGATGGCCTGCTGGCCAGACGATAGGCCCGTGGGCACCTCCGTACGTGTGCCGTCAATGGCGATCCGGACGAAGCTCGTTCGCTCATTCAGCACATAGAGGTTGCCCTGGCTGTCTACGTCCACATCCACCGGACTGGTGAAGCCGGCGGCGACCTCGGCCACGGTCCCGTCGGCGACGATCTTGGAGATCGTGCCTCCCGTGCGGTTCGCCACGTAGACGTTGCCCGCCGTGTCGACATCCATGCCGCGCGGCGACTCGAGCCCTTCATCTGTGATGACCGCCGCCACGTCCACCAGGTCGGTGCGCGGCGCGAACCCCGCGTTTTTCAGCGACACGCGCGCGGTGACGGTGGAGGCGGCGATGGGCTCGTTGCCACGGTTGGTGAGGGTGGCCGTGATTTGCACGGGCTTTTGGGCCGCCAACTGGGCAATGGGTGGGTCGAAGGCCGCATGGCCACCGATCCGGTTGGTGGCTTGGACTTCGATCGGGATGCCGCGCTCGGCGAGGAGCCGGCCGTTCGTGCCGTCGAAGGCCTGGACGACTACCTGGTAGTTGCCGGCGGGGTGGCGCGCCGTATCCCACTCCACCTCGGTGATAAGCGGGACGCCCGGATCGACCGCGACCAGGGCGGCGGTGGGGTCGCCCCCGAGGGGGATGATCACGTCCGGGTACTGGTCGACGATCTCGCCCGCGCCGTTGACCGCCTGCAAGTAGAGCCTCGTCCACTGGGTTGTCGCTCCCGTGTTGCTCAACCCGACGTCCAGCTCCACCTCGGTGAGCGCCGGATAGCTCGTCTGGGCGGCGGTGACCGCGGTGAGGTCGAAGTGGCTCGCGGCACCGCGCTGGAGCGGAATGTCGACGGTCACCGTCCCGTGCTGGGCGAGGCCGACGTTTACAGTGGCGGTGAGGTAACCCACCGCCTGGGCGGTGACGGTGAAGCTCGTGCCGCCTACCCCCGCGATCCGGTAGCTGCCATCGGCGCCCGTCACCGCGCCGGCGTCCAGGTCGACCACCGTGACGCCGGCGCCTGCCACGGGCGCGCCGGTCTGGGCGTCGGTCACCACGCCGGTCACCGTGGTGGAGGATGCCGCGAGGAGTGGTGACAGGCGGATGGTGCCGAGATCCACGGTCGCCCCCGCGGGTGCCAGGGCGGTATAGCGCGCCGTCTGGTAGCCGGTGGCGGAGACCGCGATGAGCAGGTCGCCGGCGGCGACCTCGGCGATGGCAAACGTCCCGGCGGTGTCGGTGGCCGCCAGTCGAGCCGCTCCCACGATTTCAACCGTGGCGCCGGTGATCGGCTGGCCGCTGGCGCCCTCCACGACGGCGCCGGTGACGGTCACCGTGGTACCGGAGGGCGTCGTGCCGGCGGGGTATAGAGCGGTTGAGAAGGTCAGGGTGGCACCCGCTACAACGGTGCCCGAGCCGCTGACGGGATCGTAACCGGGGGCCTGGGCGGAGACGGTGACCGCCCCCGGCGCCGCAACGATGGTGAAGGAACCGCCGCTGTCCGTGGTCGTGGAGGCGGTGGCGGCGCCGGTGAGCTGTATGAGGGCCCCGGCGATCGGCAGTCCGGTCTCGGCATCGGTGGCGGTGCCGGCGACTAGGCCGACATCGGGCAGGGGGACGAGGCGGATGGTCCTCAGGTCGCTGAGCCGCCCGGCGATCGCCGGGGCCGTTTGGGTCGCGCCGGTATAGCCGGCGGCCTGATAACGGACGGTGTACTCGCCCGGCGGCACGCCGGGGAGGAGGAAGCCGCCGTCGAGCTCGGTGACCACCTCCAGTCCGGCTAGCTGGTCCAGCGAGACGGTCACTGCAGGCAGGGGGAGGCCGGTAGTATCGTTTACCACCCCACCCGTGAAGGTGCCCTCCGTCGGATCGGAGGGGAATTCGACGTTCTCGACCAGGTGCAGGGCGCGCAATGCCAGCGCGGTCGCAAAGACGTCCCCGCCCCAGGAGCCGTCGGGCAATTGGCCATCGCGCAGGGCAGCGACGGCGGCCCCGTAGAGACCGGCATCCGTGGTGACCGGCGCCAGGGCCAGGAGGGCGAGGGCCGTCTCCCAGTCACTCGCCCAGCCCCCACCCGCCCCCTGGTCTCCCAGCAGGAAGGTGCTCGCGCCAGCGATCGTTGGCGCGACCTGGAAGGTGAACAGGTAGTGCTGGAGGGCGACCGACGCCACCGCGGTCACCGCGGTGGAACTGCCATTCGGCGCATCGAGGGCGAAGCCGCCGCCCGCCCCCTGGCTGTCCACCAAGAAGGCGATGGCGCTACCCACGACCTGAGCGTCAGCGAATCCAGCGCGGGCGAAGGCCTCGACGGCGAACGCCGTATCGAGGGGCGTGCTGGCGAAGCCCGCCAACTCGCCAAAACCGCCGTCCGGGTTCTGCAGCGCCCGTAGCTCGGCGATCGGCGCAGCGGTGTCTTGCCCCGCGTCGGCCTGGGCGATAATCGTCCGGGCCAGGTACTCCGTGCCGTGGTAGGTCTCGGCATCCAGGAATTGCCGGGCGGCCGGGATGCCCGGCTGGTCTGACTCCCCATACGCACGAAACGTGCGCAACACCTCCGCGGTAGACTGTGTCGCGGTGGAGACGTCGGCGGCGCCCGCGTAACTACCGTCGGCGCGCGCCTGGCCGGCTAGCCAACCCAGTCCATCTGCGGTGGCCAATGGAGCTGCCAGTGACAGCATGGCCACGGCCAACACGCCAAACAGGCGAGCCCCACCTGGGCGACGATAACGGTACTCCACCGCTCTCTCCCCCTTTGCGTGTACCCTCGAGGGCGCTCCGGCTCCTCGACCCGCAGGCACGCGTGACTTACTGGTTACTGGGAATGAACTGCCACCTCCACGATTGTTGGGAATCCATCACTCTGGGCCGCCTACGGCCCCCACACCCGACCGGGCCCTATACATGAACTCCGTGTATAACGGGACGGAATGTATATCAAACCGACATCAAAGTTCAATGCGTGACCTGTAAAGTAGCTAAAATGTCCTGCTCGACCTCGGCGATTCACAGGGCACAGACGCCCCCCTCGGGGGGCATATAATGGCGAGGGTGTGCAAGGCGCATGGGCGATGAACGACACCCGGCAGACTCAGGAAGACTATTACCGGCTTCTCGAGGTGGCGCCGGACGCGAGCCTCGCGGAGATCAAGAGCGCCTACCGCCGTCTCGCCCTGCGCTACCACCCGGACCGGAACCCCGGCGATCCCGAGTCGGCCGAGCACTTCAAACACATCACCCTCGCCTACGGGGTGCTATCCGACCCGAGGCGCCGGGAGGCGTACGATCTCGGCGTGCACACCGCGCCCGCCGCGGGCCGTGACAATGGCACCAGCCAGGTCGATCCGGACGAGGTGTTCCGCGACCTGTTCGCGTCACGCGACTTTCAGGAGATGTTCGAGCGCCTGCGCCGGGAGTTCGCGCGCCACGGCCTGCGTTCCGACCGCGGCTTCGTGCGCAAGGTGCTGGGGCCCGGGGCGGTGCTGATCTTCGGCGGGCTGCTGATCGGAGGCCCGCTGCTGGGCGGTCGCGCGGCGCTCATTGTGCGAGCGTTGCGCACTGGGCAACAGCTCCTCGTGGGCGCCCGGCTGCTGCGCCGCATGCGCAGCGCGAGCAGCGGTGACCCGACGGCGTCGCCACCGGCCGAGCCGGTAGGTCCGCGGCGTTACCGCGTGGCGCTGGCCGACGATCTCCGCCGCCGCGGCGGGACGATCTCCCTCGAGCTGCCACAGGCCTCCGGCATGGCGCGGCGCATCACGGTAAAGGTGCCGCCCGATACGCGGGTCGGCCATTGCTTCCGCCTCCCCGCGGGCCAGGGCGAGGGAGACGTTGTGGTGGAGGTGACAGCGGCGGGCGATCGGTGAGCACCACGGCGGGCATCACCCGCCGATCAACGTTTGCACCCGCGCCAGGGCCTCCTCGGCCGGGCGGAAGGCCTCGTCCTCGCCGAGGGCAAGCTGGTACTCCTGGGCCGCGCGGCGGAACTCCCCGCGCTCCTCGTAGACGCGCCCGAGGTTGAAGTGGGGAAAGCAGTAGCTCTGGTAGCGCGGGGCGAGGAGCGCCCGCTTCAGCCACGGCTCGGCGCCGTCGAGATCGCCCTTGGCCATCATGTAGGAGCCGATGTCGTTGTAGGGATTGCCGAAGTCCGGGTCGATCTCGATCGCCCGCAGGCACTCGCGGATCGCCGCGTCGTAATGGCCGGCGAAGCTGTGGGCCCAGCCCAGGTAGGTGTGGGCCTCGGCGGTGGCCAGGGTCTCGATCGACTTCTGGTAGAAGTCGATCGCCAGGTCGAGCTGGTGCTGCATCTGATGGCGGTAGCCGAGGTTGAAGTAGATCTGCGCCTGGTAGGCGCGCTCGGATCGGGTCTCGTGATCGGCGTCGGGAGTATCCATCGATGGTCCTCGGTACAGATCCTCAGGCGCGAATTACCGCGCCTGCAACGGCAATTTAATCTTCCCCCTCGTAAGTCGGAAAGGTGGGGTCGACCGCGACGGCCCAGGCAGCGAGGCCGCCCTTCAACATCCACAACCGCTCGAACCCCTTGGCCGCGAGAAACTGCAGCGCCCGCACGCCGCGTAGCCCTTTGTGGTCGATGATCACGATCTCGTCATCCTCCGCAAGCTCTTCCCACTGGAACTCCAGCTCGTCCAGGGGAATGGTAACAGCCTCCGGAAAGGGCGAAGGGTACTGCTCCACTTCTGCCGTTGGACGCACGTCGAGAAAGACCAGGGGGCGCTGGGTCTCGTCGATCATCGCCTGCAGCTCGGCAGGGAAGAGCTTCAATCCATCGGGCATGGTGATCGCCATTTGAGTCACTAAAATCTTACGAGGGAATCGCTGGTGGCGAAAGCGCGCTCACCGCCCGCGCGCCTGGCGCCGGGCCAACGCCTCATCAAACCGCCGCCGCTCCTCCGCACTCTCCAGTGCGAGGGGCGGGATTTCCACCGGCCGGCCGGTCTCGTCGAGGGCGACGAAGGTGAGATAAGCCGAGGCGGTGTGGGCGATCTCGCCGGTGAGGGGATTCTCGCGCTCGACCCGCACGCCGACCTCCATCGAGGTGGTGAAGGCACGGTTCACCGACGCGCGCAACATGATGATGTGGCCGCTCTCGATCGGCACGTGGAAATCGAGCCGGTCGAGGGAGGCGGTGACACACACCCGGCGGGAATGACGCATGGCGGCGATCGCCGCCATGGTGTCGATGTATTGCATGACCTTGCCGCCGAAGATGGTGCCCAGGTCGTTAGTGTCGTTGGGCATCACCAGGTGGGTCGAGGAGACCCGCGATGCGGAGACCGGCCGAGGATCCATCGGGTACCCCTCCTGCGGGTGAGTCACACCCCTTCGCCGTCCCACTCGCCTTCGAGGTCCAGGACCATCACGAGGGCGTGGCGCCCGCGCCCGTAATAGTCCGGCCGGATCGACTCGATGGTAAACCCCATTCCCTGATACAGGGACTCGGCGGCGTGGTTGCCTTCCTCGAACTCGAGGAAGATCCAGTGGGCGCCCAGCTGATACGCCTGGTCGATGACGGCATTCATCATGGTGGCGGCGGCGCCACGGCGCCGAAAGGCGGGGGCGACGGCCAGACGCAGGATCTGGACCTCATCGGCGGTGAGCCACGGGCAGATATAACCGACCACCGTGTCGCCGGAGAGGCACACCATGGGATGGGCGTGGCCAAGGGTGAGCTCGCGCGCGAAGCTTGCGCGCGCCCATGGCATGGTGAACGACTCCTTCTCGATCGCGGTAACCGCGTCGAGGTGCTCCGCCTTCATATTCACCAACTTGAACTGTTGGACCGTCGGATGAGACTCGAAGTGATGATCGATCGACATCGGAGTGCTGCCACGGGTGACGGATCCGGAAAGGGGGAGATCGTACCGAAACCCTGCCGGTTGCGGGAGACACCTTACCCTGTTCTTAGCACATTGCACGGCGATACCTCGGGTCGGGCGGTACGGCCCTGTCCACCACCACGCCCCGCGGATGCCATGCCGCCTTAGACACCGTGCGATCGTCGCGGCCGGAGCCCATTACTTCCTCACTTCTCCGGCCGAAGAGGGGTTCAGGAAAGCGGCGCCCAAAAGGTTGTTGAACGGCTGCCTCACACTTCATCTATACTGAAGCCGATAAATTTCAAATGAATCCCAGGAGGGCTCACTCCCCTCCGAGTCCCCGGTGGGCGGGGGCGCCTCCCGCACCCAGATCGGCGGTGGGTTGTGGGACGCGGCGGAGGCTGGACTCCGGCGCAGGGCACCGTCGAGAAAGGAGGTGGTCCAGTGGATTGTCCCAGTCCTACGGTGAACATGTTGAGTGAGGTGGCGGCATCCTAGAATGCCAGCCAACGTTCGCCCGACACCTGACCCGCTCGACCGACTCGGGCGGTAACGGCAGAAGGAAAAGGCGGTCTGGGATGCACCCCAGCGCCACCATCACCCTGGGAGCGCGGATACCGTAGCCGCGATGGGGCTTCGCCCCACTCCCAGGGTGTCTTTTTTGGCGATCGGCTGACCGCCGCGAGCCGTCGACGAGAAGGGTCGCGCCGACCGATGAACGACCATGGCTGACGGCGCCACAATCGAACGCCAAGTGTACCTGGCGTGGTTCGCCGCCCTGGCGGTGGCGATCCATTCCGTCGAGGCCCTCATCCCCTCGCCGCTACCGGGAGTGAAGCTGGGTCTCGCCAACGCGGTCACCCTGGTGGTGCTGCTCATCGACTCGCCGCGAGCGGCCCTGGTCGTCACCGTAGTACGCGTGTTCGTCGGTGCCCTGCTGATCGGCACTTTCCTCGGTCCTGGCTTTCTCCTGAGCCTGACCGGCGGTCTGGCCGCCTGGGCAGTGATGGCGGCATGCCGGCCCCTCGCAGGTCCGCTCTTGAGCGCCCTGGGGCTCAGTGTGCTAGGCGCGCTAGCGCACATCCTCGCCCAGATCGCCACCGTGTATTTTCTGCTCATCCCCAACCCGGGCCTACTACACCTCGTACCCATGCTGGTCGCCGCGGCCATTGTCACCGGGGCCGCCACCGGACTGGTGGCTGCACGGCTGGTGGTGATTTTTCACCACTCCGGTCTGCCGTTGTTCAAAATTGAGACGAGGGGTTAGATAGCGACGGTCGGCGCGGCTGTGCCACGGATCGTTACTGTCTCCGTGCGGAGCTCCGGGGCGTTGCCTCCGGGGCCTTTTTCGTGCTTGCCGAGGCGCAGCCCATCCCGTTGACTCTCGGCGTGGTCTCTCTCTCTGCGCTTACCAGGACGCTCCAGCGCTCTCCCACCACTCGCAACCCGGTTGAGGGGCAGCCGCAGGCCGGGGTGTTGGTCCCTATCTTCGAAGACCACGGAGAGCTGCGCTGCCTCTTGACGCAGCGCACCCATGAAGTCCCCCACCACAAGGGGCAAATCGCCTTTCCCGGCGGGCGACTGGAAAGACACGATGGGGACCTACTCACATGCGCTTTACGGGAGACCCACGAGGAGGTGGGCCTGGACCCGCGGCAGGTCCACATCCTCGGCCAGCTCGACGACCTCGTCACCAGCAGCGGTTTCCTGGTCCGGCCCTTCGTCGGCCTCTGCTCCCGACCTAAACGATACGCGGTCGCCCGCCGCGAGGTGGCCCGGCTGATCGAGGCACCGCTCGCCCACCTCCTCGATCCGACTAACGTGACGGTGCGTCGGGTCTGGGACGGCGCCCGCCTGCGGCCGATCTACTCGATCCGCTACCGCCGCCACGAGGTCTGGGGTGCGTCCGCGGCGATCCTGGTGAACCTGATGCGCGCCCTTGGCAGGACGCCACCTGCTCCCGAGGCCGTTCCCAGCAGTCACCCACTCGCCGCCGCCGAGGCCCCCGCGGCCTACGGGCCACCCTCGGGGGAGCGTCCCCTCGCGCAACGTGCACCCAGGCTGGGGGCGACCCTGTGCGCCTGGTACAGGGAGAACGCCCGCGATCTCCCATGGCGCCGGAGCCGCGATCCGTACGCCGTCTGGGTATCGGAGATCATGCTCCAGCAGACTCGCGTGGATACGGTGATCCCCTACTACCTCCGGTTTCTCGAGCGCTTTCCCATCGTCGACGCCCTGGCACGGGCGTCCCAGGAGGAGGTCCTGAAGTTGTGGCAAGGGCTCGGTTACTACAGCCGCGGTCGCAGCCTGCACGCCGCCGCGCGCCAGATCGTTGCCGCCGGCGGCCGGCTGCCCAGCACGGTGCAGGGCTGGTCTGCCCTGCCTGGCGTCGGGCGTTCCACCGCCGGTGCCATCACCGCCATCACCCAGGGCATCTCCGCACCCATCCTGGATGGCAACGTCCGGCGAGTCCTCACACGCCTGCTGGCCCTGCATGCCTCGCCCACCGACACGGTGGCCGAGAAGATCCTGTGGCACGCGGCGGAGACCCTCACCCCCGGCAAGGACGCGGCGACCTACACTCAGGCGATCATGGAGCTCGGTGCCACCTGCTGCACGCCGCGACGGCCCGACTGCGACACCTGCCCGTGGCGTGACGAGTGCGGGGCGCGCGCCCTGGGCCTGTGTGACGATCTCCCGGTGAAACGGCAGCGGCGTGCCCTTCCCCATCATCGGGAGGTGGCCATCGTTCTGCATTGCGCCGGGCGAGTCCTGCTCGCGCGCCGGCCGCAACGCGGTCTCCTGGCCGGACTCTGGGGCTTCCCCCGCGACCGCGTGGGTGTGACGGAAGAGCCGGCCGCGGCCGCGCGCCGACTGGCCAAAGATAGTGTCGATGGGGTCACCCCCATCCTCACCCCCCTGACCGAGATCGACCACGCCTACAGCCATTTCCGCATCACCCTGCACGCATTCGCAGGGCACCTGCGAGACGACTGCGAGCCGCCGGCCGGGGATGACCAGTGCTGGGTACCGTTGTGCGGCCTCGGCGACTACCCCATGCCCAAGACCGACATGGCGATCGTGGCGGCGCTGGGGTAGACACAGAGCGGGATCCGGATCAGACCGCGGCCTCACAAGGGACCATCTGAAGCCCGTGCAAATGAGCGTAGAGGGTGGCCCGGCGCGCGGGTAGGAGCCGATTCCCATCGGCGACCCCGGCCCGACCGAGCCTGCCGCGCCGCCGGCGCGGGTCGCCGGTGCAACCGGCTCCTACCTCGGACGAGGACACGACCAGGCGATGCAGCTCGTCCCGCGGGTGCAGCAGATTCATGGGGGCGATTGCAGGTTAGGAAGTGGCTGGCTTTTGTGGTATTTCCCGCGGCAGATTTGCCATAAATGAGAGAATGCGCTCGCCAGGTGGCACCCAACGCCGCGCGCTCCGGCGATGCGACTCGCTCCTGCCATGGAACCACTCACCATCGAAGGTATCCAACACATCGGGCTCTATTGCCGGGATATCAAACGCACCTCCCAGTGGTACCAGGAGATCCTTGGCTGCACCGTGGTCGAGGAGGATCCCTTCCACGTCACCCTGACCCTCGGGAGACAGCAGATCGCGCTCTTCGAGGCGGCGGTCGATAGCCTTATCCAGGGGGGGCTGCATCACATCGGGCTGCAGGTCGCCACTGGCAAGCGGTCATCGTTTGAACGAACCCTCGATCTGTACGGCGTTCGCCTCCACGACTTCGGTCCCCACAAGGGGTTCCAGGACCCGGACGGTCACTGGCTCCATCTGATCTGACCCGCATCTCTCACCATGAATCTGCTCCCCCCGCGCAACGGCCCGCATCTCCTGTCCCACCTCGTCCGAGGTAGGAGCCGGTGGCACCGGCGACCCGCGCCAGCGGCGCGGCAGGCTCGGTCGGGCCTGGGTCGCCGATGGGAATCGGCTCCTACCCGCGGGCCGGCCAGGATCTACGGTCATTCGCGCGCGCGCGCGACGATCCCTGGTAAGAAATGTGGGCTAACCGCCATGCGTACACTGATTCTTGCCCTCGCCCTTGTCCTATTTCCGGTTTCCTTGCTGGCCCAGTGGCTACCGGGCCACTCACCCCAGGAGATGGCCGCGCGCCAGGAGCAGAAGAAGGCGGTGCCCGGCGTCATCTATCCAGTCTCACCGGGAGACGCGCCGTCCAAGGGTCCGGCAGACGCACCGGTGGTGGTGATCGAGTACTCGGACTTCCAGTGCCCCTACTGCCAATCGACGAGCGAGATCATGCGGCAGCTCGTGGAAAAGTTTCCGAACAAGATCCGCTTCGTGTTCAAGAATCATCCCTTGCCGAACCTCCACAAAGACGCTCAGCTCGCCGCGGAGGCGGCCCTCGCCGCCAAGGCCCAGGGTAAGTTCTGGGAGATGCACGACCTCCTGTTCGCCTTCCGTGACGCCCTGGGGAGGACCGACCTGGAGGGATACGCCCGGTCGATCGGCCTGGACATGGCGCGGTTCAATCGCGATCTGGACAACCGCGTGTACGCGGTACAGGTGGCGAAAGAGGCGCAAGAGGTGATCGACATCGGCGCGACCGGCGTCCCGGCGGTGTTCGTCAATGGGCTGTTCATCAAGGGGTCGAAGCCACTGGAGGTCTACGAGGAAGCAGTGCTCGCGGCCCTCGGGGAGATCGAGGCATCCATCCACGAAGACGGCGACGATGAGGGGTGTGAAGAGGACGACGAGGCGGCGGCGCCGGGGTTGGATCATCCATGACCGCCATCGACCCACACGACCTCTCGCCGACACGCGCCTATCTCCTGCAGCTCGGTTGCATCCTCCCGCGCCCCATCGCATTCGTCTCCACCGTCTCCCGCGACGGGGTGCGCAACGTGGCGCCGTTTTCGTACTTCACGGGGATCGCGTCCCAGCCGGCTACCCTGTGTTTCTCCATCGGCCGGCGGCAGCCCGAAAAGGACACTTACCGGAACATCACGGCCACGGGCGAGTTCGTGGTGAACATGGTCACCCGCGCCATGGCCGAGGCGGCGGTCGCGGCCTCCGCCGAGTTCCCCCCCGAGGTGGACGAGTTCGCCGCGTGCGGCTTCACTGCCGTGGCCAGTGATCTGGTGGCCCCGCCGCGGGTCGCCGCCTCGCCGATCGCCATGGAGTGCCGGCTACGCCAGGTGGTGGAGGTGGACGAAGGTGACCACGGCGCCCACCTGATCCTGGGCGACATCGTACGCTACCAGCTCGACGACGCGATCTGGCGCGACGGCCGGATCGATCTCGCCGCCCTGGACCCGGTGGGGCGCCTGGCCGGCCGCACCTACTGCACCACCCGCGACCGGTTCGAGATCGACCGGCCGCCGAAGCCGTCGCCGTCAGACATGGGGCCAGACGCCGCGGTAGGAAAGTAGATCGACGATCGCTCGGGTCACCTCCTCAACCTCCTGCCCCTCGACGTCGACCGCGATGGCGTCGGGAACCGCTCGAAACCAGGTGAGCTGACGCTTGGCGTAGCGCCGCGTCGCCTGCTTGACCGCCGCCACCGTGGCCGGGAGGTCGGTCTCACCGGCTAGATGCTTCAAGCACTCCCGGTAGCCGATCGCGGGCCGTGCCGTCGGACCGAGGCGCGGTGCCAGACCACGCACCTCGTCGACGAAGCCCGCGGCGAACATCTCCGCGACCCGGCGATCGATGCGCCGGTAGAGGGCCGCGCGCGGTCGATGAAGCAACACGTACGCGACGCGGTAACCACCGGCGATCGTCGCCTCCTCCTGGATCAGGGAGAACGGCATGCCGGTCGCGAGAAAGACCCCGAGAGCACGGACGATGCGAAAGCCGTCACCGGGCGCGATCCGCTCCGCCGCCGGCGGATCGACCTGCGCGAGCTCCGCGTGCAACGCCGCCGCCCCTTCGGCCCCGAGCCGCTCTTCCAGCCCCTCTTCCAATTCCGGATCGCGGGCCGTGCCCTCCGCCAGGCCGTCGAGCACCGCTCGGAGGTAGAGACCGGTGCCGCCGCACAGGATGGGCAGGTGGCCGCGGTGATGGATGGCCACGATCGCCGCGCGCGCCTCCGCCAGGTAACGGCCCGCGGAGCCACGTTCCTCCGGCCGCCATACGTCGATCATGTGGTGCGGGACCCCGGCCATCTCCGCCGTACGCAGCTTGCCGGTACCGATGTCCATGCCGCGGTAGACCTGCATCGAGTCGGCCCCCACCACCTCGCCACCCACCGCCCGCGCCACCGCCACGGCGATGGCAGACTTGCCTACCCCGGTGGGGCCGGCGATGACGAGCAGGGGAACGGACATCGGGGGCGTGGCTGGATCGGCTACCGTACCGCCGCTGTCAGCCCGTCCACCACCGTGCCCCGGGCCGGCAGGGTGAGGACCAGACAGCGTGCGGCACCACCCGCCTTGAGGTACTCGTCCACCTCGACCTGGGCCACGACCCAGCCCCGCTCCCGCAGGGCGGCCCGGAGGCGCGGGGTGCCGGTGGGCAGCACCGCATGGCCGGCCCACGCGACCAGGTTGCAGCCGAAACGCTCCGCCTCCGGCCCCTCCACCGCGATCAGGTCGGGAAACCGGGCCGCCAAGACGCGCCGGCCGTACCGATCGAAGGCGTCCGGTGCATACGCGGCGCTCGTCTCCCCGAGCATCACGAGACAGGTGTCCAGGTGATAGTAACGGGGATCGATGAGCTCCAGGGAGAGCACGGGCTCCCGCAGGACATTCTCCAGCCAGCGGTGGGCGGCGGGGCTGGAGCGCTGCGGGTAACCGGCGATCCAACCATGGGCGGTGCGCACCACGTCGCCCGCCCCCTCCAGGAAGTGGTCGTCCATTGGCATGATCGCCTCCCAGCCGTGGCCCACGAACCAGTCGTGGAAATAGGGCGTCTCTCCCCGCCGCTCCGGGTAACGGAATGTGCCGGTCACCACGCGCCGGTCGACGTGCAGGCCGCCGTTGGCGGTGAATACCATGTCTGGCAGACCATTCACGGGCGCCACCTCCACCACCTCGACCCCCGGCAGGTCGGCGACCGCGGCGCGCAGGGTGCGCCACTGGGCCTGCGCCCGCGACGGATCCGCCTGAACCTCCCGGTGCATCCAGCGATTGATCTCGTAATGGATGCCGTAGTGGTCCGGCGGGCACATCAACATGTACGCCGTCGGGTGACGCTCATCGGCCATCGCCGCACAGCTCCCGCACCAGCCCGCTCACGAAGAACGCCGCGTCGGTCACCAGTCCCTGGCCCTGACCGGTGCCGCGATCGGCCAGCTTGGTGACGACCGCCGGATTGATGTCCACCAGCACCACCGGCACGGTGGCCGGCAAGAGATTGCCCACGGCGATGGCGTGCAGGGTCGTCGCCACCATCAGGCAGAGGCCGACCCGCTCCAGCCCGGCGCGCATCGCGTCCTGGGCCGCCATGACGTCGGTGATCGTCTCGGGCAGGGGGCCGTCGTCCCGGATCGAGCCGGCGATCACGGTGCGCACGCCGCGGGCGTGGCAGGCGTGCATCACCCCCCGATCGAGCACCCCGGCGTCACACGCCGCCGCGATCGAGCCGAGCGCGCGGATGCGGTTGATGGCGCGGAGGTGATGACAGTGGCCGCCATCGACCGGCCGGTCCGTTTCGGTGTCCCGTCCGAGGGCCGTGCCGTAGAGCGCCTCCTCGATGTCGTGCACGGCGAGGGCGTTGCCCGTGTAGAGGCGGTCGACCCACCCCCCGTGCACCAGCCGCTCCAGTGCGTCGCCACCGCCGGTATGGACCAGCGCCGGCCCGACGACCCACAGGATCTCCCGATTCTCGCCGCGACACTCTCGCATGGCCTGGGCGATGGCGCGGATGCGTGCCCCTTTGGGCTGCTCGGTGGAGACTGTGCTGGTCATGAACGAGAAGACTTCGCCGACCTTGTGCCGGGCGGGTGGCTGTACCGCGATTCCCGCGGTCCCCACGACCACTGCCTCACCCGCGCGCACCTTGGAGATCGGCCGGCAGGCAAATCCGTCACCGTCCGGACGCATACCGAGGCCGCAGTCCATCTCGATCGGCGCCACCGGCCACCACCGGCCGCCGTGGTAGACCTCGGTCGGGAGATTGGTGGTGGCGTAGAACCCCTCCGGGAAGACCCCATCCGCCGGTGCCGGTGCGAGGCTCGCCGCCGGCGGCGGCAGCACCTCGCCGCCAAAGCCGTGGTGGGCGAGACGCGCCATCACCCGCTCCAGCACCGCGCCCGAGGGTGCCTCGATGTGCAGGGCGACGGTGGATTCGTCCGTCGCCAAGATTCCGACCACCATCTGCCGCACCTCGGCGCGCGCCCCCGCCGCGGCGATCTCATCGAGAACCTTGGACAGCAGAAGGGAGTCGAGGAGGTGTCCGGAGAGGACCACGTCCCGGGTCGCCATGGTTGAGTCTCCACAACGGGCTCGGGACCGCATCCCCGGCGCACCAGCGCCGCACCGACCCCGCAGCCATGGAGGAAGATTACTACGCCCCCACGTCTACTGAGTGGCCGGCAATGGGGATGACTACTTTATGGGCGTGGATGGCACCGCCCCGCACTCGGGCTACGCAGGTAGGTCGCCCTTGATCCCGGCGCTGCGCAGGAAGTCGCGGTCGAAGGCTGCCGGATCGAGCGCGGGAACTACCGTTTCCGCTGCGTGGGTCTCGCCCTCGACCCGAGAGGCGGCAAATGCCGGAGCGTCCTGCGGATGCTCGTCACGGGCCACCAGCCGCGTCAGGGCGGCAAGAACCACCGCCACTTGATATCCCTCGGTCTCGATGCGATCGACGACCCGTTGCACCTGCTCACTCTGGTTCAGGCTCTTGCCGATCGCCTGCATCAGGTCGCGCGCCAGCTCCTGCAAAAACTTGTCGGGCTCGGGCCCGAACGGGCGTGCCATCACCGCTCCTCCTAATCGTGCGGAAACTACGCCCCGGCTCCCTGGAGAGTCAATTTTGTTGGGCTC
>DASWHD010000034.1:0-10149 GCA_036393335.1 bacterium
CCGCCTCGCCCACGGCCGCGACGGTGCCGGCGACCTCGAAGCCGGGGGTGATCGGATGGCCCGCCAGCTCCTTGGCCGCGGCGTAGAGGCCCATGCGCACCACGCAGTCGGCGTAGTTGACGCCGAAGGCGGCGACGTCGATCGCCACCTCGCCCGGCCCGGGCGCGGCGTCGGGCCCCTCCGCGGTGCACAGCCGGTCGTAGCCGCCCGGCCGGTGGATGACGACCTTTTTCACGGGTCGAGCCACCGCCGGGAACAGCGCGGGGTCGTCATCGTGCGTCGGCTCCTTGCCGGGTGAAGAGGAGCGGGATGACCGGGGTCCGGACGACCTCGGCCCGCAGCCGCGGAGGGCGACGGCGGCGATCGAGGCCATCGCCATGGATTCCGGGTACGGATCCGAGTGACCCAGGCGGTGGTAGGGTGATCCATGACTGGCCCGTGAGGGCGGGGGAGTGATGCACCCGTACCGTGCGGCTCGCGCGTCGCGCAAGCCAATCCGTTGGCAGGGGGGGGGTCCACCTCCCGGAGGGTGGGGCTGCTGTCCAGGCGTCTCTCATCCCATGGGGCACACGATGAATCATCCACTGCACAACAAGCGAGCGTTGGTAACCGGCGGTAGTCGTGGCATCGGGGCGGCCATCGTGAAGCGTCTCGCGCGCGACGGCGCCCACGTCGCCCTGACCTATGTCAGTAAGCCCGAACAGGCCGACGAGACGGCCGAGGCGGCTCGGGCGCTAGGCGTGCAGGCGATCGCCATCCAGGCGGACAACGCAGATGCCGCGGCGCTCGTCGCCGCCGTGGAGCGCACGGCACGGGAGTGGGACGGCATCGACATCCTGGTGAACAACGCCGGCATCGCCGTGATGGCGCCCATCGCTGACTATCGCCTCGACGACTTCGATCGCATGGTGGCGGTGAATCTGCGCGCCGTGTTCATCGCCACGCAGGCGGCGGTGAGGCACATGCAGACCGGTGGGCGGGTCATCACGATCGGCAGTTGCAATGCCGAGCGCATGCCATTTGCCGGCGGATCCGTGTACAGCATGGGCAAGGCGGCGCTCGTCGGGCTGGTCAAGGGTCTGGCACGCGACCTGGGCCCGCGCGGAATCACGGTCAACAACGTCCAGCCTGGGCCGATCGACACCGACATGAACCCGGCGCGCGGCGATTTCGCCGACCTGCTGCGGAACCTGATGGCCCTGCCCCGCTACGGCACCGGCGATGAAGTGGCCGCGCTGGTGGCGTATCTCGCCGGACCGGACGCGGGCTTCGTCACCGGCGCCAGCCTGACGATCGACGGGGGATTCACCGCCTAGCCTCCCGTGCCACCATCGTCAAACACTACATCCTGCCGCCCCCGCGGGGTGCGGCGATTAAGCGTCACGTTACCAGCCGAGGCGAGAGAAGTTTGGAGCGACCCCATCGAGCGGAGGCTGGTTAGCCAGGCAGAGTCAACCCACACCAGTAACGACCCACATGGAGGAGGCGAATCATGTCGACGACGAGTCCCGAAGCCGCGGTCCGAGCGTTCTTTGGAGCAATGAATCGCGGAGACATCGATGCGGCTGTCTCCTCGTATGAGCCGCGTGCGGTTCTGGTGCCACAGCCGGGTCGGGTCGCCGAGGGGACCACGGCGTTACGGGCAGCACTGAATGGGTTCTTGGCCCTGAAGCCGACCTTAACCCTGGAGCAGATTGAAGTCGTCGCAGCCGATGACCTCGCCCTCTCCATCGCCCGGTGGACCCTTGTTGGCACCGGTCCAGATGGTGAGCCGATGCAGATGGAGGGCACGACATCGGATGTCTTGCGCAGGCAGGCCGACGGCCGCTGGCTGTTCGTGATCGATAATCCGTGGGGTGCCGGAATCCTGGGGTGAGCCGTGGATGACTTCGGGGAGGACATGTACCAGAGACACCATGCCTAGGGAGGAAGTGAATGAAATATCTCTGCCTCTGTTATTACGACACCGAGGTATTCGCCAAGCTCAGTCCATCCGAGGCGCAGGCGATCGGTCCCGCGTGTCGGCCCCATGACGCGGCGTTGAAGGCCACGGGAAAGCTGGTGGTGCAAGGCTCGCTGTCCTTGCCGGAAACGTGGAGCCATTTCGTCCCCAAAGATGGCAAGCCCCGACTTGCCGATGGCCCCTACCTCAAGGGTCACCAGCAAGCGGGCGCCTTCTTTATTGTCAAAGCGGAAACCGCCCACGAGGCGCAGGAGGTCGCCGCAAAGCATGCGGCGGCAAATTATGGTGAGCACCTCGGGTTTGCCGTAGAGGTTCGTGCATGCGAGCTGTTTGAGACCTATTGACCAACGAGACAAGCGCCGCATGAAGAGACGCGGCGCGGAAAACGAGGAGATCGAACATGGCACCTCTAGTCACGATCACCGGCGCCTCGGGCAACATCGGCAAGGCCCTTGCCGAACGGCTGCTGCAAGATGGCGTGACCATCCGCGCCGCCGCGCGCCATGCCGAACGGCTTGCCCCGCTGACCGCCAAGGGCGCCGAGGCGTGGGTCGGCGACCTCGGGGACACGGCCTTCCTGGCCGAGGCCCTGCGTGACGCCGGCGCGGCGTTTGTCATGATCCCGCCCCATGTCGATGTCCCGGATCTGCGCGCCGATCAACGGCGGATCGCCGCGAGTCTCGCGGAGGCGTTGCAGACGGCCGGGGTGTCGCGCGTGGTCGCACTCAGTAGCCTCGGCGCCGACCTGCCGTCGGGCACGGGCCCGATCGCGGGCCTGCACGAGTTCGAGGAGCGATTGCAAGCGGTGCCGGGGCTCTCGGTCGTGGCGCTCCGTCCCACGTTCTTCATGGAGAACCATCTGGCCTCGATCGACCTCATCAAGAGCGCGGGGATCAATGGCAGTGCGGCGGGGGCCGATGTCGCCATGGCGATGATCGCGACGCGCGACATCGCTGCGGTCGCCGCCGAGTACTTGCTGGCGCCGACGTTCGCGGGGTACGCCGTGCGCGAGCTGCTTGGACCGCGCGACTACACGCACCGCGAGGCCACGGCGATTCTCGGGGCCGCGATCGGCAAGCCTGACCTGGCCTACGCGGAGTTTTCCTACGAGGACTTCCGCAACGGCCTCGTGGGAGCGGGCTTCTCCGCGAGCGTGGCGGACGCCTACGTCGAGATGTACCTGGCCCTCAACGAAGGGCGGATTCAGCGCGCGGTGACCCGCACCGCGTCGAACACGACGCCCACCACCCTCGAAGAGTTCGCACGCGAGGTCTTCGTCCCGGCCTACCAGGCGGGTTGACGCCGAGGCCGGCAGTGCACATGGTTCGCTGGTGCGATCTCAGGGACTTCGATCGAGGCCGTAGCCATACTCGGAGAGCCTGTTGGCATGGAGCCGACTCGCTATCGCCCGCGGCCCATCCCCGGCGTCGGATGTTCCATACGCGGCATGGCTCGTCACGGGCAGCGCACCGATTGATTCCCAAACATCGGAGGGCGGGAAACATGAAATACAAAGGGAGCTGTCATTGCGGCAAGGTGGTCTTCGAGGTTGAAGGGGAGATCGACCAGGCGATGGCATGCAATTGCTCGATCTGTATCCGTAAAGGCTCTCTCCTGTGGTTCGTGCCGCGCGACCGGCTGCACGTCATGACGCCGGAGGAAGACATCGCCACCTATACCTTCCACAAGCACGTCATCAAACATCGCTTCTGCCAGACGTGTGGCATTCACCCGTACGGAGAAGGCAGCGATCCGCAAGGCCACCCGATGGCGGCAATCAATATTCGCTGCATCGAGGAGATCGACCTTGAGGCCGTCCCGGTCATGCAGTTCGACGGCCGGTCGCTGTGAAATGGCCGATGGCCAACCTA
Organism: bacterium; assembly: GCA_036393335.1. Taxonomy (GTDB): domain Bacteria; phylum CG2-30-53-67; class CG2-30-53-67; order CG2-30-70-394; family CG2-30-70-394; genus DASWHD01. The sequence continues at coordinate 3,835 of DASWHD010000034.1, forward strand.
TCGGCGGCGCGTTGCCGACCGGGTAGCGAAGCGCCGCCAGGTGAGCCAGGCGGCCACCGGGAGGAGCATGGGGATGGCAAGGCCGGGGCCGATGAGGGCGTCGGGGAGGAGGGTGGCGCCGTTGCCGGCGAGGACCAAGGCGTAGAGGGCGTTGCCCGCGGTGGCGGTAGCAGCGAACGGCAGGAAGGCCATGCGGGCGCCGCCGGCGGCGAAGCACACCGCCTCGGCCAGGATCGGCACGGGGCGGCTGGCGAACAGCACCAGGAGGGCCGGCGTCTGGGGGACCTCGGTACGCAGGCGGGCGAACAGGAGGCGTCCGCCACCGTAGCCGATCAGGTTGCCCGCGACCATCCCGCTCCAACTCCACAGCCAGCCGGGCAGGAAACCGAGACGCGCCCCGAGGAGGGTGCCGACGATGCTCGACGGGATGGGCAGCACCACATCGCCGGCGAGCAGGGTGGCGCCGGTGGCGCCGAACAGGCGGGCGTTGTGGTCGGTGGCGGAGAGCCAGCGCTCGCCCGGTAGCTCGCCGATCACCGCGAAGGGGAGGATCGGGATGAGCAGGGCGACGAGGAGCACGGCCCAGAACGCTCGCCCCGCCCGGCTCTCGGCAACCCTCACGGCGCCTCCCGGAGGTACCGTGAGGGGGTCCGTGGCGGGGTCGGCGTTGCACACATGCCCGTCCTCCAGCGGAAGAGCACGAATACGACTGGTTGCGTATCGTCGGTGATCTCCGCGCACACAAACGGGTCTCCAACTCCGTGATAATGACACTCCACCCCAAGCAACCTGTGCCAATCTCACGGGTGTCCGGCGGTGAACGAGGCGCTCCAGCCGAGCCGGCAAGTGGTGCGGCGCCGCCCGAGCAATCGGGCACAAACCCCGAATCCGAGGAAGCGCACCGCTTACCGGCTCGCCTGAGCGAGGATGATGGCCTGCGGAGCTGCGTTGCCAGCGCGCCGGGATCTGGGGAACGATGGCATGAGGCCCATAGTGATCGATCCGGTCAGAGGGAGTCGAGATGAAGGCAATGGTGCTCAGGCGGCTTTGCCAGCTCGCGGAGAATCGCGCTCCACTGGAGCCGGCTGACCTGCCGGAGCCCCAGGCCGGCGAGGGCGAGGTGGTGGTGCGGGTCACCGCCTGTGGTGTGTGTCACACGGAGCTCGACGAGATCGAGGGCCGCACCCCGCCGCCGCGCCTGCCCATCGTGCTTGGACACCAGGCGGTGGGGCGGGTCGCCGCCGTCGGCCCGGGGGTCACCGGCCTCCGAGAAGGGGATCGCGTTGGTGTCGCCTGGATCTACTCCGCCTGCGGCGCCTGCCCCGCCTGTCTGGCCGGGGAGGAGAACCTCTGTCCGGACTTCGTCGCCACCGGCCGCGACGCCGGCGGCGGCTACGCGGAGGCGATGGTGGTGCCGGCGGCCTTCGCCCATCTCATCCCGGCGGCCCTGAGCGACCTCGAAGCGGCGCCGCTCCTGTGCGCCGGGGCGATCGGCTACCGCTCCCTGCGCCTGGCCAACCTGCCGGCGGGCGGGCGGCTCGGCCTCACCGGCTTCGGCGCCTCGGCCCACCTGGTGCTGAAAATGGTGCGCCACCGCGATCCGGCGGCCGAGGTCTGCGTCTTCGCCCGCAGTCCCGAGGAGCGGGCCTTCGCCCGCGAGCTGGGAGCGGTGTGGGCCGGCGACACCCTCGACCGTGCCCCGGCGCCGCTGGATGCGATCATCGACACCACACCGGTGTGGCGCCCCATCGTCGCGGCCCTCGCCAACCTCACCCCCGGCGGCCGCCTGGTGGTCAATGCGATCCGCAAGGAGGAGATCGACAAGGAGGCCCTTCTCGCCCTCGACTATCCGGCCCACCTGTGGCTGGAGAAGGAGATCAAGTCCGTGGCCAACGTCACCCGCCGCGACGTGCGCGAGCTCCTCGCCCTGGCGGCGGAGGCCGGCCTGCGGCCGGAAGTGGAGGTGTACGGCCTGGCCGAGGCCAACACCGCCCTGGTCGAGCTGAAGGAGCGCAAGATCCGCGGTGCCAAGGTGTTACATATCGCGTAACGCGGCCTGTGCCGCGGCATCGGTGCGGTCGTAACAGGGCGGTGGCGGGTATAATGCGACGGCACCCACGTAGGGGAGGCAGGTGTATGCCGATCGACCACAGGGTTCGCGAGGGGGAGACGGTCGCCTCGATCGCCGCGCAGCACGGGCTGGCGCCGGAGACGGTGTGGGACGACCCGGCCAACGCGCAGCTCAAGGAGCAACGCGGCGATCCCAACATCCTGTTTCCCGGCGACGTGGTGGTCGTCCCGGACAAGCAGGCGAAGGAGGAGAGCGGGGCGGCGGAGCAGCGCCACCGCTTCCGCACCCATCGCGGCACGGTCACCTTGCGCCTCGCGTTGCACGACGCCGCCGATGAGCCGCTCGCCGACCAGCCGTGCACCCTAATGGTGGGGGAGCGCTCCTTCGCGCTGACCAGCGACGGCGACGGCGTGATCGAGCAGGTGGTCCCAGCGGGGGAGCAGGATGGGATGCTGCTAGTGGGCGAGCGGATCCTGCCCCTGAAGATCGGCCACCTGGACCCGATCGACGAACATACCGGCCGGCGCGAGCGGCTCAACAATCTCGGCTATCGCGCGGGTCAGGAGGACGATGCGGACGACCCGGCGTACCGCTCGGCGGTGGAGGAGTTCCAGTGCGACTACGACCTGCAGGTGGACGGCGTGTGTGGTCCCGTGACTCAGGGAAAGCTTCAGGAGATCCACGGATGTTGACCCGCATTTCTCACCATGGATCTGCTGCGCACGCGCAATTGCCCGCATCTCCTGCCCGGGTCCTCGTCCGAGTCCTCGACAGGGTAGGAGCCGGTTTCACCGGCGATGCGCGCGATTGGCGTAGCAGGCCCTGCGGGTCTGACTCGCCGATGAAATCGGCTCCTACCCGCGGGCCGACCAGGATCTACGGCTATTTGCGCGCGCTCGCGACGACCCCTGGTGAGAATTGCGGGTTAAGGCGACACCAGCAAAGTGCGAATGACCTTTGGTTCGTGCAGGGAGGTCGCCGCCGGTGAGCCCCCGTCCCACCCACAGCGCCACCCAGGGCGGCGCGGCGTCCAGCCACCCCCTCGGCGACGTGGACGCCCTGTGCGTGGCGACGACCACGGCGGATGGCCGCAACACGATCGCCGAGCCCCTGGTGCCGGTGGCGTCGTGGCGCATGGACGACATCCGCTTCCAGTTCGACTCCTCCTTCATCCGGCCCGAGGCTGCCGACGAGTTCGCGCTCCTCGCGGTGCTGGCCAAGGAGCACTCCGAGGCACCCATCACCCTGTTCGGCCACGCCGATCCGGTGGGGGACGACGCCTACAACAAGAAGCTCAGCGGCCGGCGGGCCATCGCGGTCTACGCCGTGCTCACCCGGGACACGGCCCTGTGGGAGGACCTCTACCGCCACCCCCACGGCCGCGACGACTGGGGGACGCGCACCCTCCAGCTCATCCTCCAGGACCGCGGCCATTCGCCGGGGGCGATCGACGGCGTGGCCGGTGACCAGACCAAGGCGGCGATCAAGGCGTTCCAGGGCGAGAATGGCCTCACGCAGGACGGGGTCGCCGGCTCCCTCACCCGCGACAAGCTGTTCCTCGCCTACATGGACGCCCACTGCCGCGACGAGGCGGGCCAGCCCTTCGTTCTGGACAAGACGGACTTCCTCGGCCAAGGCGCCGACCGTGACGGGCGCGGTGATTACCAGGGATGCAGCGAGTTCAATCCCGTGCGCATGTTTTCTCAGGAAGAGAATCAACGATTGCAGCCAGCCGCGAATCATGCCGAGCGCAACCGCGAGAACGCCCCGAACCGCCGGGTGGTGGCCCTGCTGTTCCGGCCCGGGACGGTCGTGCCACTGGAGAAGTGGCCGTGCCCCGCCGCCACCGCCGGGGACGAGCAGTGCCGCAAGCGGTTCTGGTCCGATGCCGCGACCCGGCGCAGCTTTCAGGAGGAGAGGCGGGAGTACCCGCAGACTCGCGACACCTTCGCCTGTCGCTTCTACGATCGGATCGCCGGGGACTCCCTGATCGAGATCCATGAGGGGGGGCAGGGCAAGCTGTTCATGGAGATCCGTAACGCCCTAGGGGAAGAGCCCCTCGCCGGCCGCGCCTATCGCATCACCCCCCTCGGTGCCGCGGCGGCGATGTTCGAGGGGACCCTGGATGGGGAGGGGAGGCTGGTCCACGACGACGTCCCCTCCGATGACTACCAGCTCGTAGTCGACGGCGTTCCGGGACAGCATGCGGCCCTCGTGCTGGACGCCGCGGCGAGCGAGCCGCAGGTCCGCTTTCTGGAGACGTGACCCGTGGCCATCCGTGTCCTGCTGCAGCCCGCGACCGTGTCGGTGACCCCCGGCGGCGGGGGTGCCGCCTACACGGTGGTGACCGGGGTCACGATCAGCCTGGCTTCCCGGGGACGGGGAGCCGCCCCGGTGCAGGCAACGCCCACGCCGGCCTCCCTGGAGCTCCACGAGGTGCCGGGCCGGGGGGACACGGCGCGCCGGCCGCGGCTCATCGGCACCCTGGCCGGCGAGATCCGCCTCGACGGCAGCACCTTCAAGTTCGCCGGCGTCGCCCCCCTGCTCATCCAGTTCGACCCCCTGGTGGACGAGACGGACTTCCGCGTCCCCATCACCTACGACACGACCCACTTCGAGAACGTGACGGACCAGAACCTGCGGCTGCCGTGGGAGAGCGTCGCCGAGCGGGGGCGCCTGGAGGTGGGGGTGAAGCTGCTGATCGACGGCGCGGTGCACTCCGACCTCGCCAACAACGACACCCTCGACGTCTCCCTCGTGCATCGCGGGGTGCCCGACGACGGCACGGACACGGCGCATCGCTTCGAGTGCCACGGCGTCCGGGAGGTCTACCCCACGGGCAATCACCACCTCACGACCACCCAGCGCATCGCCATCGGCACCGATCCGCTGCGCATCTTCGTCCACGACAGCGTCCGCGACGCCTGCGACGCGGTGCACGCGGGCTCCTTCGACCTCGCCCAGCTCACCACCCACCTGACCACCCTCTTCCAGGACGCGGGTTTCTCCACCCTCGACGTGCAACAGAAGAGCGACGCGGACGCTACCGCCGCGTGGTGGCAGCAGAGTGGCTCCCGGTTCATCGCCAAGAACGTGGCCAATCCCACGAGCGTTGCCGGCAACGAGGGGCAGAATCTCCCGTTCTTCGAGTTCTGGGCCTTCGGCCAGGCGAGCCTGTTCGGCGGCGCCGAGGCCGCCGAGTCGGAGGCCCTCAACCCGGGCAACGAGATCAACGTGAGCGGCCGGACCAAGCGGGTGATCGTGCCGATCGCCGTGCTCGGCGGGCAGGCGGTGTTCGACAACACCTACCAGCAGATCACCGTGGCGGCGACGCGCATGCAGTTCCTCGCGAGCCTGCTGGCCCACGAGATCGGCCACACCTTCGGCCTGCCCCACGCCCTACACTTCGACTCCGGCACCAGCACCTACTCCCAGTCCGGCGGCGACATCCTGGGGACCATGGGCCTGCTCACCGTCAGCGGCGGCCGCGGCCGCCTCCAGAAGTTCGGCCCGGTCCACAAGGAGACCCTCCGCCGGCACTTCCTGTAACGGCGGATCGCGCTGTCGGCGGGCGATGAAAGGGCACGGCATGCCGTGCCCCAACGGATTGGGTGCTACCGGCACCACGGCGATGGCCGCGTGCTCCGGGCGCTTCGTGCGGAACGCCTTCACCATCATCGAGACGTCTCTCCCTTGGGTCTCGGACTGCCCGGTGGTGGGCACGCCGATGAGCCGCGGCCGCGCCCATGACCGTGGTCTGATCCATCGCCGTGGTCTGGAGGGGGATCGGCTCGCGGAAGTGGCGCACGAAGAAGACCTTGCCGAAGGCGGTGCACCCCTGGGGCCGTGGCTCATCGGGATCGCCCGGTCGATGCCGAGAAACGCCAGCGACGCCCCCACCGTCTGGCTCAACTTGAGCGGGCTCACCGACAGCGCGGTGCTGCGGCGCTCCACCTCAGCCACGGCAGACCTCCCGGCCGGCGGAGCGCCAAGCGCACGAAAACAGATCGACCGCGAATGGACGCGAATAACCCCGCGCACAATTCGCCCCGCGGATGAACGCAGACGAATGACGCCTCCGATTCGAGACACGCCTCCAGATAGGCCGCCATCTCCTCGGGGGTCCGGAGGTGCTCGGCCACGTCGTAGCGAGTGGTCACGGTCTTGCTCATCGTCTGCTCCTAGAGATTCCGCGCGAGGCGCAGGGCAGCCGTCATGGACTACGGAACCTGGCGCTTGAGATA
>DASWHD010000035.1:0-2355 GCA_036393335.1 bacterium
CTGGCTTCCCGCGTCCCCAAACCGGGGAGTTATTGAACGCGGGAAACCAGGAAGCCAGGAGGGGGGAACACCCCGCACCATTGGAGACCCATGGATAACTACGGCGCTAGGCCGGCCTCGATCACACGGCTCAACGGCGTCTCACCGGACCCTTCCTTCTCCTGGTTTCCTGGCTTCCCGCGGTCCTTCGCGGTCAGATGACAAACCGGTAGCTCGCCCCGTCGATCTCACACAGCGCCCCCAGGGGCAGGGACATCTGGCGCGGGCCGTGGCCGCAGGGGATGCCGGTGAGGATCGGGTAATCGGCCTCCGCCGTGGCCTCCAGGAGGCTGTGGCGGATGCGCGCGGCGTCGTCCGGACCGTTGCCGCAGTTCCACCAGGTGCCCACCAGCAACCCCACCAGACCGGCAAGCTTGCCCGCCTGGCGCAGGTGGGTGAGGCAGCGGTCGACGGCGTACGGCCGCTCGTTCACCTCCTCGATGAACAGCACCCGGCCCGCGGTCTCCACCTCCCACTCGCTGCCGAGGGAGTGGCACAGGAGGGTGAGGCAACCACCGGTGAGGGGACCCCTCCCCTGCCCGTCCCGCAGCACTTCCGCCGCCGGATACTCCGGCACCTCCCCCGCCAGCAGCCCCCAGAGCGCCGCCTCGTCCTCGGCCTCCAGGCCGCGGGCCAGCCCCACCGACACCACGGGTCCGTAGAGCGACTGGATGCCGACCCACCGTTGCAGCCACAGATGCAGGGCGGTGATGTCGCTCATCCCCACCAGGGGCAACGCCGCCCGTTGCCATGCCGGCGCGTCGACGAACGGCAGGACTCGTGCCGCGCCGTAGCCGCCCCGGGCGCAGAACAGGGCGCCGACCCGGCCAGCGCGCAGGTGGTCGTTGATGTCAGCCGCCAGGGCACGATCCTCCGCCACCGACCACCCCCGCCCGTTGCGGGTCGCGCGCGGCGCGACCGCCGGGTGACCGCGACGGGCGAGGACCTCGACCCCGGTCGCCAGCGGCGCGTCGGCGGCCGGGGCGACCACCGCCACCGGTTCACCGGCGACCAGGGGACGGAAGGGCTGGAGGGCGGGCATGGCGCGCGGGGGGCTAGCCCGCATTTCTCACCAGGAGTCGTCGCGAACCCGTGCCAATGGCCGGAGATCCTGGCTGGCCCGCGGTAGGAGCCGAATCCCTTCGGCGACCCAGGCCCTTCGGGCCTGCCGCGGCCACCGGCCGCGGGTCGCCGGTGCAACCGGCTCCTACCGCGGACGAGGTGGGCCAGGAGAGGCGGCCTGCCTGCCGGCAGGCAGGGCAGTGGCGCGGGCGTAGCAGAGTCATGGTGAGAAATGCGGGCTAGAGGGGACGCCGGAGATTAGGCGGAGGCGCCGCCTCTTGCCGAGGGGTGAGCGGCGTTTCCTTTGATCTGCCGGCTTGTTGACCGTTCGAGTTGACTTTGTTTTCCCGCCTTACCTAGCATCGTGGCCCTCCCTACCGTCCGTCGTCCCATCCCACCAGCGACGTCAGGCAATGCAGCGGGGCCCCCGGGAGGCCCGAGGGGTGCTGCCCTGTCTTGGGTCCGCAGTCCAACGCTGGTGATTGACATCACGCAGACCCGTTCACCCCATGGATCCCGCAGGGATCCCAACGGAGGAGGCACCATGTTGCAGGCGTTGAGAACTTCTCGGAAGTGGACAGCCGTGCTGTCCCTGCTCCTGGTCTTCGCCCTCGGCGCCGTCGGCTGTGACGACGGCGACGACGGCCGTGACGGCGACGACGGCGCGCCCGGGGCCACCGGCCCGCAAGGCCCGCCGGGGGCTCAGGCCACGGACGTGACGATCACCGGCAACACCGGCTCCGACGTAAGCTCCTCGGCCCTCGCGGGGGTGCTGAACAAGGACCTCACGGTCCGCGCCCTGGACGTCAACAACGACGACGCCGTCCTCGCCTCTGCCACGCCGGACTCGGCGGGGAACTTCACCCTGGTGTTCGCCGCCGGCCCGGTGGTGGACATCGTCTTCCTCGACGGTGACACGGAGCTCGGCCGTCTCGCCGGGGTGGCCAGCGCCGCCGGGGAAGGGAGCGTCATCGACCTCGGGGCGATCACCATCGCCGGCGGTGTAGCGAGCGCCGAGCACGCACCTCCCCTGGTGGGGAGCGCGGACTTCATCATCACCATCAACTACGAGCTCGGCATGCACTGCACGGGCTTCGACTTCTCGTACTGCTGCGTCCTGCCCCTGTTCAACTCGGTCCAGGCCCAGGTGGTGAAGGTGGCCCCGAGCAGCGGCGGCCTGCCGACCCTGATGCAGACCTATGCCCGGGACGACGACGGCAAGAAGACGATCATGGTGGACGGCAGCAAGGCGTA
>DASWHD010000036.1:0-34762 GCA_036393335.1 bacterium
CGGCGGCGGTCCTCCGACCGGTTCGCCGGTTCCCGAGCCCGGCACCGTGGTGTTGATGGGGTTGGGCCTCGTGGGCCTCGGTTGGATGGCACGGCGGCGCGCGTAATCGCGGCCTAGATTTCGTGGCGAAAAAAGGGGGCACCGGCGACTGCCGGTGCCCCCTTTTTGTTTGCCGCTCTTGCGTAAGCGGCGGTCCTTTACTTCTTTGGGCCGCCCTTGCCACCGCTGCTTCCCTTCGTCGAGCTGCCGACGGTGACCGAGATGGCGGTGGTCGTGGCGTGGCCGGCGCCGTCCTCGGCCCGGGCGCTGATGGTGTGGCTGCCGCTGAGCTTGCGGGTATTCCAGCCGCAAGAGACGGTGGCGCCGTTGCCGGCGCAGGCCGTTTGACCGTCGACAAACAGGGTCAGCAAGGCGACTGCCACGTCGTCGCTCGCCCGGGCGGAGAGGGTGACGCTGCCGCTCACCGTCGCGCCGTTCGACGGGCTGAGGATGGACACCGTGGGCGGGGTCGTGTCGGCGACATCGGGGGTGTTGTCGACCGTGACCGTCACCGGTGCGGCATCGCCGCGGTTGCCGGCCCCGTCGAAGGCGCGCGCGGTGAGGGTGGCGGCACCATCACCCGCTCGGGTGGAGTCCCAGCTAAATTGGTACGGCGCGGTCAGATCCGTGCCCACCAGGCTGCCGTCGGCGTAGAGCTCCACGCGGCTGACGCCCACGTTGTCGACGGCACCGACGGCGACCGCCACCCAGCCGGCAACGGTGGTGCCACCGGCGGGAGAGGTGATGGAGGCGGCGGGAGCCTGGTAGTCACCGGGGGTTAGATCCGCGGCGGCCTGTACCGCGGCGGCGGCATTGACGCGCCCGAAGCCAAAGGAGGGGTCCCAACCCGCGGAGCCCAGGTCGTCGGCCGCGGACTCCAGGATCGACTCCACGTCGGCCGGGACGAGGTCGCCGTTGGCTGCCATGATCAGGGCGACGACGCCGGCGGTGGCCGGGCTGGCGAAGGAGGTGCCGGAGACGGTGGCGTAGCCGCCGCCGTTGCTGGTCGACAAGATCGATGCACCGGGTGCGGAGACGTCTACGTAGTCGCCGTAACTGGACCAGCTTGCCTTGGTGTCGCTGATGGTGGTGGCGGAGACCGAGATCACGTAGGGGTTGTTGCCATAGCCTGGGTTGCTACCGCTGTTACCCGCCGCCACCACCACGACGCCGCCCTTGCCGCGCAGGTACTGCGCCGCCGAAGAGATCGCGGCGCTGCTCGTGACGTCATAGCTGATGTTGGCGACCTGTGCGCCGTGATCGGCGGCCCAGGTGAGGCCGCGCGCGATGTCGCTGTAGTAGGCATAGCCGTCGCTAGAGTTGGTCACCCGGATCGGCATGAGGTGGGCACCATAGGCGATGGAGGCGACGCCGATGGCGTTGTGGGTCTCGGCGGCCACCACGCCGGCCACCCAGGTGCCGTGCCCATGGACCGGGGTGGAGTCGCCATTGAGAGACACGGCGTTCCAGCCGGGCACCAGACGGCTCATCAGGTCTGGATGGTCGGGGTCGACACCGGTGTCGAGGATCGCGACGGTGATGCCGCTGCCGGTGCTCGTGTCCCAGGCGGCCGGCGCCTGGATCGTCTGGAGGTGCCACTCGGTGAGGAACTGCGGGTCGTTGGGGATCACCTCCGAGGGCTCCACCAGCATGTCCGGCTCGGCGAACTCGATGAGGGGGTTCTTCGCCAGGGCCCGGGCGACGGCCCACTCGGCCTGGGGAGGGACCGCCACGATATGGAGGTTGATCCGCTGGTTGTGGGACAGGGATCGGCCGCCGCGCTGGGCCAGGATGTCCGCGAGCGCCTCCTCCGAGAGGCCGGCGGCGGGCTGGACGAGGATGCGGCCCTCGGCCCAGCCGCCTGGCTGCGCCATCGCCGGTGTCCCGGTGCCGGCGAACGTCGCTGCGAGTAGGGCAGCGGCGAATACGCCGGTGGACGGCTTATCCACGCCGCCCTGTTCTGTTCTTGCCGCCCGTGCGGACGACGCGCCTAACCAAACACCGCCAAATCTCGGCTTCACGATGACACCTCTAAATGGATTGGGAGAGATCGACACCGCGCTGCGGGCGTCGGTGTCACCAGGTATGTCCTTATGTCGCGGGGAATCACCACGTCCCTACGCAAGGTCGATGCCATGAGTCGGGCTGGCGCTACATCTCCGTCGTGGGATCGTCTGGCGGCCTGGGCAGGCAGCACCCTGGTTGTCATCCCTTTGTCAACACAGGAAGATCTCCCACTCCGGAGTGGCAAGCTCGCCCTTTGACCCAATGGCCCCCCACGGAGAGGTGCGTCGCCATGGGTGTAGGCGGTCCCCTACATCCGTTGGGATGGGCAGTCGCTCCGCCGGCGTTGCGCTACGACGTTGGCGTCGCGGTTTGTCTCCCCGTCGATGTCACTCAGCGCCAGCGCCGCTGCGGGTCCGGACGATCGGCGAGAAGCAGGTGGTGGAAGGCGCAGATCACCAGGGCGTGGGTGATCTCGCGGGTACGGATCAGGTCGGGGATGGCCGCGAGGGGCCGGGTGACCACCTCGATGTCCTCGGTCTGCTCGAGCCGCGGCGTGGCCACGAGACGGGCATCGCGGGCGATGTAGCTGTACAGGACGTTGTCCAGGAAGGCGGGGTTGGGATGGACCTCGCCAAGGTAGTCGACGCACTCGGCGGCGTAGCCGGTCTCTTCGCGCAGCTCCCGGGCCGCCGCCACCGCCGGATCCTCGCCGGGATCGACCAAGCCACCGGGGATCTCCAGACAGACCTCACGGGTGCCGTGGCGGTATTGGCGAATGAGAACGACCTCCCCATCCGGAGTGATGGGGATGATGTTCACCCATGGGGAGGTCTCGAGGACGAAGAAGGTTCCGGTGTGGCCGGTCTCGGGATGGACCCGCCGCCGCTCTCCCAGGGTGAAGATCGGGGTGGTGACGATCGTCTTGTCCTCCAGCTCTTGCCACGGTCGGATCATTGGGCAGCTCTTGGCGATCAGCTTTCGGCGGTTCGCTTCACGGGAATGGATGGTTCAGTGTTATCCAGCATCTGCGGCGCAGACACCAGACGAAAAAAGCCCTGCACCGCGGTCCGCACGAGCGGGCAGAGAATCGCTAGCCGCTAACCGGTGAACGCTGAGACTACCGGGTGACCGCGTCGATCTCCCGCTGTGCCGGCCTGCCCGTGATCTGGACGAGCAGGTGGCTCGGTATGCAGATGATGGTCTCTCCCGCACGGCGCTTGCGGCCCATGCGGATACACACCTTGTGCGGGCACGGCGCGTCGGCGACGCGGATGGTGCCGGCCTCCACCATCAGCTCCACCGGTCCCAGGCGTCCTGCGACCCAGGTTGGACCTGGGTGGTCGAGGGCGATGCGCGCGCGCAGCCGACCCTCGACGAAGACCTCTGCCATTTCCCCCGCGGTCCCCCTCCGGGCGAGGTTGAGCTGGGCCACGATCGCGCCGGCCAAGAGTAGGACGATGAGCAACCAGTCCCCCGTACGGGTCGCGCGCAGCCAGCGGCCACCACGGTGGCTCATCGCGCCTCCTCCACTACCCCGGGGGTCGCACCGCCGGGGGGGCATCGTCTGTGGTGTGAGCGAGGTGATGGACGACTCCCGACCGGTCGACGACGATCGCTTCCCGCGCCCCGGCGCGGCGCAGGAGGTCGAGGCCCGCCTCGGGTCCCAAGACGAAGGCGGCGGTGGCCAGGCCGTCCGCGGTCATGGCCCGGTCGGTGACCACCGTCACTCCCTGGCAGCCCATGGCCGGAAGGCCGGTGGTCGGGACGATGATGTGGTGGTAGCGCACCCCGCCGACGACGAAATACCGCTCGTAGTCGCCGGAGGAGGCCACCGCGCAATCGGTGGTGCGGAGCACTTCGAGCAGGCCATCCGGATTGCGCGGATGCTGCACGCCGATACGCCACGGGCCACCGTTCGGGCGGTGGCCGATGAGACGCATGTCGCCCCCCGCCTTGACGATCGCCCCGGAGACACCGCGCGCGACCAGCAAGTCGGCGGCTGCGTCCACGGCGTAGCCCTTGGCAATACCGCCGAGGTCGATGCCACTGCCGGCCTTGGTCAGCCGCGCCTGGCCAGCGGCGATCTGCAGGGCGTGCCAATCCGCATGGCTGACCGCCGCGGCCAGGGCCTGGGGGTCCGGGATGTGTCCGCCCTCGTCGAAGGCCCAGAGGCGGTTCACCTCCGCGAGGGTCGGATCGAAGGCTCCTCCGGAGAGCGCGGCGATCCGCAGGCTTTCCCGGAGCACCGTCTCCAGCGCGGGCGAGATTGGGGTCCAGTCGGGCCCACCGGCCCGGGCGTTGATCGCACTGACCGTGCTCGCCGCCTGGTAACGGCTCATCTCCGCCTCGATGCGGGCGAAGACCGCGAATACCTCGTGGGCCAGAGACTCGGCGCGCTGTCGCTCAGCGTCCACCAGGGTCACCTCGACCACCGTGTCCATGTGAATGGTGCTGAAGGTGTGGACCGCGGGTGCCCGTTCGCGGCAGGCGGCGGTGAGCGGCACCAGGAGGAGGGTGCCAAGGAGCGACGCGATCCGCCCGCGCCGGGCCTTCCACCCCCAGTGCGCCGCGCGCGCGCGGTCCAACCGTTGCCGGGAGGCGCGCCGCTCCTCGCCGGTCGGGATGCGGACTACGGCCGGTGGATCACCGGGGACTACGGGAGTGTGCACGCCCGGGATGGAGCGACAGGTGGAGAGACGCCGTCTACGCCTGCCACCAGCGGATCAGGCCGCCGGCGATGTCCTCGCCCAACTCGACGTGGAAGGGCACCACGCGCACGGCAAAGCCGATCTTGCCACTCGTCCGGCACGGGATCGCCCCCTCGAACACGGCGCGCCCGCTGGCACCCCCATCCCTTGAGTGGAGTCGCAGCAACGTGCCCTGCCGGATCTCGCCGTGTGGATCCACGCTGCCGTAGTAGAGCTGGGTCGAGAGATCGTCTGCCGGCAGTCCGGAGAGCTCCACCTCGACCCGGACTGCGATATGGTCGCCGACCCGTTGCTCCGGCGCACCATCCGCGTGGACCGACACGATGCGCAGCCCAGCCCACGCCTTTTGTACGCGGCGGCGCCACGCCGCCATGGCCTGGGCCTGCTTTTCCTCTGCCCGCTCTTCCAATTTGCAGCGCGCCGCAATGGGAAAGTAGTACCGTTCGACGTAGTCGTAGACCATGCGGTGCGAGCTGAACAGCGGGCCGAGGGTCGCCAGGCAGTGTTGCATCATCTGGATCCATCCCCCGGGCACGTTGTCTGCACCGCGCTCGTAGAACAGAGGGACCACCTCCTTCTCTAACAGGTCGTAGAGGGCGGAGGCCTCGACCCGATCCTGCTCCTCCCGGTTGGTATACACCTCGTGGCCGCCGATCGCCCAGCCGATCCCGGGCCGAAATGCCTCGTCCCACCACCCGTCGAGGACCGAGAGGTTGAGGACGCCGTTGCATGCCGCCTTCATCCCAGAGGTGCCCGATGCCTCCATGGGCCGGAGCGGGTTGTTGAGCCACACGTCCGCCCCCTGGACCATGTAGCGCGCCACGTGCATGTCGTAGTCCTCGAGGAAGACCAGCCGTTGGCGGACCTCCTCGCGGCGGGCGAAGTGCAGCCACTGGCGGATCAGCTCCTTGCCGGCGTGGTCCTTGGGGTGGGCCTTGCCGGCGATGATGAGCTGCACCGGCCGCTGCGGATCGGTGAGGATGCGGGCCAGGCGCTCCGGGTCGTGGAGCAGCAGCGCCGCCCGCTTGTACGTGGCGAAGCGCCGGGCGAAGCCGATGGTGAGGGTGTTCGCATTGAGGGTCTGATGAGCCATCCGCACGTGCGACGGCGGGGCGCCACGGGAGGAGAGCTGGTTGACCAAACAGCGGCGCGCGAAGGCGACCAGCCGTTCCCGCCGTCGCGTGTGCGTGCGCCACAGCTCCTCGTCCGGGATCTCCTCGACCCGTTGCCAGATCTCCGCGTCGGTTGGGTCGTACCCCCAGCGGGGTCCGAGGTAGCGGTCATAGAGGTCGGAGACCTCTTTCGAGATCCAGCTCGGGTAGTGGACGCCGTTGGTGATGTGGGCGATCGGCACCTCCCGATCGACGGCGCCGGAGTAGAGGTCTTTGAACATGCGTCGGGACTCCTGGCCGTGCAGGCGGCTGACGCCGTTGGCGTGGCGCGACAGGCGCAGGCAGAGGATCGCCATGGAGAAGGGGGCGTTGAGATCGCCCGGATCCTGGCGCCCGAGGGCCAGGAATTGGTCGCGAGAAATGCCCAGCTCGCCATACGCCCGCTGGAAGTAGCGGTCGATGAGCTGTGGCTCGTAGATGTCGATCCCGGCGGGGACCGGGGTGTGCGTGGTGAAGACCTGGCTCGCCCGCGCGTACTCGACGGCCTCGTCGAAGGTAAGGCCGTGCTCCACCCGCGCCTCGCGGATGCGCTCGATGGCCAGGAAGCCGGCGTGGCCCTCGTTCATGTGGAAGACTCGACAATCGATCCCCAGGGCCTTGAGGGCGCGTACCCCGCCGATCCCCAGGACCCGCTCCTGGCGGATGCGCATCTCCTGATCGCCGCCGTAGAGCTCGCCGGTAATGGCGCGCTGCTCCAGGCTGTTGGAAGCGACGTTGCTGTCGAGCAGATAGAGGGGCACGCGCCCCACCTGCGCGACCCAGATGTGGAGCTTCAGCTCCTGGTCGCGGTCGTGCATGGTCACGGCCACCGGCTTGCCCCCGGCGTCGCGCACCAGGGTGATGGGCATCTGGTCGACCTGGTTGAGGGGGTAGCGTTCCTGTTGCCAGCCGTCGGCGTTCAGGTACTGCCGGAAATAGCCGCCCTGATAAAACATACCGATGCCGACCAGGGGGACCCCGAGGTCGGACGATGACTTCAGGTGGTCGCCGGCAAGGATGCCGAGACCGCCGGAGTAGATTGCCAGGCAGTCGGTGATACCGAACTCGGCGCAGAAATAGGCGATGCACTGGGTGCTCGGCTGTGGGTGGCAGCGGTCGTACCAGGCGCT
This sequence comes from bacterium, assembly GCA_036393335.1. GTDB lineage: Bacteria > CG2-30-53-67 > CG2-30-53-67 > CG2-30-70-394 > CG2-30-70-394 > DASWHD01. The sequence continues at coordinate 7,036 of DASWHD010000036.1, forward strand.
CTCTGCGCGCATATACTCGTCAAATGCGCCTGCCACCCGGCGCAAGTGGGCGACGAAGCGGTCGTCGTCGGCGAGCTGTGCCAGGCGTTTCTGACTCACCTGACCGAGTAGTGCGACGGGATTCCTGCCCGTCGTCTCCCACAAATCCTGATCGAGCCGGCGAAAGAGGCCGATGGTGTCTGGGTCCCAGGCCCAGTGGAGGTTCATCGCCAGATCCTGAAGACGGCTGAGCTGGGGCGGTAAGGTGGGAAGGACGTGGAATTGTTGGATTGCTTTCATAACCCGCCGGCGTGAGAAGAGGGGGCGTAACGGAGCACGAAACATGATAGAAAAACTGACCCTCAAACGCGAACCGACTATTTTGCGGTGCCCTTGGTAAGGAGAGCCGGATGACCCTGCTTGCGCCCGCCGATTTTTCGATCCTCCAGCTCGGGACCTGCCGCATCGACTCGCCGGTGCACACCACCGAGTTCATCTCGGATGAGGAGCGCGTGCTGTACAACGTCTTCCGCCAGGGGGTGCGGTGCTATCAGGAGCGCGGCGAGGAGTTGCCCGGGTTCGAGCAGGCAGGGCCGCGCCGGCTGATCTACTTCGACCCCTCGAAGGTAAAGGCGGCGATCGTCTCCTGCGGCGGCCTTTGCCCGGGGATCAACGACGTGATCCGCGCCCTGGTGATGTGCCTCCACTACCGCTACGGGGTGCGCAACATTCTGGGCATCCGTTACGGCTATCAGGGGCTCGTGCCGAGCTATGGCCACGATGTCTGGGAGCTCGACCCCAAGATGGTGGCCCACATCCACACCTCGGGAGGCTCCTTCCTAAGCTCGTCCCGCGGTGAGCAGGACATCGGCGTCATGGTCGACGCCCTGGAGCGGATGAACGTCAACATCCTGTTTTGCATCGGCGGTGACGGCACGCTACGCGGCGCCCACCGCCTCCATGAGGAGATCACCGCCCGGCGCCTGAAGATCGCGGTGGTCGGTCTGCCCAAGACCATCGACAACGACATGTGCTACATCGAGAAGACCTTCGGTTACGAGACCGCCTTCACCGTCGGGATCGACGCCATCCGCAGCGCCCACTCGGAGGCCGAAGGGGCGCCCAACGGCATCGGCCTGGTGAAGCTGATGGGACGCCACTCCGGCTACTTGGCGGCGAGCGCGGCCCTGGCCCTCAACGATGCCAACTTCGTGCTGGTCCCCGAGGTGGGGTTCGATCTCGAGGGGCCGAACGGCCTGCTGGAGGCGTTGCGAGCGCGCCTGTCCCGGCGCCACCACGCCGTGATCTTGGCCGCCGAGGGTGCGGGTCAGGAATTCTTCCACTCCGCGGAGCGTCACGACGCCTCCGGCAATGTGCGCCTCAACGACATCGGCGTATTCCTCAAGGAGCGGATCAACGGCTACTTCCGCGGGATCGGCATGGAGGTGAACCTCAAGTACATCGACCCGAGCTACATCGTCCGGTCCACCCCGGCCAACGCCTCCGACTCCATCTACTGCCTGCTGCTCGCCTTCAACGCGGTGCACGCCGCCATGGCGGGCAAGACCGACATGGTGGTGGGAAAGTGGAACAACGTCTTCACCCACGTACCGATCGCGGCGGTGGTGTCGCGGCGCAACTCGATCTCTCCCGACGGCACCCTGTGGCAGAGCGTGCTGGAGGTCACCGGGCAGCCGCCGTCGATGGTGAATGACGGCGGGCGGTAGATAGCGTGCGGTCGCCGATGCCCGTCAACCGAACCGTGGGGGGCTCTTATCCATCGTAGCGCTCGCCCTGCCTGTAACGGACCGCGGGGACGCCGCCTATCGATTTCCCCACACCGGCAGGTGGACGGTGAAACAGGTGCCACCTTCGGGCATGGGCGCGACATGGATCGACCCGTCGTGCTCGGTCACGATGCGTTGTGTGATGGAGAGACCCAGGCCGGTCCCCGTGCCCGGCGGCTTGGTGGTGAAGAACGGATCGAACAGCCGTGGCAGATGGCGTTCCGGAATGCCACTGCCGGTGTCGATGACGCGCACGTCCACTTCGCTGCCGGTCGCTGTCGCAATCACCCGGATCTGTCGGACCGTTTGCCCCTCCAGGGCGTGGCCCGCGTTCACCAGCAGGTTGAGGAAGACCTGTTGTAGCTGCTCCGGTACCGCGCGCAGGTCGGGCAGGTCGTCGGGGATCTCCAGGACGACCTCGATGCGGTGCTTTTCGAAGCGGTGCCGGAGGAAGGTGACGGCCTGGTCGAGGATGTCATGCAGGCGGGTCGGCACCAGCTCCGCCTCCTCCGGCCGGGCGAAGCGCAGGACCTGCCAGACGAGGTTGGTGATGCGCTCGGTTTGCCGCACGATCGTGTCCAGCTCGCGGCGGTGCGGGCTGTCCGGTGGCAGTTCGGAGCGCAGCCAGTCGGCCGTGCCGGAAATGATGTTCAGCGGGGTGCCGATCTCGTGAGCGAGACCCGAGGCGAGCTCGCCGATGAGCACAAAACGCCCGGAACGGATCAGCTCCTGGGTGCGCCGCTCCACCATGGCCTGCAGGTTGTCCGCATACCCTTGCAGGGTCTTGTTGGCATCATCGAGCTTGCGGGTATGGAGCTCGAGGTAGCGATCCAGGGCAAGCTCCTGATCGAGGGTCATCAGCCGGGTGAGCGACGTCGTGGCCTTCAGCATCGCCTGCGGGTTCCCCGCGTGGATGCGGGCGATATGCGGCAGGAGGAGCTGCATCAGAATGTTGAAGCTGCCCAGGTACCACCGCGTATCGAGGCCGAGCTCGAGGTGGCGCTCGCCCACCCGCCGCCGCTTTTCCTGATATGCGGCGCCATAGTCGCCGGCGAACATCTCCCGCAAATACGTGAGAAGAATTCCGCGCAGCCGGTCTATCCGACCGGGTTCGTCCAGGAGGGGGCGCAGGGGCGCGAAGCGGAGCAGATGGCGGTAGAACGCCTCGACGACCTCTGGCAGATACGGCTCGATCTCGCTGCTCAGCTCACGGAGCCGCCGCGCATCGGCATCCGTGAAGCGCAGAAAACGCCGCCGCGGTTGGGATTCCGGCGGTCGCTGCGGTGACGGGGCGGAGTGCGCAGTCTCGGCCACAGGCTAGCTGCCCTCGCCCACTAAGGGCCGTGGCACCCGTCCGCCCGGGGATGGAGCCGGGCCGGTGTTGGACGCCCATGCCCTGCACGAAGATGTTCCTCGTCGTGCAAGTCTGAGCCCGCGGGCCCGCCCGTCGCGGGGTGCTGGCTCGGGCAACGACACGGCCAGGAGCTCTGGGTAGTGGCTCCCTGTGAGGAAGTTCATGGTGGAATTTGGGCCTGGACCCGCCCACTCTCCTGCTCCTCGAAGCCGTACTCTTTGATCTTGCGGTACAGGGTCCGGCGGTCGATGCCGAGGATTTCCGCCACCTTTACCCGATGCCAGTTGTGGCGTTCGAGGGTGGCATGGATGTGCCGCCGCTCGAGCTCGGCGAGAGGCAGGTCTGCGGTCTCGCCCAGGCTCGTATGATCCGTCACGGCACCGGTGAGCCGCGACGGCAAACAGTCGATCTGCAGGCGCTCGCCGCGGCACAGGACGACGCCGCGCTCGATCACGTTCTCGAGCTGACGGACATTGCCGGGCCAGTCGTAGTCGAGAAGGATGCGCATCACCTCGGGATCGATACTGGTCACCTGCCGCTGGTTATTGTGGGCGTGTTTTTGGAGGAAATGCTCGGCCAGCAGCGGGATGTCCTCGCGGCGCGCCGCGAGGGGCGGGAGGGTGACCGTGATCACCCCCAGCCGGTAGAAAAGGTCCTCGCGGAAACGACCGGTTTCCATCTCCTCTTCGAGGTCACGGTGAGTGGCGGCGAGCACCCGGAAGTTGACCGGGACGGTCTCGTTGCTACCGACACGCCGCACCTCACGCTCCTGAATCACGCGCAGCAGCTTGACCTGCAGACCCTCTTCCATGTCGCCGATCTCGTCGAGAAACACGGTGCCGCCGCCGGCCTCCTCGAAGATCCCCTTCTTATCCCGTTCGGCGCCGGTGAACGCACCCTTCACGTGGCCGAACAGCTCGCTCTCCAAGAGTTGCTCGGGGATGGCGGAGCAGTTGATGGGAATGAATGGTGCCGCGCGGCGCGGGCTGTTGTAGTGGATGGCGCGGGCGACCAACTCCTTGCCGGTGCCCGAGGCGCCGGTGATCAAGACGTTGGAGCGTGTCGGGGCGATCTGTTCGATGAGCTCGAAGATGTGCTGCATCGCCGGGCTCTTGCCCAGGATGTTGGCGAACTGAAAGCGGTCCTCCACCTGCCGCTGCAGCGTGTTGACCCGCTGGCGGAGCCGGCGTTCCTCCTCGATCCGTTGCAGGATGAGCTCGATCTCATCCATCTTGAACGGCTTGGAGATGTAGTCGGTGGCACCGGCCCGCATCGCCTCCACCGCCATCTGTACCGATCCGAAGGCGGTCATGACCACCACCGAGCAGTCCGGGTGGTGGGACTTCACCTCGTGGGTGAGCTCCACGCCGCTCATCTCCGGCATCCGGACGTCGGTGATCACGACGTCGACCGGGCAGCGTTCGAGCGCCGCGAGGGCCGCATGACCGCCCGATGCCTCCTCCACCTCATCGCCGCGACCCTCCAGAAAGCGGGCGAGCATCTCCCGCATCTGGGCGTCGTCATCGGTGATCAGGACGTGCATGAGACGGTTGTCTTGAAAAAGACCGAATTAAAGGAGTTTTTTATCATGAGAGAGGGAATTAGCGTAGCCAAGGGGAAAGGGGTGCCTTCTGTTTGTAGTTGTCACCCCAGGGGCGGTGCTTCAACCTATAGACGGTGTGGGGGGACGTAGCTAGGCGGGTGTAACTCAGCTGGTAGAGTCCCAGCTTCCCAAGCTGGTTGTCGCGGGTTCGAATCCCGTCGCCCGCTCCAGCCCCTCGCGGTCTATAGTGCCTCTCGAATGCCGGGTGGTCGGCCGTGGAGAGAATCGGGGATCGGCCTGCGGCACCACATGGGCACCTGCGAGCACAGGTACCCCGAGAGGGTGTCCCGGCTCGCCCTGGAGGCCCGATACAGTGCACCACCGGGTGGTTGACGGTCCGCGTCAGACTTGCCGTCACGGCACGGGGCTGACGGGCCGGATAGCGACTCGTTCAGCGTCGGGCAGTTCCTATTTAGGTCAACGTATTGCGTGGCTCGTGCGGGGAGCAGCGAGAGCGGCGCGTGATCTGGTACCCAGATTGCTCTGGGTCGTGTAGACCCCGACTGGGAGGATCTCATGGAACACAAGGATTCACGTGATGGCGGTAGAGCTACGACCTTGTTCGACCTTGTTGCCGCGATCCAGGACAGCCTCTCTGCGGAAGAGGCAGCCCGTGGCTTCGCCGTCCCTGTGGTGCAGGATCTGTTGCGACGGATGGTGCGCCGGCCGCCGCAGGCAGAGGAGTGCTCTGCCTTTTCATGCCCCCTGTTGAGCGCACAGGACACCGCAGCCTGACTTCCTCTCTCCCACCGTGTCCCGCGATCGGCTGGACTACTCCGGCTCGCCCCTCTATGAGTCTGCCGGCGTGGCAACGACGAAGATGCAGGGAGGGACGAGACCATGCGTATTGGGGTGATCGCCGACACCCATGACCAGCTCCCGTGCGAGGTCATGGACCTCTTCAAGGGGGTGGATCACATCATCCATGCGGGGGATATCTGCGGTCCCGAGGTAATCTGCGCCTTGCAGGCCGTGGCGCCCACCACCGTGGTGCGGGGGAACAACGACCTGCTCCCCGACGTGGCCCGCCTACCCGCGGTCTATGATCTGGAGTTGGACGGCCACCGCCTGCGAGTCATCCACGACGTGGCGGAGCTCTGCGGGGATCCATGTGCCGACGGGGTCGTCTGTGTAGTCTCCGGTCATTCCCACCAGCCGCAGAACGACCGTGTCGGTGCCACCCTCTACTTCAACCCGGGTGCGGCCGGCCCTCGACGACGCGGCCGTCCGCGCTCCGTCGGCATCCTGACCCTGGATGCGCATGGTGTCGCCGGCGAGGTGGTAGAGTTCGTCGCCGCCCAGGATCGCCTTTGCCGGGGGTGATGGGCCGCTCGCCCGCGTCTCACCCATCTTTTCCGCGCTTGCGGCGCCGCCCAAGCGACTGCATCGCCCTGGTGTCCGGCGAGGGTGGTCTGGAGCTTGCAGCACGGGGGAGCGAAACATGTCTCTTCAAGCGATAACACATGGCTTGTCAACGGGTTTTATGACGCGTCTCCGTCGATGACCTGTCCGAACTTCCCAACACCCGCACCTGATTCACAACAACGAGGTATCGTGATGTCCGTCCTAACCAACTATGTCGAGCGACTCGAGAGGAGCATTGAGCGCAACCAGGCCATTCTCGAAAACGACATCGGTGAGTTCGAAGACCTCTGCAACCGCGGGGTCGAGCTCGGCGACGCCGCCGTCTTGCGCCAGGCAGAGAAGTTCTACAAGCGGGCATTGGCCCGCTTCAAGGAGATCGAACAGGTTGAGCAGGTGTTGCGCGGTCCAAAGTACCGCGGCCTGATTAGCCGGGTGCCGCAGCGAGAGACCATACTGCTGACCATCCGCGGCCGCTATCATCAGGCGTACAGTCGGGTCGAGCGCTGGCGGCGCAACGATCCTTCCCAGACCCAGGACGAACCGGAACCGCGGCAGGATCGAGGCATGCCCTTCGAGTCTCCGCAGCGCGTAGACGCGCTGCATGATCTCCTTAATGAAAACGACCGGAGCCCGGACGGCGTTCCGATGGCCATCTCGTACATTGTCCTCCAGGGAGACCCGCGTACCCTGCGTGAGATCCCAGTGGATGGGACCGGGATCGGCGAACGCGATGTCATCGAACGCAGCGCCGATACCGAGGTGCGGGTGGCGCTCCACCACCCCGCCGCCCTCTCCGCGGAGGTGATCGAGCGGGTGGTGCGCAAACGGTTCTTCTCCGTAGAAGGGTACCGGATTCGCGCGGTGGTCTACCGACTGTCCGTACCCGGCGACTTGCACTCTCCGTTCCTCTCGGCGATTCGCCTCAACCTGCCGCGGGTGGGAAACTGCGAAGTCCTAACCCTCAACCCCCTCGATGTGGGAGTCGGGCTCGCCGGCAGTCTCGCGTAACCGGCGCACCAGCGCCGCACCGTCGCCCGGAAACAGGCAGCGGACGTCGACCAGTAGCTCCCCGTCCTGGATGCGGCCGACCACCGGTGGTGTCCCTGCGCGGAGGCGGACCTCTAGCCAAGCCGGGGTCCAAGCCGGGTGATGAATCGCGACGCCGAAGCTGGGCAGCAGGACGCTCGCCTGTGCCCCGCCACCGACCTGGGACGAGGTGGCACGCCTGGCAAAGGTGAAGGGCGGGGAACAGTCGGTGCGCAGCCGGCGCAAGAGCCGGTCGGCGCGCCGGCGCAGAGTGGCGGCATCGGCCCGCAGCATCCCCAGCGTCGGATTTCGGTGGGGCAGATCGTCCGGGGAGAGATAGTCCCGTAGGACGACCTCCAACGCGGCAAGGGTGAGCTTGTCGATGCGCAGGGCGCGGGCGAGGGGATTGTTGCGCATCCGCTCGATGTGCGCCCGGCGTCCGACGGCGATCCCCGCCTGGGGGCCACCTAGGAGCTTGTCGCCGCTGAACGTGACGACATCCGCGCCGGCCTGCACCGCCTCCTGTACCGTTGGCTCCGGCACCAGGCCCAGCCTTGCCAGCGACAGGAGGCTGCCGCTACCCAGGTCCTCCAGCAGCAGCAGGCCACGCTGGTGTGCGATGGGGGAAAGTTCTGCCACGGAGACCTGTTGGGCAAAGCCGATCTGCCGGAAGTTGCTCTGGTGGACCTTGAGATAGGCGCCGGTGTCCGCATGGGTAGCACCGACGTAGTCCCGAGGGTGGGTCTTGTTCGTGGTGCCGACCTCGACCAGCCGCGCGCCGCTCTTGGCGATGACGTCGGGGATGCGGAACGAGCCACCGATCTCCACCAGCTCGCCGCGTGACACCACGACTTCGTCCCCTGCCGCAAGGCTGTCGAGCATCAACAGGACCGCCGCGGCGTTGTTGTTCACCACCACCGCCGCCTCGGCGCCGGTCAGCTCGCGCAGCAAGGCCTCCACGTGATCCTGGCGGCTGCCGCGCCGGCCATTGGCGAGGTCGTACTCCAGGTTCGAGTAGCCGCCCGCCACCGCGGCCATGTGCTCCAGGGCGTGGACCGGCAGCGGTGCGCGTCCCAAATTGGTGTGCAGGACGACCCCCGTGCCGTTGACCACCCGCTGCAACGCAGGGCTGGCGGCCCGGCGCAGGGCCGTAGCCAGCCGCGTCAGCCATTCCTCCCGCGACGGTGCCATGCCACCGTTCTGGATCGCCCGCCGGCCGGCGTGGATCGCGCGGCGGATCACAGCCACCCGCAGTCGGTGGGGTAGGGCGGCGAACGCGGCGAGCTCCGGCCAGTGCAGGACGTCGTCGACGGCGGGGAGCCGCCGCAGGCGTTCGTGCACGCTCTCCGCCAGGGAGGGGGTGCGCGAGCTCACAGCAGCCTCCGGTACTCGCTCAGATCGAGCTTCCACACCGGGACGCCACAATAGCGCTCCCCTTCGGGGCAGATCGGTCGCACCTTGGCCTGGAGCCGTTGGGTGCAGGGGGGGAGGAGGTGACGGCCCAGCTCGGGTTGCGCGGCACGAATCTGCTCCGCCTCGTCCACCGAGGCGCGCCAGATCTCCTCCTGGGCGTTGTAGCACAGGCGCATGCGGTGCTTGTGGTGGAGGTTGAGCAGGTCGGCCGACTCGGTGAATCGGACGTTGACCGCGTTCGGCAGCAGGTACAGGGCGAGCTCCGCGGCAACGCCGAGCACCAGCAGGCGCTCGATCGCTTCCCAGGTCTGTGCCATGGAGTTTCGGTAGGTGCGCTCGGCTGCTGGCTCTCTGTGGATCAGGCCGGGTACGACGTAGTCCGGCTCGCCCGTGTAGTGGCGAGCAAGGATCGGCCGCGAGGCCGGCGTCATGCGATGTCGCTGGTCCTGCGAGTCCGCGGTGTGGCTGAGACGCTTGGTGAAGGTGAAGTGCGCGTGCGCGAGACAGCGACTCAGCTTGTCGTGGGTCGTCAGGTTCAGGTTCTCACCCAGCAGGTTGTTTTGCGCCGGGTCGAGGACGAGACCGATCGCCGCGTCGTCATCCATCTCCTCCGCGCACAGGCCGAGCACTTCGCGCACCGCATCGGCGGTCCCCGTCACGTTCTCCACGGGACACGAGACGAGGCGCGAGGTCCGCTCGCCGAGGCGGGTGTCGAACGCCGTGCAAAACGCCCGGGCCCGGGGACGGTCGATCTCCGGGCCGCTGGCTGCCGGTGCCCGCCACGGCCGTGCCTCTTCCAGCACCGCACGGTAGCCGGGGTCCACCGCCACCACCGCAGCGACCATCGCGGCCACCAGCAGCCGTTGCTCCGTCGGGGCGTCGGGCTGGAGGCACGCGCGTTGGTAGCGCAGCAGGGTGAGACCGGAGATCGTGTGGTAGAGGTAGGCGGTGGTCGCCACCGGCAGGCAATACCGCGCCACCTCCTGGGCGCGCTTGCGGATCGCCCCCGCATACCGGTCGTGCGCCTTGGCTCGGGAGCGGAAGAGTGTGAAATATGCCTCCTCCGTGACGGAGAGCAGGGTATTGGTCAGGGCCTGATAGTCGGCCATCTGCCGCGCGACGCACGCGACAAACACGCTTCGGGCCGGCTCGTCCAGGTCCGGGATCAGACAGTTGTCCGGCCGGACCGTGACGTAGCGCTGCGAGACCTGCTCCGAGTTGTAGAACGGATGGGCGTGGAGGAACGACCAGATTAGCTGCCGCGACACGCCGGTGATCGCAAACTGGAACGCGGCGTGCTGAAACGTCGTGTGATGGCCGGCGCGGTACAGATCCTGGGCCAGAGCCTCCCAACGCGGACCCATCTCCTGCCCCTCGACGATCCCCTTCGCCGAATAGCAGGTGCGGGCCGTCTCCACCACGTTGGCGAACGGCTGTTGGAAGGTTCGGGTCAGCTTGACCTCGGGCGGGCGGACAAACATGAAGTTCAGTGGCTGTCAGCTCTCAGCGGTCCGTTGCATGGGACCGCTGCGCAGGACATCGTTGGGTCGTCGGGCCGACGGTGGTGGGATTTCCGCGACAATCCTATCAGCCTGGCGGCGGATCGCTGAACGCTAATCGTTCAAGCCGACACCCGGATGCGTGGATCGAGAACCCCGTAGAGCAGGTCCACCGCCAGGTTCACCAGGACGTACCCGGTGGCGATGAACAGCACGCACCCCTGCACCAGCGGATAGTCACGGGACTGGATCGCCGTGAGGGTCAAGCGGCCGATGCCGGGCCAGGCGAAGATGGTCTCGGTGATCACCGCGCCGCCCAGCAACGCCCCGGTCTGCAGCCCGACGACGGTCACGAGCGGGAGGGCGGCGTTGCGCCCCGTGTGCTTGAGGATCACCGCGGCTTCTGCTACGCCCTTGGCGCGGGCCGTGCGCACGTAGTCCTCCCCGAGGGCTTCGAGCCAGCCGCTGCGCGTCATGCGCATCAGGATGCCGGCCATGCCGGTGCCGAGGGTGACGCTGGGGAGGAGCAAATGGCTCACGTCGCTGCGTCCCGAAACGGGCAGCCAGCCGAGGCCGATGGCGAACACCAGGATGAGCAGCGGTCCGAGCCAGAAGTTGGGGATCGCCACGCCGGCCACCGCCAGCCACCGCAGGGCCACGTCTAGCTTCCGCCCGGCGCGCAGGGCCGCGGCGATGCCGGCCGGCAGGGCGATGGACAACGCGACCAGGAGACCGCCGGCGAGGATCTCCAGGGTGGCCGGGAGGCGCTCGCCGATAAGCTGCACCACGGGGCGATGGTCGCGGATCGACTCGCCCAGATCGCCCCGGCAAATGCCGGCGAGGTACCGGCCGTATTGCACCGGCAGAGGATCATCCAGGTGCAGGGCGGCGCGCAGGGCGGCGCGGTCTGCCGGTGCCGCCGCCTCGCCGAGCATCACTTCGATCGGGTCACCGGGGACCAGGTGCAGGATCAGGAAGACCGCGGTCACCACCCCGAGCAGGACTGGGAGGGTGAGGACCAGGCGCCGGACGGCCAAGGGCATGGTTACGCGCTTTTCCGGGGTCGTGGCCCGCCCCCTACCGCCGACTCATCGCCGACCTCGGTCTATTTCCAGGGGTCATCCTCGGGAAACAGGGGCACCGTGTCGAGCTGGTCTGCCGGCCGCTCTTCCGGAATGCGGGGTGCGGGTGTGCCGGCGGCCTGCGGTGTGCTGCGCGGCATGACCAGCAGGACCAGGTGGGTGGTGATCGCTCCGTCTTCCACCGTCGCCATACACAGCCGCGATTCCTTCGCAAAGAAGAGGATGTAGTTTTCCAGGTGCACCCGGCTCATCTGCTGCCAGCCGTGCCGTGGCATGTGGTTAGTGAGGAAGTCGGCGACGGCCAGGCCCTTGAGCCGGCCCTTGAAGTGCAGTTCGCCGTACGCGTGGTCCTCGCTGTCGAGAATGGTGGACGGCTTGGTTTCGAAGGTCAGGCCGCGTGGCAGCTCGATGTCGTCGAAACCCGGGTGGGTGAAGGTACCGCTCAGGTTTTCACGGTACAGGGCGCGGTCGATGTGCTTGCCGGGCAGGCTCTGGCAGCCCACCGCACCGCTCACGGCGACGGTGATGGTGAGGATTAGGGGGGAGGAGAGGGGTCGCATGGCGGGGCTCCTTCAAGGGAGGGAAGGCGGTCGCGTCCGGGGCCCCGGATACGACGCAGCAGGTGGTAACCACGTTCGAAGACGGTCAGGGTGAAGCCTAGAGCTTGTTTCAAGGCAACGTCTAGGTCGAAGGGATTGGGGGTGGCACCCAGGCGCCGGCGATCGGCACGGCCCAGGTGCGAGTAGAACGGGAGGAGAAAGGTCGGGATGGGATAATCGCTGCCGTACACCACGGAGCCTTGCAGATGGGTGGCTCCGCCCAGGGCGATCAGGTGGCGCGCCCGCACTGGCACCGCCATGCCCGAGATGTCGGCGAAGAGGTTGAGGAACTCGTGGCTCAGGGCGATGCGGGCGAAGTACCCTTCTCGGCCGGACCAGTGGCCAAGGCTCGCGGCGTGGGCCGCGATCACGGTTACCCCGAGCTCCAGGGGCAGACGCAGTCGGTCCGGGTGCTCCAGGTCGACGTGCAGGGCAGGAAAGGTGTGCTCCCGGCCGGTATGCACGAGGAGCGGCAGGCGGTGGGCCGCGAGTCGCTCGTAGAACGGTACGAGGGCCGGGTTTGCCGGGTCCATTCCCTGGACCGACGGCAGCCACTTGACGAGTACCGCACCCCGTTCCATGCACCGCTCCAACTCCTCCAGGGCGTCGGGCCGATACGGGTGGATCGAGACCCCGGGGAGGAGGCAGGGGTACCGGTCGCATACCTGGAACAGGTAATCATTGGGGGTATAGAGCAGGGTGTCGCGTTCCACCCGCCTGCCGGCGGTGTCGTACACCGCGTCGAACGCGAGGGCGACCCCGTAGTCGACCGCGACGGACGCGGTGATCGCCTCCGCGATTCGCTGCGCGAAGAGATCATCGGGGTAGGATGGGCCGCCGTTCCATGGAATGCCGTGGCGCCGCAGTAGATAGAGGAACGGGAAGGTGCGCTTCAGCCGTGGCCGGATGAAACATCCCGTGTCCGGGTAGCCGAGCCCGGCAAGATGGATATGGACGTCGACCACCGGGACCGCCATGGACGGATCCAACGGCAGGTGGCCCGATGGGTCAAGTGTGGCGGTCCGCCAGGCCGGAGTGGCTGCGGCCCCGCCGCCATCGCACAGTCACGCGAGGTGCTGGGCGAGGAAGTCGACGGTGAGCTGCCACGCTTGCTCGGTGGCCACCGGGTTGAACCGCTCGCTGCCCGGATTGGCGAAGCCGTGGGCCGCGGCGAACGAGTGGCTCTCGACCACCTTGCCGGCGGCGGCCATCGCCTCCGCAAACTGCCGTTGCTTTTCTGGCCAGCTACGCTCGCTCTCGGCGTAGATGGCGAGCACCGGTCCCGCGAGCCGTCGCAGGGCGGCAATGTCGGTCACCACGCGGCAATAGAAAAAGACCCCGGCGGCGACCCGATCCGGGTTGGCGATCGCCGCCTGCAGCGCCTGGATGCCGCCGAACGACCAGCCGAGGGTCGCCACCCGCCCACCGGGGTGGTGGAGATGATCGAGGGCGGCGCGTACCTTACGCGCGGCCACCTGTGGATCGACGGCGCGCATCTTCGCGGCGGCGGCCTCGGTGTCCGTGGGTTGCTCGCCGTCGTATAGGTCGATTACCGCCGCGCCATAGCCGTGCTTCCCCAGGCGCCGTCCCCATTGCAGCGGATAGTCGGTCACCCCCCACCAGTCGTGCAGGATGAGCACTGCCCGGTCGCCGGCCTCCGCACCGCACGGTACGAGGTCGAAGGGCTCACCGTTCGTTGTGACCAGCTCCATCGATACCCTCCCGGTGGGTGGTGTCACGGCCGATCGTCGCGCATCGGCGCCGCAACACAAGCACGGCCTGGTGCGCCGCCGGTGATTGTCTCCGGGCGGCTCGGCCACTACCCTAGCCCACGACCGCGGACGTTTCGAGAGAGGTGGGTCATGGCCGATTGTCTATTCTGCAAGATCGCCAGCGGGGAGGTTCCTGCCGAGCACGTCTACGAGGACACCGAGTTTGTCGCCTTCGAGGACATCAACCCTCAGGCACCCACCCACGTGCTGGTCGTCCCCCGGCGCCACGTTGCTACCCTCAACGATGCAGGCTTGGGCGAGCGTGACATGCTCGGCGGCCTGGTCGCCGTGGGCAGCGAGGTGGCCAAGAAGCTGGGGTACGAGAAGAGCGGCTACCGCCTGGTGCTCAACTGCAACGCCGACGCGGGCCAGACCGTCTTCCACGTCCACCTGCACCTCTTGGCGGGTCGCATCATGCGTTGGCCGCCGGGATGACCTGCAGGGGGTTCGGGCGACGGTGGATTGCGGCGGCGCGGTTACTGCTGCGATCGGCGGTAGAAGGGTAACACGACCCGCGCCGCTGCCACCGGCCGGTCGCGGATCTCGATGGCCAGGGTGTCGCCGACCTGCGTGGTCCCCCGCGCCACCAGGGCCAGGGCGATGCCGGACTTGAGGGTCGGGCTGTGGTTGCCGCTGGTCACCACGCCGAGGACCTCGCCGTCGCGCACCACCCGCTGGTCGGCGCGGGGTACGCCGCGCCCGATCAGCCGCAGCCCGATCAACTCGCGTGCCACCCCCTCCCCCGCCTGGCGCCGCAGGATCTCGCTTCCGAGGTAGTCTCGGCCGCTGAGGTCGACGAACCGCGCGAGCCCTGCCTCGAGCGGGCCGATCCCTTCGGAGAGCTCGTGGCCGTAGAGGGGCAGGGCTGCCTCGAGGCGCAGGGTGTCGCGGGCGCCGAGTCCCGCCGGTCGCAGGCCGTGGAGCCGGCCTCCGTCCATGAGCCGTTCCCAGAGCTCCACGGCGTGGACGCCCGCCACCGCCAGCTCGAAGCCGAGCTCCCCGGAGTAGCCGGTGTGGTGCAGGTGGAGGGCGAGGTCGCCCAGCACCGCCGCGGCGTGCTGGGCGCGCGGTGGTAGCGCGCCATCGGCGCTTTGCACGCGGACGCCGAGGTTCCGCAGGATGCCCGCCGACGCCGGCCCTTGCAGGGCGATAAGCGCCAGGGTGTCGGTATCGTCCTGCCAGGTCTCCGCCGGGAGATAGCGGGTGAAGTGGTCCGCGAGCTTGTCGTGGTTGGCCGCGTTGGCGACCATGGTCAGGTAATCCGGTGCGTGGACGCTCACCATCACATCGTCGATGGTTCCGCCCGCCTCGTTGCACACCAGGCTGTAGCGCGTGTTGCCCGGCGCGAGGTCCGCGATGTCGTTGGTGAGCAGCCGGCCCAGGGCCTCCCGGCAGGCATGGCCGGCGAAGGCGAAGTTGGCCATGTGGCTGACGTCGAACAGCCCGCACGCGCTGCGCACCGCGTGGTGCTCGGCGATCACTCCGTCGTACTGCACCGGCATCTCCCAGCCGGCGAACTCCACCAGCTTTGCGCCCGCGGCGACGTGGCACGGATGAAGAGGGGTGGTCTTCATGATTTTTCGGGTGGGGCCACGGAAGGGACGAGCGAGTCAGAACCTCATTGTAGGCTCGCGGCCACTGCCGGGTGGATTACTTGGCCTGCGTACAGGTTGAGGGCGTGACCCAGGGGTGTGTCGGGCCGTAGGGCCGCGTCGGCCCCCTGTGCGGCGAGGGTCATGAGGTAGGGCAGGATCGCCGCCGTGAGGGCGACGGTGGCGGTATGGCTGGCGGCCGAGGGCATGTTGGTGACGCAGTAGTGGAGGACCTCTTCCTCCACGTAGGTCGGCTGGCCGTGGGTGGTGGGGCGGCTGGTGGCGGCACAACCGCCCTGGTCGATTGCCACATCGACGAGCACGGCGCGCTGGGGCAGCGCCGCGACCTGGCGGCGGGTCACGACCACCGGCGCGCGGGCGCCGGGGACGAGCACCGCGCCGATCAACAGGTCGGTCACCGGCAACAGCCCATCGAGGATGGCCGGCGTCGATTCCATCACTGCGACCCGGCCGGCGAAATGGCTGGCCAGAACGGCACGCCGTGCCGTGCTCGTCTCCAGCAAACGGGTCGTGGCCCCGAGGCGGGCCGCGATCTCCGCGGCCTCCCGGCCCACGTTGCCGCCACCGAGGATGGTCACCCGCCCTTCGCTGCCCGGGTCGAGGCCGGGGAGCAGGACGCCGCGCCCACCGGCAGGACGGCGCAGGTGGTATGCACCGACCAGGGTGGCGAGGCGGCCGGCGATGCGGCTCATCGGGGCGAGGGTGGGCAGCGATCCGTCGGCCTCCTGGAGGGTGGCGAAGTCGAGGCAGGTGGTCCCGCGGTGCAGCAGCGCGCGGGCCAGGGCGGGGTCCGCGGCGAGGTGGAGGTAGGAGAACAGGAGCTGATCGCGGCGTAGGTGCGCGACCTCCGGCGGCTGCGGCTCCTTCACCTTGCAGATCAGCTCGGCGGAGCCGTACACCGTGGCGGCGTCCGGGACGATCACGGCCCCGGCCGCCGCGTATTCGCGGTCGGGAAAGCCGCTGCCCACGCCGGCCCCCTGCTGCAGCATCACCCGGTGGCCGGCCGCCGTCAGTCGCGCGACCGCCCCCGGGGTGAGCCCCACGCGGTACTCGTGGTCCTTGATCTCGGTGGGGATGCCGATGTGCATGGCGGCCGGAGCGCAGCTATCGAAGGGGCGGGGGCGACGCGGATCTTAGGGGTGGGCCATATTCTGCAACAAGGAGCGGTGGCGATTTCGGCTTGCAATCCGATTTCCATGCCGCAAAGAATGACTTGACCTTTCCGCTTGGGAACTCTCCCACCCAGGCAGCCGCAGCCCTTCCGTTCCCCCTCCTTACTCTGAACGACGCGCATGGGCTCTCCCTGTCGCCGATCCGCCCTGCGCCGCGTGCTACCCATGCTGCTATTCGCCGGTGTCACCGCGTGCGACGTGGTGCAGAACGGCTCCGGCGTGAGTCTGGTGGACGAGACGACGGTGCCTCCCGTCGGCGCACCGAGCTCGGTCACGACCGCCATCTTCGATCCGACGAACCTGCGCTTCCCATTTCCCAACGATCTGCTGAAGCAGGGGACCGCCACCCTGCAGCTCCCCGCGGACCATCCGCTGGCCGCCGCCGCGAACAGCCTCGATGGTTTCTCCACGGTCGCCCCAATCCTGTTTTATTTCGATGGCCCGGTTGACCGGGCGAGCTTCGCCGCGAGCCTTCTATTTCTCAACGTGACGCCTACCAGCACCGGGTTTGGCCAGGCGGTGGCCCACACCGTGACCTGTGCCGATGCCGGGGCGGAGTTCGGGACTGCCTGTGGTGCCGCGGCGACCTTCATGGTGACACCGAACGGCCCTCTTGCGGAGGCCACGACCTACCTGCTGGCGGTCGGTCCGGGCGCGGTCGACGCCAGGGGTCATCCCGTCGTCGAGTCCACCGTGACCCACCTACTCAAGGCGACGGCGCCGCTCGTGGACGTGGATGGCCAGACCGGTGCGATCACCAGAATCAACTCCACAATCCTCGCCGGTCTGTTCCTCGCGCCAGGGGAGACCGTGGCCGATCTCACCCCCGCCGACACGACGAGCCTCATCACCTTCGAGGCGCTGCGCCAGAGCTACGCCGGTCTCTTCGACTTGTTGGAGACCACCCTTCCCGGTCTGGGCGTTCTGCCCGCGCCAGTGGCGCGGGAGGACGTGGCGGTGGTCATCCCGTACACGACGGAAAGCCTCACCGGCGAGATGCGGGCCGTCGCCACATCGCTGGCCGCGGACAGCCCGGCCTTCGCGGATCTCACGGCCACCTCGCCGATCGACGCCGCCCTCGTCGCCGGCGCGCCGATCCCCGTGGAAGTCTTCGGCTTCGCCAGCGCTCTCAACCCCGACCCGGCCAATACCGTGCTTGGTCTGGATAACCCGGCGGGCGTGGCGTCGGCCAATATCGCGGCGGTGGTGGAGGGCACCTTCCCGTCCCGTGACTACACGGCGGCAACCGGCTACTTCCGGGACGCAGACGGGGACGGCGCCCTGGACTACGTCGCCCACGACGTCCCGTTTACCCTCACCCTGCCGAACAGCACCTTCCTCGCGTTCCAGCCCGCGCCGGTGGTCATCTTCCAGCATGGACTGCTGGGCAATCGCGGCTTCCTGTTCGCGATCGCCGATACCCTGGCGGCGCGAGGAATCGCCACGGCGGCCATCGACCTCGTCCACCACGGCGAGCGGGTGGGGGATTTCGTGGACAATGCCGCATTTCTTGCCGGCAGTCTGGTGTTTGTGCCCGATGGGATTGCCGATCCGTCGGGCGCCGCATTCCTCAACATCACGGACTTTCGCATCCTGCGGGAAAATTTCCGGCAGTCGGCGGTGGACCTTCTCGTCTTCATCCGGGCGTTGAAGAATCCGGCCAACGCCGACCTGGCGATCCGCGCCGGCGTCGGCCTCCCCCCCGGTGCCGTGGCCACCGGCGGAGACGCAATCCCCGACATCGCCACCACGTCGCTCTCGATGGTGGGCCACTCCTTCGGGACCGCGGTCGCGTTGGATGCACTGGCCCTCAGCGAGGACCTCGACCGCGGGGTACTGGTGGCGCCCGAGGCCAACCTGGTGGCGCAATTCTTCACCTCGCTGAACTTTCAGGAGCTGCTTGCCTCGGGGCTGGCGGCTCTCGGTGCACCCCCCTTTGGCACTCCGGAATCGGTGCAACTTCAGGCGTTGTTGCAGGCGATTGTCGAGCGTGCCGACCCCCTGGCCTATGCGACCGGCGTGCTCGACGGCACCCTTGCCGGTGACGTCGGCAAGGACTTGCTCATGGTGGAGATCGTCGGCGATCAGACCATCGACAACGCGGTCTCGGAGCAGCTCGCCGCTGTTGCCGGGGTGCCGACCGTCACCGAAGAGGTCGCGGCGCCCAACGTCGGAGAGCGCATCGCCGGTCTTGTGAAGATCCCGGCGACAGATCCCACCGCACCTCTCTCGCCGGACAATCCGCCCGCCGCCACCCACCAGGCGCCCATTCTGGGTGAGCAAGATCTCGACTACGCACCCGGCGCCGTCGTCCCCGCCGAAAAGCTTGCGCCGCCGCTGCACGTCACCAACCCCATCGACGAGATCCAGGGGCAGCTCGCCGACTTTGTCGATGGCGGCAGGATCACCAATCCCTACTGACCGTCATCAGCGAACACCGATAAGGGATTCGGAGCGGATGAAAGCCATTACGGTAATGTTGGCTGCTTGCCTCTTTGGGGTGCTCGGGCGCGCCGTGCCTGCGTCCGCCGCGAGCTTCTCCTTGTCGGAGAACGGCGCCAAGGCCCAAGGCATGGCGGGGGCCTTCGTGGGCCAGGCCGATGACCCGTCCGCTGTCTGGTACAACCCGGCGGGTTTATTGCGGACGAACCGGGGCGGTGTGTTTAGCCTCGGTGGCAACCTCTTCATCCCGGATATCTCGGCCGACGACGTCAACGACGTGCGCACCAACACGGCAGACGATTCCCACGCCGAGGGTGAGTCGGGGGCAACGCCGATGACGGGGAATCAGTACGTCTCGTGGCGGGTGAGCGACCGGGTCGCCCTCGGCCTCGGCGCGAATACGCCGTTCGGGTTGTCCGTGGACTGGGACGACGACGCCTTCGTCCGGTACCAGTCGGCCTTCGCGGAGCTGCGTACCCTGTTCATCACGCCCGCCATTGCCGTGCAGCTTTCGAATCGCATCGCCGCGGGGCTCGGCGTGAGTTACGTCTACGCAGACGCGGAGCTGGAGCGGAAGATCTTCTTCGGGCCGGGATTGGAGGACGGCACCTTTCAAATGGCCGGCCAAGCGCGGGAGTGGGCCTACGATGCCGGTATTCAGGCGGTGTTGGTCGAAGATGCAGGGGCACTCGGCCGTCTGACCCTTGGGGCGACGTATCACAGCGCGGTGTCTCTGGGGTTCGAGTCGGACGACTCGGTGATCCGTTTCACAGTGCCGGCGGCGTTTGCCTCCTCGTTCCCCAACTCGGCCGTGTCGGCCAACATCGACCTGCCGGAGATCTGGACGGTCGGGTTGTCTGCCGAGATCGGTGAACGCACGACCGTCAACCTCGACGTCAGCCGGGTGATGTGGGAGACGTTGCACCAGGTCGTCTTCGTCGCCGAGAACCCCGTCACCCAGGCGCTCGTGTCCCCCATCGTGCGCGACTATGGTAACACCTGGGTGGCGCGGCTCGGCGGCGAGCGCAGGCTCAACGACGCCTGGGCCATGCGCCTCGGCTACGCCTACGACGAGACGCCGATCCCGGATGAGACCCTCGACCCGCTGTTGCCGGATGCCGACCGCCATCTGGTCACGGCGGGGTTCGGCTACACCTACGGTCGCTACTCGGTCGACGCGGCATATTCGGCGTTCTTCTTCGAGGACATCAGCACATCCACCCATCAAGACGGATTCAATGTCGACTACGAGAGCTTCAGCCATGTGGTTTCGCTCGCATTCAATTGTCGCTTTTGATGGTTCCGCTGGCCGCAGTCCTGGTTGTGGTCCCCTTCGGTTGTCGGTCACTTTCCCAGTGATCCACCCTGTCGCCAGGCATGAAACATGCTCTGTGAGTCGACGCTTCAGAGATGTACGGTGCCAGGAGCAGCAAGCCGAAAAGGATGATCCATGGCAGGCGTCGGTATTGGCATACGGGGTGGTGGTGCCAAGAGCGCTGTGACTATTGGGCGCCGCGTCGCGATCGACTCAATTGAGATTAATGTGGCGGACCTCACCGGTCGAAGAGAGGTGAAAATCTGGGGGCATTCTGGCGACACAGTTGTTTCTTTCGAACGAAAAGGCACTGTAAGATCCGTCGGACGGTTGTAGGACGACAACCACAAAGGAGCGGAGTGCTCAGCATGCTTACCTATTCCTATTGCCCCTCCTCACTGGCACTACGAGGAGTTGCTCATGTTCGGTAGCGGTGGGCAGTTGGTAGGCCTGGATATTGGGACCCACGCCATCAAGGCAGTCGTGCTTGAGGAGCGGGGTGATGGCTACAGCTTGAAGCGGTTTGGTCACCGCAATCTGGAGCCAGAGCTGATCGTCGACCGGGCGGTCATGGATCCGAAGAAGGTCAGCGAGACCATTCGGGATCTCTTTTCCGAGGTCGGCATCCGGAACAAACACGTCGTGGTGTCCGTTTCCGGGCTGTCGATCATCGTGAAAAACATCCACATCCCCGAGATGTCCGAGGAGGAGCTGGAGGTGTCCATTCAGTGGGAGGCTGAGCAGTACATCCCATTTGACATCTCCGACGTGAACCTTGATTTCCAGATACTCGGGCCTTCCAGTAGAGGTAGCGGCCAGATGGAAGTGCTCCTGGTGGCGGTGAAGCGCGACAAGCTGCAGGAATACACGTCCTTGGTCGCCGACGCGAGACTCAAGCCCGTAGTCGTGGATGTCGATGCATTCGCCCTCGCCAATTGCTTTGAGCACAACCACGTCGTCAACGAAGGCCAGTTGGTGGCGTTGATCGACATCGGGGCCGGTACCACTAACTTGAATGTCATGAATGGTGCCAAGCTCTCCTTTACCCGCGACATGATGATCGGCGGTAACCAATACACCCTGGCGATCCAAAAGGAGTTCGGGATCGGGTTTGAGGAAGCGGAGATACTCAAACGCGGGCAGGATACCGCTGGCGTGAGCCACGACGACTGCGTTCCCGTTCTCGAAAAGGTGTCCGAAGACCTCTTTTCGGAAATCCTTCGTTCGTTAGAGTTCTTCAAGGCGACGACCCAGAGCGATGCCTCGGTCGAGAAGGCGGTCATCGCCGGTGGGTGCTCCAGGCTTCCGGGCTTGCAGGACTTTCTCAGCGAGAAGCTCGGTATGGAGATCGAGCCGCTCGATTCGCTTCGTGCGATCAATTGTCAGCTCCGGCGTGAAGATCGCGAGCACGTATCGGCCGTGGCGGTTGGGTTGGGTCTTAGAAAGGCCAGCGACCGATGATTCGGATCAACTTGTTGCGCACGGACCGGCGCGGTCAGGCCGGGCCAGACTTGCGCCAACTTGCGGCCGCGGTTGGCTCTCTGGCGGTGATCTTGGTGGTGTTGCTTATCGTGGCGCTGAAAATGATGCATACCGTATCGTCCCTGCGTGCAGAAGAGCGACTCCAGCAGGAGACCTTGCGTAAGCAAAAAGAGCAGCTTGCGGAGATCGATCGGTTTAAGGCGGAAATGACCGAATATGAACAGAAGATCGCCATAATCGATAAGCTCAAAGAAAAACAGAAAGGGCCTGTTCACGTCCTCGATGAGGTAAGCATTAACTTGCCAGATAAACTCTGGCTCACCCGTCTCGAACAAAAGGGCGACACTCTTACCCTGGAAGGGAACGCACTCACCATCGGAGACATTGTGGCGTTCGTAGATCATCTGAAGCATGCGCCCCATTTCAGCCAAGAGGTTGAGTTGCGCCAGTCATCACAAACAGTGATCGCCGACCAGGATGTCTATCAATTCACCATCGTCGGCACGGTGACTGCCGGCAAGCCACAACCAGAAGTGGCCGCCAAGCCACAGCCGCAGGCCAAAGATAGTTAGCCATGGAAAGGCTCGAGCAGCTTACCAATAAACAACTGTGGCTGATCTTCGGATCAGTCGTCGTGATCTTGCTGGTGCCATTCTACGTGTTCTTCGTAGGGCCTCAGCGCGAGGTCATCGTTGCCGCCGAGAAAAGGATTTCCTCTCTGCAGCAAGAGATCCGTGAAAACCAACGGATCGCTCGTTCGCGAGGTGAGCTGATACGCAAAAACAAAGAGTTGCAGGAAAAGCTTACGCGGCTCAAAGGTCAGTTGCCGACGGACAAGGAAGTGGAGTCGCTCCTGAGAGCGATGGCAAACTTCGCCCAACAGCTCGGTCTCGACGTGCGGCTTTGGAAACGTTCCCAAAACGTCTACGACGAATCTGGTCTGTACCAACGAATTCCCGTTGATGTGGAATTGGTAGGGGGCTACCACAACGTGGGATATTTCTTAGATCGGATTTCTAAACTAGAGCGAATTGTCAACATAGAAGATATCCAGATGGCGGTTCCGCAGGCAAGCAAGCAGCGGCAAGCGGGGGCGACGGGTGAAATCGTCACCCAGTGCCGCGCGACGACGTTTGGTGCGGTGGATCCGGAGGTGGCAAAGCGCATGGCCGAGGAGCGGAAGGAACAACAAAAGACTAAGGCACAAAAGAAATAAGATGAGTAGCTTCCAAACACGATTACCAGCGTCTTCTGCATGCCGTGACCCCAGAAAAACTCCACCCAGATCGAGCGTTTCGATGATCCAGGACAGCACCAGATACGGCAGCGTTGCTCCAAGGGTAGCCGCGTGGGTGGGGGCGGTGTTTCTGGCGGTGAGCGGCGTTGGCTGCGGTTCCGAGGAGTCTGCGCACAAGATGCCCTTACCCGCCGCGGAGCCACCGGCAGCGGAGGAGGTCACACCCAAAGCGGTCGAGGCCGTGCCAGAGGTCGATGTGCCAGTGGAATATACCTACCGCGCGGAGGGGCGGCGCGATCCTTTTGCGTCTTTGATCCGTGGCGTAGAGGTTGCTCCGCTCGTCCTCGAAGAGGAGAGCGGTCCCTTCGTGGCCGTGGTCGAGGGGGGAAGTTATTCGCCGTTGGCGCGCCTCGATCTGCAGGAGCTCAAGCTCGTCGGGATCATCGATGTGGGCGGCGCGTATCACGGTTTGGTCGAGGTCGCCGACGGCAAGAGCTATTTCCTGCGGAGCGGCACACAGGTCGGCCGCAATGGCGGTGTCGTGAGCCGGATCCTTGAAGACCGGGTGGTGGTTACGGAGACGTACCGAAATCCTCTTGGTGAGACTCGCACCAAGGATGTCTATCTCACCTTTGCAAAAACGGGTGGAGATTAATTCATGAGAGCGCACAGGCAGATCTTTCGCTGGCTCGGGGCGATGGTGATCGTCGCGGCCATCCCGCTATGGGTAGAGCGGCCGTCGGAAGCCCTTGAGACCACGAACGTCGTGAAGGAAATTCGCAGCGATCGGTCGGGCGATGCGGGTGCCGTGACCATCGTGTGTGATCAACCCGTGGTGTATCGCGTTCTCAACTGGCAGGAAGGCGGGGTCGAGCTCGATCTGTACGATGTGCTACTGGGTGAGTTCGATGGCCAGACACTGGCGGTCGCTAATGGTGTCGTGGAGAAGATCGAGGCGACCAGCCAGGCAGGCCCGCAGCGTATCGTGGCGCGGCTGCTGATCCGGACGGTGGGCCCGGTGAGCCCCGAAATTCAGCGGGACGGCTCCACCCTCGTACTCACGTTGAACCCCGGTGTTGCCGCCGAACCGGCTATTGTGGGGTCCAAGGACAAGATCGAGGACATCATTCGCCGTTACCAGGCGCGCCACCCGGGTGGGCCAGAGGTCGCCGCCGCGGAGGTGGCCGCGGCAGTCGCATCGCCGGACATGACGGCCCCCGCGGCCGGTGCTCTCGGGGAGATGGAGGGGGGTGAGGTCCGGGAGGAGCTCATCGTCTCCCAGAAGGCATTTACCGGCCGCAAGATGAGTCTCGACTTCCAGGGCGCCAATGTCGCTTCGGTGTTGCGTCTGATTGCCGACACCGCGGGGATCAACATGGTGTTCGGTAAGGATGTCGATGGCCAGGTCACCATGCAGCTCAAGGACATCCCCTGGGATCAGGCCCTCAACATCGTCCTCAAGACCAACGGCCTCGGGATCAAGAAGGAAGGGGGCGTCTATCGCATCGCCAAGCTCTCCGTGCTGCAAGAGGAAGAGGAGGCGCGGATGGCGGTGAAACGCTCGCAAGAGAAGGCCGAGGATCTCGAGCGCACCATCCTGTACATCAACTACGCCAATGCCGGGGAGATCAAAGGCGTGCTCGAGCAGTTGTTGTCTCCGCGCGGCAAGATCGACGTCGACGATCGCACCAATACGATCATCGTCAAGGATATCCACGCGGTCGTCGTCGAGGCGCACGAGGTGGTCAAGAAGCTGGATCTGGCCACGCCTCAGGTCAGCATCGAGGCGCGCATCGTCGAGGCGCGGACCAACTTTGCCAAGGAGCTCGGCATCCAGTGGGGTGGCCGCTACAACGCCGGCCCGGCAACGGGCAACCCGACGGGGCTTAACTTCCCGCACACGGTGGGGCTCGTCGGTACCGCCGACTCGGCCAACAACTTCGCCGTCAACCTGCCGGCGGGTAATTTCACCGGCCAGGTTCCCACCGGGGGCATCGGGTTGACCCTCGGCTCCCTTACCAACTCTCTGTTCCTCGATCTGCGACTCTCCGCACTCGAGGAGTCCGGCGAGGCGAAGGTCATCGCCAGCCCACGAGTCACCACCCTCGACAATCAAGAGGCGATCATCAAGCAGGGCGACGAGATCCCCTATCAATCGACGTCGGCGAACGAGGGCACCAAGACCGAATTCAAGGAGGCGCTCCTGCAGCTCAAGGTCACGCCCCACATCACCTCCAACCGCAAGGTCATCCTCAACATCGTCGCCAGCAAGGACACGCCCAACTTCGATCGTGCGATCAATGGCCAGCCGCCGATCTCGAAGCAAGAGGCATCGACCCAGGTGCTCTTGGCCAACGACGAGACGACGGTGATCGGCGGGATTTACTCGATCACCGAAGAGAAGAACCGCAGCAGTATCCCGGGGCTGTCGCGCATACCTTGGGTAGGCGCCCTCTTCAAGACTCACGGTAACACCACGGACCGCAGGGAGCTGCTGATTTTCATCACCCCGCGCATCGTCGATGAGGGGGCGTAGGGACTATCGTCGACGTTTCATGCCCCACTGGTACCCGCCCCTCTCCGGAAGAAACGCTATGAAACCGAACCTCCGGGCCCTGTCGAAGACGGCCACGAATGTTCTGTGCCCACTGTTTGTTATCGCCTGTCTGCTTCCGGCAATCGGCTGCGGTGACGGGGGTGGAGATGGCGCGGAAGACACGGGGAGCATCCTCCACGCCTCGGCGGTGGCCGCCGACGAAGGCGGCAGGAACGTCGATACGACTCCGGATGACACGGACGACGATGGCCTGATCGACAACTTCCTCACCGATACGCAGGTGACGATCACCTTCACGAACACCTCGGTCGTCCCGGAGCAGAACACCGCCACCACCCTTCGGGTCGAGTCGTATACCATCGACTACTCGACGACGGATCCGACGGCGCCCCCGCTATCGAGCAGAACGTTCGGCGCCAACTTCATTGTAGAGCCGGACCAGACCGTGGAGCGTGGCGATATTCTTCTCGTCTCGCTGGCGACGGTCGACGAGTATAACGCGGGGGTCGCCGGCGGCGCCGTGCCCACCGACGATCCGACCGAATACACCGCTCACTACACCTTCCACGTAGAGAATGTCCCGTTCGGTGAGTCGCAGACGGTGACGGCGAACGTCGCCTTCTCCGTCGGGAACTTCTTGCCAGCGAATTAACGCGGCGTAAGGGGCTGGCCTTCGGGATCCCTGTGATGAAAAAAGCTCTCTTCCATACCCTTTCGGTCTTCTTCCTGGCATTGCCATTGAGCCTCGCCGGGTGCAGCGGCAGTGATGGCAACGCCGGTGGCCCGGGCACCCCAAGCGGCGAGGTCGGCGGCTCGGGCGGGGGAGGCACGGGGCCGGTCGTCGCCTCGGTAGAACTCGTGTCATCCGCCGACACGATCGGTCTGTCAGACCAGGCGGACCTCACTGCGACGGTGGTCGACACCAATAGCGATCCGGTGGCGGGGGTCACCGTCACGTTCACACTCTCGGGCGACGTGGCGGATGCCAATGTCACCTCCTCCGATGTCACCGATCCCGCAGGTCAGGCCATGGCGGTGTTGACGCCGGGGAGCACGCCGGGGGATGTCACCATCGTTGCTAAGGCTAACAATGTCAGCAGCGCCGCCGTGACGGTGACGATTACGACCGCGGCCGCGGACAGCGTCACCGCTTCGATCCTTCCGGCGGAGATCACCCTCAACGGCCAGGCGGTGATGACCGCGATTGTCAAGGATGCGGACGGCAACGCGATCGCGAACAAGGCGGTCCAATTCGAGATCGTCGCCGGCTCTCCGGTCGGCGTCACCATTGACGCCACCAATGGTGGGATTACGGATGGCGCCGGAGCCGCCTCGGCTACGATTTCTCCGGGGAACGCAGTGGGCACCGTTACCGCCAGAGCGACGGTCGATGGCGAGTTCGCGGAGGCAACCGTGGACATCATCGCCGCCTCCAGCGGGTCGATCGCCTTCGTTTCGGCGTCTCCGACCCTGATCGGCGTGATCGGCTCGGGGCTACCGGAGACCTCGGTGGTGACCTTCGAGGTGCGGGACGAGACGGGTGCCAAGATTGCGGATGGCACCCCGGTCACCTTCCAGCTCAAGGCCTCCCCCCTGAGCGACGCGGCCCTGCTCGATACCCTGGACCTCACCATCGACGGTCAGGCGTCGGTGGTGGTGACCAGCGGCACGGTCGCCGGCCCGGTGCAGGTGATCGCCAAGGTGACCCTCGGGGGCAACGAGGTCTCCACGGTCTCCAACAGCATCACGGTCGGCTCGGGCCCCCCAGCCGGCCTCCACGTGAGTATCGCCCGCACCCCCACCAACATCGCCGGCCGCAAGCTCTTTGGGTTGACCGCGGACGTCACGGCCTTCGGCGCCGATCGCTTCTCGAACTTCGTTCCCGCGGGGAGTGCCTTCGCCTTCGTCACCGAGAGCGGCGGCATCGAGCCCCAGGGGCTCACCGCACCCGTCGGTGGGATTTATCTCGGGAGCACCACGGTCAAGCTCCAGAGCCAGGCGCCCCTCCCTGCAGACGGGTGGGTCGATGCCATCACCTTCATCAACGGCGAGGAGTCCTTTGTCGACAAGAACGGGAACGGCCGGTATGACGCCGGCGAGGACTTCTTCGACATCGGCGAGCCGTTCGTGGACCAGAACGACAACGGCGTCTGGGACGGGGACGATCCCGATGAACCGGGCGATCAGTCCGCCACCAGCAAGTCCGGTACCCGCACCTTCTCCGCGGGGGATTTCGACGGTACTTGCGGCACCGAGCCCGTGAGCCGCGGCTATTTCTTCGACGTCAATGGTGACGGTGTGTTCGACGATGACCAGGACGTCGACCTGAGGACTGGCTCTTCAGACGCCTCCAAGTTTGTGGAAGGCAACGGCTTCGACGACAAGAATGGCAACTGTGCATGGGATGGGAGATCTCTGATCCCGGCTGAG
>DASWHD010000037.1:0-4340 GCA_036393335.1 bacterium
CCTTCGGCCGGGTCAAGAGCGGCGTGCCGGCGGCGGGGACCGGGCAAGACTCAGGGGAGGTTCGCATGCCGTCTATTACCCCTCAGCGACATTAATATCAAGATATTCAATGATATATTTCCGCTGATCCTCACAGAGATCACAGAGGTCGTGCCGCAAGAGTGAACACCGGGCCGGCCGCTTGGCACGAGGTGCTATTCAGGGGGTTCTTAGCCAGCAGTTCTCACCAGCGATCGTCGCGCGGGGAAGGTTGAGCGGGGCGGGGGGCGAGGTGGAGGGGCTGAGCCGCCGTCGGAGCCCACGTCCTTTCTCACGCCGCGTTGTCGCGCATGGTCTCTCCACGCTCCTCGCGGCCGGTGCCCCGGTCCGTCGCCGCTGGCGCCACTCATTTGTCCTCCGCAGCGCTCGACGGGGGGCGGACGTCGGTTTCCCTGGCGATGCCGGTTCTGGCGGTCGTCGTCCCCGTCCCCCCCGGCAACGCCCGCCTCGTCCGCCGGTCAGGTCTGGAGGATCCGCTCGCTGAGCTGGATCCAGGATCGCCAGTCGCGGTGCAGCATGTGATGGAGCTCGCGGAGCTCCTTGCGCACCTTGGCGGCAGCCGATGCGGCATTGCGGGCCTTCAGGCGCTGGAGGTCGTCGGCCAGCTCGCGCATCCGCTCGATCTGCTGGTGGAGCATCTCCGACAGCTCGTGGACGCGTCGCTCGAGCCTCGCGGCCGCGTCGGGGGCCAGGTCCGTGAGCCGCTGCAACAAGAATTTTCGATCCTCCAGGAGGAGCCTCCGGCGGATCGCATACGGGCTGTAGCGCCGCAGGTTGGTCGCCAGGCCGACCTGGCTCAGGGTCCAGACCAACCATTTCACCGGGTCGAAGTGGTACCAGCGCACGCCGTTGCGGTAGTCGGACGCAAAGGTGTGGTGGTAGTTATGGTATCCCTCCCCCACCGTCAGGAAGGCGAGGATGTGGTTGTCCCGCGCGGAATGGTCCCGGGAGTAGGTGCGCGCGCCCCAGTAATGGGCGAGGGAGTTCACGAACCAGGTGAGGTGGTGGGAGACGAAGAGGCGCGTCCACCAGGCCAGCACGAAGGCCCCCAGGAAGTCGCGGCACAGCCAGCCGACCAGGAGCCACACCAGGACATTGCCGCCCATGCTGAATAGGCCATAGTGGTCGTGCTGCGCCATGACCAGACGGTTTGCGAGGAGATCGGTCACCCGCCGGGGTTCGATCGGCCGTGGCGGATCGAAGAGCCACAGCACGTGCGCGTACCAAAAGCCCTTGGTGATCGAATAGGGATCGCCGTCGGTATCGACATAGGCGTGATGCAGGCGGTGTTCGAAGGACCACCGCAGGGCGCTGCCCTGGCAGGCCAGGGTCGCCAGGAAGAGCAACGCCACCTCGGCGGGCTTGCTGAGCGAATAGGCCCGATGCGCATAGAACCGGTGGTATGCGGCGCCGATCCCGATCTCCGTCAGGAACAGCAACGCGACCGATGCCGCGACGATCGCGGTGCCCGGCGTTCGATAATAGAGGTAGAGGGGCAACCCGATCACCAGCGCCACGTGGTACGCGACGATGAACAGGCCCGATGCCGTGGTGTAGTCCCAGACGCTTCTTGATTTCGATTTCACTGGTGCTCCGATCCATATCCCCCGATGGGGCACAAATAAATGACATCATACATGGGTACCATGTCTAGGCCGCATTTCTCGCCACGCATCCTCTGCGCCCGTGCGTTCGACAGTTCTCACGCAGAAGGCGACCGGAGGTCAGGTACCGCGGTTACGGCACCTCGGGCTCGAGCAGGCCTCCATCGGTGTGACGATATCAGGATGGACGGCGAGCGGCGCGACGTTGCGTGGTTCCGGGTGCGCGGCTAGGTTTTCATCAGCTCGTTCTGGACAACCGCCCGAAATTCCTGCGAACCCATGCTCAGAGCACTCCTGATCCTCCTGGGATTCCTGTTCGTCGGCCTGGCGGCGCTGGGTATCGCGGTGCCGGGGCTGCCCGCCACCCCGTTTCTCCTCCTCGCCGCGGCGTGTTTTGCGCGCTCCTCGGAGCGGTTCTACGGGTGGCTCCTGGGGAACCGAGTCTTCGGGCCGATGATCCGGGACTGGCGGGAGACGCGGAGCCTATCGCGGCGCTCCAAGGCGATCGCCCTCGCCTCGATCATCGTGGTCGGTGGGACCTCGGTCGTCTTCGTGATCGAGCACGACGTCCTGAAGGCGGTGGTCGCGGCGCTCCTCCTGTGCCCGATCTTCATCGTGTCGCGCGTTCCCACCACGGAGAACGTTGCTGCCGCCGAGATCGAGCACGGGGGCTGACCTTCGTCAAATGGGCCCGCGCGGTGACCCGCGGCGGTGGCGAGGGCGACGCCGTGTAGTGAATGGCGACGCCCCCACCGTGTGGCAGGATTGGCCGGGCGTGCAGTAGGCACGACCCGCCCATCGCGTCTCAGCACTTGCCCTTGGCAGCCTTGCCCGGCGGGCAGGAACCACCGCCACCCGTACCTCCGCTGCCGGTCGAGTCGCTGGAACCGCTGGTCTTGCCCTTGCTCTTGGCCTGCACCTGCGCCGTGGCGGTGCCGGTTGCACCGGCATCGTCGGTCACGGTGAGGGTCACGGTACGGGTGCCGGCCGTGGCATAGGTGTGGCTGGTCGTCATGCCACCATCGGCTCCGCCGTCCCCGTAGCTCCAGCCGTAGTCGACGATCGCGCCGTCATCGGTGGAACCGGATGCATCGAAGTCGCACGTCAGCCCGTTGCAGGAGAAGGTGAAGACGGCGGCGGGCGGCGTGTCCGCGGCCGGCGCGCTCACGGTCACGGCGCGGCTGGTGGAGTCGGTCGCGCCGGCGTCATCCGTCACCGTCAGCGTCACGGTATAGGTGCCCGCTGCCGCATAGCTATGGGCCGGGTCCGCTTCGGTGGAGGCGCCGCCGTCCCCGAAGTCCCAGCTCCACTGCGCTAGCCAGCCGTCGCCGTCGCTGCTCTGGTCGGTGAACAGCGCATCGAGGTCGTTCGCGCTCCAGGTGAAATCGGCGTTGGGAGGCAGGTTCGCCGACCCGATGGCCGCGACCGCCTGATCCGCCTGGATGAGTCCGAAACCGCTATCGTAGTCGAACCCGGCCGCCAGCATGTCGATGGCCGTCGACTCCATCGCGGCCTGCACGGCATCCGGTGTTGCCGTGGGGCTCGCATCTAGGAGCAGCGCGGCGACGCCCGCGGCGTGCGGGGCGGCGGCCGACGTTCCGGAGAAGTCCGGGTTACCGTCGCCGTCGCGGTCGCTTTCGGAATAGAAGAAGGTGGTATTGACGCCATCGGGCGCGACGATCTCCGGCTTCATGCGCAGCTCCGGCGCAGGTAAGGGCGTGCCGTTCGCGTTGAACAGGATCGGCGTACCGCCGGCGGAGGAGAAGTACTCGAGCCGTGGCGGGTTGGTACCGTACTCCGGCGTGTCCAGGTAATAGGCCGCGCCGACCGCCTCGGCGCCGGCGGCATTGGCATGGCCGAAGAGGGTGCCGCTGTGGGTGGCGTGCTCGTCGATCGAGGCGCCGCCGAACACCACCGTCTTCATCAGCCCCGGCTCCGCCCCCTCCCAGAGGGCGATGACGAGCTTGAAGATCGGGGGATCGGTCGGAGCGTAGAGGCCGTCGTTGCAGAACTGCAGGGCCTCGACCGGCTCACCGGTCGGGATGTTCTCGTGCGCATCGTAGGCGACGATCAGCGACTCGCTATTGTCCAACAACCAGATGTCGAGGTCGTTTTGCGTGCCGGT
This sequence comes from bacterium, assembly GCA_036393335.1. Classification (GTDB taxonomy): domain Bacteria; phylum CG2-30-53-67; class CG2-30-53-67; order CG2-30-70-394; family CG2-30-70-394; genus DASWHD01. The sequence goes on from DASWHD010000037.1 coordinate 3,769, forward strand.
GCCCGCGGCCGCCGACCCGAACGGCGAGTCCCATTGCACCAAGAAGATCGCGCATTGCCCCGCGGGGATGGTGTGCGCCTGCATCGTATCCTTGGCGAGCCCCGGGTCGAAGTCGTGCATGTAACCTGCCGGGACCTGGAAGCCGCCGAAATCGATGTAAAGCTGCTCGCCGCTGTCGACATAGGCGTGCTCGTAGCTGTCGCGCGCCTGGTTGCCGGCGGCGGAAAAATAGGCGACCCCCATGCCTTTCACTTGGTCGACGGCCTGGGCGATCACCCCGTCCATAAACATGGGCTCGCCGAAATACATCACATCGTCGACGATCACCCGGGCGCCCGCATTGGCGAGATCGACGATGCCGTTGGCGAAGCCGGCAAAGCCGTTGAACGCGGTATGGAAGGCGAGATCCGCGCCGGGCGCCACATCGTGAACGATCTGTAGCATGCCGCGCCCTTCATCCGTGCAAGGTTCCGGGAAGATGAAATCCCCGCAAAGGGCGCTGTCGTCGAGCACCTGCACGCCGTTCGGCAGGTCGCCGCTGGCGACGTCGGCGGCCGCGCCACCCTGCTGGT
>DASWHD010000038.1:0-7575 GCA_036393335.1 bacterium
TCCTCCACCACCAGGTAGAGGGCCGGGATGAGCAGCAGGGTGATGGCGGTGGCGAACAGGATGCCGAAGCCCAGGGAGATCGCCATGGGGATGAGGAAGCGGGCCTGGACGCTGGTCTCCAGGATCATCGGTGCCAGGCCAAAGAAGGTCGTGAGGGAGGTGAGGAGGATGGGGCGGAAGCGGCGCACGGCGGCGTCGCGGATCGCCTGGCCGGCAGCGGTGCCGTCGCGGCGGTTCTGGTTGGCGCGGTCGATGAGCAGCAGGGAGTCGTTCACCACCACCCCGGAGAGCGCGACCATGCCGAACATGGAGAGCATCGACAGGTTGTAGCCCATGATGAGGTGGCCGAGGATCGCCCCCACCGCGCCGAACGGGATGGCGGCCATGACGATCGCCGGTTGCACGTAGCTGCGGAACGGGATCGCCAGCAGGGCGTAGATGCCGAACAGGGCGAGCTGGAAGCCGCGCCCCATGCTGCCCATGGACTCGCGGCGCTCCTTCTCCTCGCCCTCCATGTTGAAGGTCAGGCCGGGGTAGTCGGCGGCGAGCTGCGCCAGGACGCCGATCTTGAGATCGTCGAGGATCTCCCCGGGGTTGGCGGTGTGCTTGTTGACGCTGGCGGTGACGTCGATCACCCGCTTGCGGTCGAAGCGGTGGATCTGGCTGAAGCCCTGGCCCTCGGTCACCTGCGCGGCGCGGCCCAGGGGCAGCTCGCCACCGTCCAGGGTGCGGATGCGCAGGTTCTCCAGGTCCCACAGGGAGCGGCGGTCGACCTCCGGGTAGCGCACCATCACTTTCACCTCGTTGCGACCGCGCTGCAGGCGCAGGGCCTCGGCGCCGTAGAACGCGGCGCGCACCTGGCGCCCGAGCTCCGTCTCGGTCACGCCGAGGGTGCGGGCTTCGGGGCGCAGGCGGATCTTGAGCTCGCGCTTGCCCAGGGTGTCGTCGTCGGCGATGTCGCCGACGCCGGGGTACTCGGCCAGGGCCGCCTTCACCCGCTCGGTTGCGCGGGTGAGGGTCGCGTAGTCCTCGTGCTCGAGCCGGACGTCGATGTTGGCGCCGAAGCGCACCATGTCCGACTGAAAGGTGAGGGACTCGATCCCCGGCACCTCGCCTACCCGCTCGCGCCAGCGGCGGGTGATCTCCGCGGAGGAGATGTCGCGCTCCTCGCTGCCCACCAGGAACATGGTGATGTCGCACAGGTGCGCGGCGGAGGTCGTGGCGCCGCCCTGCGGTCCGTGGCCGCCGGCGATGGTGGAGCCCACCAGGGCGTAGATGTGGCGCAGGATCGACTCGCCCGCCGGCAAGGTGCGGTCGTACTCGGCCACCACCTCCTGCGCCGCCCGGACGATGCGCTGCTGCACCCGGTCGGTCTCCTCCACCGGCGTGCCCAGGGGCATCTCCAGGGAGGCGGAGATCACGTCGCCCTCCACCTCGGGCATGAACACGAACTTGATCAGGCCGCCGCGCACCGTCCCGACGCACAGCATCAGTACGGCGAGCGCCGCGGCCAGCGTGGCGTAGCGGTAATGCAACGCGAGGGCGAGGAAACGCTGGTAGGGCCCGGTGACGAACTGCTGCAGCCGGATGCCCACGCCGCGGCGCAGGCGGTCGAGACCACCCAGCACCCCGTCCGACATCTGCAGCCGGCGGCCGAGGGCGAGGTGCGACGGGAGCACGAACAGCGACTCGATCAGGGAGACGGTCAGGATGGCGATCACCACCGCCGGGATCACTTTGATGAACTTGCCGAGCATCCCCTGGACGAACAGCAAGGGCAGGAAGGCCACCACCGTGGTGAGCACCGAGAACACCACCGGCCGGGCCACCTCCAGCACCCCGTCGATCGCCGCGTGCAGGTACGGCTTGCCAAGCCTGGATTCCTCCCCAGGAATCTGCTGCGCACCCTCAACTGTCCGCGTCTCCTGCCCGTGTCCTCGCCCGAGTCCTCGACGACCTGCAAGGTCGCCTGTGGGCTCGGACTTGCGGGCCGGCCAGGATCCACGGCCATTTGCGGGCGCTCGCAACGATTCCTGGGGAGGAATCCAGGCTCGCTGGCGGTGCTCGTAGATCGACTCGCCCACCACGATCGCATCGTCCACCACGATGCCCAGGGCCATGATGAAGGCGAACAGGGAGATCATGTTGATGGACAGGTCGATGCCCGGCATCAGGAACAGCGCGCCGAGAAACGAGATCGGGATGCCGAGCATCACCCACAGGGCGAGGCGGATCTCCAGGAACAAGCCGAGGATCACCAGCACCAGCGCCAGGCCGTAGCAGGCGTTCTTGAGCAGCAGGTGCATGCGGCTGGCGAGCAGCTCGGAGGAGTCGTTCCACGTGGCGAGGTGCACCGTGGGGGGGAGGGCCGCCTGGCGCCGCGCCACATACCCCTGCACCGCCTCGGAGATCTCGGTGGGTTTCTGGTCGCCCACCCGGTAGACCTGCACCATCGCCGCCGGTCGGCCGTCGAAGCGCGCCAGCTCGTCGGTCTCGGCGAAGCCGTCCACCACCCGGGCGATGTCGCCGACCCGCACCTCGCTGCCGTCCGGGTGGCTCACCACCACGATGTCCGCGTATTCCGGGCCGTGGTAGCGGCGCTCCTTGGTGCGCAGCAGGACCTCGCCGCCGGCAGTCTTCACCGCCCCGCCGGGCAGGTCGAGCGACGCGCGACGGATGCGCTCCGCCACCTGGTCGAGGGTCAGGCCGTAGCGCCGCAGGTTTTCCTCCGGGACCTCGATGGAGATCTCGTACGGCCGCACCCCGGAGAGGTCGACCTGGGTGATGCCCGGCTCCTCCAGCAGGTCGTCGCGGATCCGCTCCGCCTGCTCGCGCAGGGCGCGCGCGGAGAGGTCGCCGTACACCACCACCGAGATCACCTCGCGGCGGTTGAGGAGCTTGCTGATCACCGGCTCCTCCGCGTCCTCCGGCAGGGTGGTGATGCGGTCGACGGCGTTCTTGATGTCTTGCAGCACCAGGTCCGGGTCCTCGCCCTCGCGCACGGTGGCGGTGACGGCCGCCATGCCCTCGGACGCCTCGGCCTGGATCTCCTTGATGCCGTCCACCTCGGTGAGGCTCTCCTCCACCTTCAGGACGATGCCGTCCTCCACCTCCTCGGGGGCGGCGCCGGGGTAGGGCACCGAGACCTGGACGCGGTCGAGGCTCACCTCGGGAAAGACCTCCTGCTTCACCGAGCGCGCCATCACCAGCCCGCCGACGATGAACACCATCATCAGCAGGTTGGCCGCCACGTGGTTGTGGGCCATCCAGCGAATCGCGCCATTCATCCCTTCACCTCGTCCGTGCCGGTGATTGCCGGCGGCGGCTCGACCTCGACCGGGCGCAGGGCCATGCCGTTGGCGGCGCCGGAGAGGGCGGTGAGGACCACGCGGTCGCCGGCGGTCAGCCCTTGGGAGATGCACACCTGCTCGCGCTCCCGGCGTGCCACCTCCACGGGGCGGATCTGCAACTGCCCAGCGTCGTCCACCAACCATACCGTCTCCCCGGGCCGCAGGGCGCTGCGCGGGATGGGAAAGACGCCGGGGAGGGTGGCGCCGTGCAACTCGACCGCCACGAACAGGCCGAGGGCGAGCTCCGGCCGGCCGTCGGAACCGGCGCCGTGCAGCCCGTAGGGATCGTCCACCGCCGCCACCACCCGCGCCATGCGGCCCGCCGGGTCCACCTCGCCCAGGGAGCGCACCACCCGGCCGGACCAGCGGTACTGCTGGTCGTCCACCGTGAGGATGAGGGTCGCGGGGGAGCCGACCGCGCCCGATTTGCCGGCCTCCGTTGGGCGCGGCACGCGGAGGTGGCGCAGCTCCTCCAGGGGCAGGGGGACCACCACCTCGGCGCGGGCGGTGCCGGCGATCCGGGCGACCTCCACCCCGGCGCGCAGGTACTGGCCCTGATCCACCGACTCCGACCGCACCCGGCAGTCGAAGGGGGCCGCCACCCGGGTGCGCTTCAGGTCCAGCTCCGCCTGCTCCAGCGCGGCCTTCGCCGCCGCCAGGTTGGCCTGGGCGTTGGCCACCTGGGGCTCGTAGACCACCAGGGGGTGGGGCGGCGCCCCGTCGCCGCTCTTCAGGTTCTGCCACTCGCGGCGCGCCACCGCCGCCTGGCTCTCCACCGTGGCCAGGTCCAGCGACCCCTTGGCCACCGCGGCCCGGGCGCGCTCCACCGCCAGGCGGTAGTCGGTGGCCTCGATCTCCAAAAGCGGCTCACCGGCGTGGAAGAAGCCCCCGGCCACTAGGTTGGGGGCGAGCCACACCACCCGGCCGGTGACCTCCGGAGTGATCGCTGCCTCCTGGGCGGCCACCACGGTGCCGGTGGCGTACACCGTCACCTCGTGGTCCGCCGGCTCGACGGTCATCACCTCCACCAGGGCCCCGGGGCTGCGGCGCTCCAGCTTGGCGGGCACCTGCTTCGACCCCACCAGCACCCGCATCCCCACGACGCCCACGGCGAGGATGAGAATCGGGAGGACGACCTTGAGAAGGGTAGATCGAGTGCTCATGAATGCTGCCTATTTCAGAAAGATGAACCGCGTATGGACGCGAATAGGTGGGGGGTTAGAAGTCGTTGACGACCCGTTTCCATCCGCGGAGTCGCAACTCCTTGGCCAGGGCCTGCTCCGACCTTCTCCAGGAATCCCGGCCCCAGGACATTGGCGACCTCGTACACGCCACCAATGACCTTCTCGATCAGGCCGTTGATATATTCGCGTTCATTGGCGCTTCCATGCGCGTCCATTCGCGGTTCCTCTCCTGTCAATCCTGTTTCGCCAGCCGTTGAAGGGCGGCCTCCGCCATCCAGTCGCCGCCGAGGGCGCGGGCGAGGGTGATGCGGTGGGAGAGGAGGCTGCGCCGCGCCGCCAGCAGGCGGCTCTCGGCGTCGAAGAGGGCCTGCTGGGCGGTGAGCACTGGCAGGAACTCGACGAGTCCTTGGAGGTAGCGGTCCCAGGCGTTCTCCAGGGTGGCCGCCGTCGCCGCGACGCTCTCCGCCAGGCGCGCGATCTCCTCCTCCGTGGCGCGGTTGTCGGATAGGGCGTCCTCCACCTCCTGAAAGGCGCGCAGCACCGCCTGCTGGTAGCCGGCGAGGCTCGCCCGCAGCTCCGCCTCGCTGCGCTTCACCTCGGCCCTGCGCCGGCCGCCGTCGACGATCGGCGCCAGGAGGTCCGCCCCCACGTTCCAGAAGGTACCGGTGATGGCGCCGGCGCTGAACGCGGTGGAGGAACGGCCGTAATTGGCGAGGAGGTTGAGGGCCGGGAAGCGGTTGGCCACCGCCACCGCTACCTGCGCGTCGCTCGCCTCTACGCGGCGCAGGGCGGCGCGCAGGTCGGGGCGGCGGGTGAGGAGGGTCGCCGGCAGGCCGGCGGGGAACTGCTCCGGGACCGGCGGCAGGGCGGCCAGCGCGCCGCCGGCCGTCGCGCCCGGATAGCGGCCGAGGAGCACCGCCAGGGCGTGCTCGGCACGGTTCAGGGTGGCCGCGATCGGTGGCCGGCGGGCCTGAGCCGCGGCGACGTTCTGCCGCGCCTGGTAGAGGTCGAGGGCCGGGACCAGGCCGTGGCGGTAGCGCTCCTCCACCCGCGCCGCCGCGTCGGCGAAGGCGGCGATGGTGCGGTCGGTGAGGGCGAGCTGGGCGCGCTGCTCCGCCGCCAGGTAGTAGAGGTCCGCCACCTGGGCGGAGAGGGCGAGATAGAGGGTGTGGAGGTCCTCGGCCGAGGCCTGCGCCGCGAGCCGTGCCGCGTCGCGGCCGGAGCGCACCCGCCGCCACAGGTCCACCTCGTAGCCGGCGGCGGCGGACATGGAGTAGCCGTTGCCGGTGTCGGTGCCGAGGAAGCCGGGGGCGCTCTTGCGGCTGGTGCTGCCGCGCAGGTCGAGGGTGGGGAAGAGGGCGGCCTCGCCGGCCCGGGCGGCCGCCTGGGCGGCCTCCAGCCGCGCCACTCCCTGGGCGAGGTCGAGGTTGTGACCGAACGCCTCCGCCAGGAGGGCGTCGAGCCGGGGATCGGCAAATACCTCCCACCAGCGGCCCCCCGGTGCGCCCGCCTCCGCTCCTCCCCGCGCCTCGCCGAAGGCCCCCGGTAGTGGCGCAATTGGCTCGATCATCGCCCCCCGATGCACCGCGCAGCCGGCGGCCATGAAGAAAAGGAGCGACGCAACCGCGCCGCGCCAGCGCCACGTAACGCCCTCCCCCACCGGGGGAGGGCTGGGGTGGGGGCGCTCTGGAAGACAGTCCGCGTGGGAGCTGGCTTCGACGCCGTGCCCTCTCCATACACCCTCCCCCCGGCCCCCTCCCGGGGGGAGGGGGTGGCGAGGGCCAGGGGAAAGGCACGGTCTCTGCGCCTCTGCGTCTCTGCGCCTGTGCGTTAAGAAGTTCATCACCTTCATCACCGACCCGCTCCTGGCGCCTCCATGCCGGCGGTCACGTACGGGAGGAGGAGGCCGAGCAGCCCCTCCGTGTCCGGCTCGGTGGGGGCGGCGCCGGGGAAGGGGTGCTTGTTCACCATGAACATGGTGTGGGCCATGGCGCCGATGGTGAAGTGCAGGCGCCAGTTGAGGATCGCCTCTGAAACGTCTGGTAGCGCGAGCTTCAACGCCTCGAATATACGGTTCCGGAACGGCTCCATGCGCCCCACGAAGATGCGCCGTAGGGTGTCGTCGGTCTCGCTCACCATCCGCCCCACCAGGGCGATGAAGTCGCGGCTCTCCGCCTGACGGAAGCGCAGGGTGGGCTCGATGAAGGCGCGCAGCACCTCCCGCGCCTCGGGCCGGCGCCCCTCCGCCGCGGCCGTGACGAGGGCCGCGTCCAGTGCCGCGGTGCGCTGCTTATTGAGGGGCGTCAGCCGCCGGTCGATCACCGCCTCCATCAGCCCCTCCTTGGAGCCGAAGTGGTAGCTCACCGCTGCCAGGTTCGCCCCGGCTTCTCCGGTGATCGCCCGCAAAGAGGTGGCGTGAAACCCCTGCTGGGCAAATAGCCGCTCCGCCGCATCCAGCAGCCGCTGCTTGGTATCGACCTCCATGCCCTCGACCGGCGTCATGGCCCGCACGATCTACCAACCGGCTGGAATAAGTCAAACGTTCGTTTTAATTCCCTAGGCCCGCCACCCGCGATGGGCCGATGGTGTGTCACGCCGGCCAGAGCCCCCTCCCGTGGGACACTGTGTGGCTATGCCGTCGCCAGGCCGTCTCGCTGGGGTCGGGCATTATCCGCGACTTCACGCCGCGTTCTACAGCCGGCTGGCGAACGTCGCGGCAGTGAGGATCGGATACCGATCTGCGCGAACAAGTAGGTCGTTATCGCCCGTGACCAGACACTCCGCCTCACCTGCTGATCGTGTCCCACATCTTTTGGCTGGACACCGTGAGGGGCGTCTGCCAAGGCGGGGCGCATGGAGGTGGGGGGGCAGGTCTTTCCGGAGGCGATCCGGCGGCGGATTGCGGGGGTGGTGTCGGCCCAGCCCTCGCTGTCGCGGCGGCAGTTGGCGCGGCAGGTGTGTGGGTGGCTGGATTGGCGCTCGCCTGACGGGCGGTACCAGGAGATGGCGGCGCGCAAGGCGTTGCTCACCTTGCACCGCCG
>DASWHD010000039.1:0-5987 GCA_036393335.1 bacterium
AGCACGCCGAGGAGGTCGCCACGTTCCACGCCGAGAAGTTCACAACCGCCGAGCTGTACTCGTGGATGCAGGCCGAGCTGTCACGAATCCACTACGACGCCTACAAGCTGGCGTTCGATCTCGCCAAGCGGACCGAGGCAACCCTCGCGTGGGAGTTGATGCGGCCCGAGTTCGACGATCTGCACGTGATCGGGTTCAACTACTGGGACGGCGGCCGCAAGGGGCTGCTCTCCGGCGAGGCGCTCTACCTGGGCGTCAAGCGCATGGAGATGGCCTATCACGAGCACAACCTGCGGGAGTACGAGCTCAAGCTTTACTTCGAGGACGCCAAGCTGAGTGACCTCTGGATTCCGGTGACCTGGAGTGGATAGGGACGCAGACTTGTATGGCCGCGACGAAAGGCTCTGGGCGGTCAACCGGAGCGAGCGCCGCCGAACAACCGGTTGCAGGGGACGGTCCGCTGCGCGGCCCGCCGCTGAACCGGAGCGTTGAGGCTGTAGAAAAACCTCCGGCGAGGAAAGAACTGATGAGTGCCGAAAAAATCGGCCCACCAGGATCGCCTGTATGCAATTTTCGAGGCATGGGGAGGGGTAAAGTGATCCCCAAAATCGAATTTCCAATACCCCTCCAGCGCCGTCGGGAGGTTTTTCTACAGCCTCGTTAGAGCGCACTTTCGCCATCCGTCGGTTCTGGCTATAATATGGCCAAAATGCGATTTGAGATCGTCCTGGCACCCGAAGCCATCGAAGATCGTAAGAGACTGAAGGCAAATGTTTGGGCAGCGGTGAAGGAGGCTCTCGAAACGCATTTGCGACACGAACCGACGAAGACCAGTCGAAGCAGGATCAAGCGGTTACGCGGGCTCGATCGCCCGCAGTACCGACTCAGGGGCGCGGAGGTCCGTGTGTTTTACGACGTTGCGGGCTCCACCGTTGAGGTATTGGCGATCGTGCCCAAGTCGGAGGCAAATACATGGCTCGCCCAGTTCGGAAGTCCCCAATGAAGGAAGTACCCTTGTCCGAGGTGAAGGACGCCCTGTCTCGCTTTTTGCGTGAGGCCGAGACTCAAGAAATTGTGATCACGCGCCACGGCAAACCGGCGGGTGTGCTCATCGGCTTCGAGACTGAGGACGACTGGTTCGACTACCGGCTCGAGAACGACCCTCGCTTCTTGCAGCGGATCGAGCGGGCGCGCCAAAGCCTACGCACCGGGCGTGGCGTCAAATTGGAAGACGTAAAGTAACGGTGCGCTCTAACCACGTGGTCGAAAGCGACGCGCGGGAAGTGCGCCCGCACGGGCTTCACCACGGACGTTCGGCGGGCTCCAAAGCCCAAAAGGCGTCCGATTTGACGTCGTGGCGTCATGACGCAAAAGTGCCATCACTATGAGCGCAACGCAAAAAAGAGCCACTGTGTACTTCGACCCCGACATCCATCGCGCGCTGCGGCTCAAGACGGCGGAGGTGGAACGCAGCGTGTCCGATCTCGTGAACGAGGCAGTCCAATTGGCGTTGGCCGAGGACGCGGAAGACCTCACCGCTTTCGAGGAGCGGGCACACGAACCGAATCTCGCCTGCGAAGATGTTGTCAGGGACCTGAAGCGGCGTGGCAAGATTTAAGGTCGTCATCAAGCCGTCTGCCGTCGAGGAGATTGAGGCGGTCTCGCGCAAGAGTGACGCCCCATCCCTGTGCAGCTCTGGCCCTGTGCAGCTCTGGCTTCGCATAAGCTAACCCGCGTGGGAACCGAGGGGCAGCCTCCCGACGTGGGAGTCGTACTGTCTAAGCAGTGCTCACGGCGCGGCTGCGTCGCGGAGGGGCTGGCCGGACATGAGGCGCTCGTTGCCGCGCACCACCACGCGGTCCCCCGGTGCGAGGGGTTTCTCCAACCCTTCGACGGCAAACCGTTCTCCGTCGCTGCTCAGCACCTGCACGGGGACGATGGCCGCCACATCTCCTTCCACTCGCACCACGTAGCCGCTGCCGTCCGGCCGTGGGACGAAGGCGTCCTTGGGAATCAGGGTGGCGTGGTCGCCATCGGCGCGGTGAAAGGTCGCCCGGGCGAGCATCCCGGCGAGGATCCGGCCATCCCGGTTGGGGATCGACACCTCCACCGGGAAGGTGCGGGACGCGGGGTCACCGCGTGGCACGATGGCGCTCACCTTGCCGGTGAAGACCGACCCGGGGAGGGCGTCGAAGGCGACCTCGACTACGTCTCCCAGATGGACGCCGGAGACCTCGCCCTCGGGCATCGGCACCATGGCGTGGACCACGGACAGGTCCGTGAGCTCCGACACCACCGCCCCCTCGGCGAGCCACGCACCGACCTCGGTGCGCTCCGCCGCCAACCGGCCGGAGAAGGGCGCACGCACCGTCATTCGTGCAAGGCGATCCTCCAAGAGGTCGACCGCGGCGTGGATTTGGCGTGCCTGCTGCTCCAGCGCGGCGACGTCGGCGCGCTTGGCCTGGAGTTCCTCCTCCGACACGAAATTCTCCGTGAACAGGCGCTCGGCGCGTTGCAGGTCGGCCTTCGCCTTCTCGATCCGCGCCTCCACCTCGCCCCCGCGGGCGCGCCCCTCCTCGATCTGCAGCGCCATCGGCGCGGTGCGCAGGCGCACCAGGGGATCACCCTCCTTCACTACCGCGCCCTTGCGCGCCTCCACCGCCTCCACCAGCCCGGCGACCTCGCTCGCGACCGCCACCGTGTAACGCGGTTGTGCGGTCCCGACCAGGGTGAGGGGCACGCGCACCTCCCCGCTCTCCACCGGCGCCGTGACCACCAGGGCAGGCGGCGGCCCCCCGGCGCCGGGCTTGTCCTCCCCCTCGGCGGCGGGAACGGCGGAGCAGAGGCAGAGAAGCAGGGCAGTCCAGGGGGCGAGGGTTCGCATGGGTTCGGGAGGCGCAACGGCGGGAGCAAAAGGGGCCGCATCCTACCCTAACTCGCATTTCCACCACGAATTTGCTGCGCCCGCGCAACCGCCCGCATCTCCTGGCCCACCTCGTCCGAGTCCTCGGCCAGGGGTAGGAGCCGGTGGCACCGGCGATCCGCGCCCTCGGCGCGGCCGGCCTGCCTGCGGCAGGCAGGCCCTGCGGGCCGGGGTCGCCGGCCTGCCTGTCCGGTAGGCAGGAGGGAGTCGGCGCCTACCGGTGGGGTGGTCAGGATCTGCGGTCGTTTGCGCGCTCGCGCGACGATCCCCGGGGAGAATGCGAGCTAAGAGCCACCGTCCATCGCCAGCACCGGCGAGGTGCCGTGATGGCCCCGGCCCCCTCCCCTCTTGTTTTCTACTCACGGTCCACTGGTAGTGTCGGCGCGACCCGCCGCCTGCCTTGTGGACCGCATGTCGGTATAACCGGGTCGGCCTCGCCAAGGTTTCCTCCCCCCCTCGACCCACGCAAGATGCACTCGGTGCGCTCCCCCGTCCACGCCGTCTGGCTGCTGATCGTGACCCTCACCGCAGTGGTGGCCGCCCCGCGTGCGGCCGCCGACTGCACCGGGTGTCACGTCACCCTGAAGAAGAAGGCCGGAGTGGCCCACACGTACCGCGACTGGGAGCTCTCCAGGCATGCGGCAAAGGGGATCTCCTGCGTCAATTGTCACGGCGGAGATTCGGAGGCGGAGCTCGCCGACGAGGCCCATGTGCACATGGAGTTCTCCGGCGGTCCTCAAGCGATGAATGCGGCCCGGCGGCTGGTCCTCTCCCAGGGCTGCGGTAACTGCCACCACCGCGAGCGGGAGAGCTTTCGCAAGAGCCCGCACCAGCACGCCCTGGAGGCCGGACAGCCCGCCGCCGACTGCACCACCTGCCACGGCGTCCTCGGCACCCAGTCGCTCACCCTCCTGAACATTCGCGATGCCTGCAGCCAGTGCCACGGCGGCGGGGAGCTGGGCAGCGCCGTGGGCGTGGCACAGACCCTCATGGCGAACCTCCGTCGCGTCCGGACGGCCCTCACCCTGCCGGAGCCGGGGCAGCGCCTCGGGCTGGTCGAGGAACGAGAGGCGGAGACCCCCGTGGCCACTGCGCTGGACGCCCTCCACGAGCTGAATCTCGACGCGGCGGGTCTCGGCCCGCCGGCCGAGCCGCCGCACTGCACCGGTTGTCACGCCGGCCTCCCACAGGACCCCGAGTGGGCCCATACCTACGACGACTGGGAGGAATCCTTGCACGCCTCCTTCGACATCTCCTGCGTCAACTGCCACGGGGGCGACGTGGAGGCCGAAGACGCCGATAGGGCCCACGCGGGGATGGTGTTCACCGCCGCAAATCGTTCCGAAGCCAATTACTTCAGCCTGGTCCTGGCCGAAGGGTGCGGTACCTGCCACCCCAACGAGATTGCCGGCTTCCGCGCCAGTGCCCACTACCGCGCCCTCAAGACCGGCAAACACGCGGCCGACTGTGCGACCTGCCACGGCGCGGTGGGTTCCCACGTCCTCACCCCGGAGACGATCACCGCCACCTGTCGCCGGTGCCACGCGGCGGATGCCCCGGGCACCACCGTCGGTGTCGCCCAGACCTTGCTGGAGTACACCCGCCGGGTACGGATGGCCCTGGTCTTCCCCGAGCCCGGCCAGAGCCTGCGCGGGGAGGAGCGAGAGCAGGTAGAAGAGGCGATCACCGCCGCCATGGCCGCGTGGCACGAGTTCAACCTGGAGGCGGTGGGCCTGGCCCTGGCCCACGGCACCGGGGTGATCGAACGATAGCCGCTGGCCGGTGAGGCGGCGACGCGCGGCAAAATAAGGCGTTGGCGCCCACGCCTCGGCGGAGAGGTGGGGGGCGCACCGCGATCGCCGCGGTAGACGGTCCCAGACCCGATCCCACATTGCCGCTCCAGCGGCCACCACGGGCAGCGCTGCGGTTTTGCAACCCGGCGGGCAACGCGCACCATCCCAACATGGCAGGCACACAAAAGGCGCCAGAGAGGCACGAGGAGGGGCGGTTGGCCGGGCTGATGCTGGCGGCCCTGGGGGTGGTATACGGCGACATCGGCACCAGTCCCCTGTACGCCGTGGGCTACTGCTTTCATGCGGCCCACGGCCTCGCCGTGACCGAGGCAAACGTCCTCGGGATCCTCTCCCTGATCTTCTGGTCGCTGGTCGTCGTGCTGTCGATCAAGTACGCCGCCTGGTGGTGACCGGCGCCGAGGCGCTGTACGCCGACCTCGGCCACTTCGGCGCCAGCGCGATCCGCCGGAGTTGGTTCTGCGTGGTCCTGCCGTGCCTCCTGCTCAATTACTTCGGCCAGGGCGCCCTGCTGCTCCGCGACCCGCAGGCGATCGCCAACCCGTTCTTCCATCTGGTTCCAGCGTGGGCCCTCTACCCCACGGTCCTGCTCGCCTGTGCGGCCACGGTGATCGCCTCCCAGACGATCATCGCCGGCACGTTTTCCCTCACGCGCCAGGCCGTACGGCTGGAGTATCTCCCCCGGCAGCGCATCCTCCACACCTCCCGCGAGGAGGAGGGGCAGATCTACGTGCCGTCGACCAACTGGCTGCTGTGCGCCGCCTCCGTGGCCCTCGCCGTGGGGTTCGGCAGCTCCAGCGGGCTGGCGGCGGCATACGGTGTGGCGGTGTCCGCGACGATGCTGGTCATCACCATTTTGATCTATACGGTGATGCGCGAGAGCTGGGGCTAGCCCATGGCGCGGGCCCTGGTGATCATCTTGGCGCTGGGCGTGGTCGACGTCGCCTTTCTCGTGGCGAACGGCCTGAAGATCACCCGGGGTGGATGGATCCCCCTCCTGGTCGGAGTGGCCGGCTACGTCATCATATCGACGTGGCGGCGCGGCCGCGAGCTACTCGTGGTGCGGATCAAGGAGCAGGCGGTCACCCTGGAGGCCCTGCGCACGGAGATGACCGAGCAGGCGCCGGCCCACGCCCCGGGCACGGCGATCTTCCTCACCAGCCACCCGGAAGGGATCCCCGCCACCTTCCTCCAGAACATGCGCCACAACCACGTGCTGCACGAGGTGAACATCTTCCTGACCCTGGTCACCG
>DASWHD010000040.1:0-2451 GCA_036393335.1 bacterium
TGCCACCCGTCTTCCCGGCGATCTTCACGCCGACCCGGCCGACCGCTTCATCGTGGCCGCGTGCCTGGCCGGCGGTCTACCGCTGGTGACGAAGGACGAGGCCATCCGCGCGTGGGGTCATGTGGAGACCGTCTGGTGAGCTGGCAATCGCCGAAGGGATTCCACTCCTACCTGTGCGTCGATCGCCGAAGGGATTCGGCTCCTACCTGATGACCACCCGCAAGCTCTACCTCGTCGCCTACGACATCTCCGAGCCGAAGCGGCTGGCTCGTGCCCTCGATGTGTGCCGCGAGTACGCCACCGGTGGCCAGAAGTCGGTCCACGAGTGCTGGCTCACCCCGGCGGAGAGGCGCGAGGTGCTGGCCCGCCTGGCCGAGGTGATCGATCCGGACACCGACCGCGTCCACCTCTTCCGGCTGGATCCGCGCATGGCCGTGCGCGCCATGGGGATCGCCGTGCAACCGGCGGACGGCAAGTTCTTCTTCATTGGGTGAGTAGGCAGTGGACAGTAGTCAGTAGACGGTAGTCAGTAGACAGTAGACAGGAGTTGAGATGGCGACGATCGAACGGTTCGAGCAGCTCGTCGCGTGGCAGAAGGCCCATGCGTTGGTGCTCGATGTCTACCGCCTGTCCCGCGTTTTTCCGCGCGAAGAGCTGTACGGGATCACCCGCCAGCTTCGCCGCGCAGCGGTTTCCGTGCCCGCCAATATCGCCGAGGGGTTCAAGCGCCAGTCGCGGTCAGAGAAGGTGCGGTTCTACAACATCAGTGAGGCCTCCTTGGAAGAGGCGCGGTACTACCTCCGCCTCGCCACAGATCTCGATCTCACCGAGTCCCCACACCAACTGCTCGACCTCGCTGACGAGGTGGCACGGCTGCTCAATGGGCTGATCGCGTCCGTGAGGGCGGCCACGTAGTCCCCCCCTGTCTACTCCCTACTGTCTACTGAAATGTCCCCCTACCTCATCGCCTACGACATCGGCGACCCGCGCCGTCTGGCGCGCCTTCACCGCTATCTCAAGGGCGAGGCCCTGGCCCTCCAGTATTCGGTCTTCTTTGGCCGCTTCACCGCCGCGGGGATCGAGCGGCTGGAGGACGAGATCGCCGCGCGCATCGACCCCAAGGAGGACGACGTGCGCATCTACCCCCTGCCGGACGACTTCCAGGTGTGGGCCCTGGGCGCCTCCGCGCCGCTGCCCGAGGGTATCCACTTCGCGCCCGCCGAGCGGCTGCTGGCGGCGGCCGAAGACGATGCAGATGCACGCGGGTCAGATTGATGCGTTGATGCTTATTTGTTGCATGCTATGATGTCTCCCATGCGCACCACCCTGACCATCGACGACCAGATCGCCAGGCGCCTCAAAGAGACCGCCCATCGTTCAGGCAAGAGCTTCAAAGAGGTGGTGAACGAGACCCTGCGCAAGGGGTTGATCGCCCGCCAGGCCATGCCGCAGATCCGTCCCTACCGGATCGAGCCATCGTCTCTCGGCGCCGTTCGCTCCGGTGTCGACCTCGACCAGGCCCTGCAGTTGGCCGACCGACTGGAGGATGCGGAGGTGGCTCGCAAGCTGCAGATGAAGAAGTGATCCTGATCGACGCCAACCTGATGATCTACGCCACCAACCGCGACGCCCCGCGCCATGCGGCGGCGCGCGCCTGGCTGGAGGAGGTGCTCTCTGGCGACACGGAGGTGGGGCTGGCGTGGGTGGTGCTGCTCGCCTTCGTTCGGATCACCACCCATCCGTCCATCATGGAGCGCCCCCTGGCCACGGAGGTGGCGCTGTCCTACGTGGATGATTGGCTGGCCCAGCCGCTGGTTCGTCCCATCGCGCCGGGCGAAGCTCACTGGCCGATCCTACGAACCCTGCTCCACGCCACCGGTAGCGGCGGCAACCTCACCTCCGACGCACACCTTGCTGCCATGGCCCTGGAGCACGGCGCCGAGATCTACTCCGCCGACTACGATTTCCAGCGCTTTCCCGGGGTGACCCACGTCAACCCGCTGGCGCGGTGACCCACCGGCCGGGGATCGCGGCAAGCTTGCCAGCGGCGACGCCGGCCCCAGCCTCTGCCACTCTGGGAAAGTGGCGGCCGCGGTGGCCGCGGGAGGTGGCGATGCGTGAGGTGAGCCTGCCGGACGGTGTGCAAGGGCGGCCGTGGCTGCCGGCCATGCCGGGACGGTCTTTGCCG
This sequence comes from bacterium, assembly GCA_036393335.1. Taxonomy (GTDB): domain Bacteria; phylum CG2-30-53-67; class CG2-30-53-67; order CG2-30-70-394; family CG2-30-70-394; genus DASWHD01. The sequence goes on from DASWHD010000040.1 coordinate 2,189, forward strand.
GTCGCGGAGGAGATTGCCACGTGGCAAAGGGTCGGGGTGGATCTGCTCGCAGCGCGGGGCGTGACATGGCCGAGTGGCAGGCGCGCCCGAGGGCGTTCGCACCACAGGGTGGCCAGATGAACGACGCCCATGGCTGCCCTCATCACCCGGAGGAGAGGCAGACTTATTGCTGCGCCACCTGCGGTCGCCCCTTCTGCGAGCGCTGCCAGGAGGGGATCAACGCGGGGGACCCCCGCTGCCCCGACTGCTTCGCCGCCGAGGCG
>DASWHD010000041.1:0-1504 GCA_036393335.1 bacterium
ATCGCGGCGGTCGAGACGTCGAAGTGCACGTCGTTGACCACGATGCTGCCGAAGTCGGTGATCGGGCCCGAGCTGATGCCGGTGCCGCTGATCCCGCCGCCGGCGACGTCGGTGGAATCGCCATCGCCGCCGCACGCGAGGCAGGCGATCAGGGCGAGGGCGAGCGATCCGGGGCGAAGAAATAGGTGGGCGAAGCGAGCCATAATCACTCCTCCTAGGGGAGCCGCTCCTCGAAGTAGTAGACGCCGACGCCCGCGCGCAGCCGGCCCTCGCCCGCCACCGCCGGGTTGGCGTCCCGGTCGTGGGCGGCCAGCCAGCGATCGAGGTCTTCCAGCAGGGCCTGGGCCTTGCGGGTGGCCAGGGGCCGTAGCTCGCTGGCGGCATCCTGCGGCAGGTTGTCGTACATGACCTTGCGTTGCAGGTGGGCGTGTTCCGGCGCAGATCGCAGGTTGTGGTCGATGGTGGCGATGAAGTCGGCGGCGTCCGTGCCGAGAAACGGCAGCTTGTCCATCTCGCCGCTGGTTGGGAGGTATGCCGGGCGCAGGAGGCGCAGCTTGCCGCCGGCGAGCCGCTCGGCGGCACCCACGCGCACCAGCTCGTCGAGGATCGCGCGCACCGGCACGTCGCCGCTGTAGCGTTTGACCAGGGCGGAGAAGGAGCCGCTCTCCCCGTCCAGGGGCAGGTGCGCCGGCCAGCCGCCGGGCTCGGCAAACTCCGGGTCCCGCACCCAGCCACTCACCACCCGCGCCGCCCGGTGGTGGCGTTCGGCGGCACCGCTATCGTCCGGCGGCGGTAGCTCCTGGATGCGGCTGATCTCCTTGCGCGTCAGGCCGGTGAGCACCGACACCCGAGATACCGACTGCTTGCGCCCCGGCAGGTCGAACTCCGCGGTGGCCACCTCCACGAAGACCCGCTTGGCCACCTCCGCGAAGGCGCCGTACGGCAGGCCGTTGCGCAGGCAGATCCGCGCCACCGGCCGGAGGAGCCGGTGGAGGGCGGCGGAGAGGGTGGAGGCGATGTCCTTGGGCATAATTGGGATAATAATCCCAATTTATCGTCAGTCAAGCCCGGGACCTTAGCTTATTTGCCTGTGCCCTCCGCTCAGGAACACCGGAACGGCGGCACACCATTGGGATCACGAAGGCACGGAATGGAGGAAGGCACGAAAGGAACCTCTCCAGCCATTTCGTGATTTCCCGCTTTCGTGTTTTCGTGTTCCATCTCTCAGGGATGGTTGATCGCAAATTGGCTACTGCGATCGGCAGTCAGCCGTGGCTACCGTCACCCGGCGGTGACGATCAGCACCAGCCCGGCAAACATCATCACGGCACCGCCGAGGCGGTCCGCGAGGTGGCCTTCGTGGAACAGGAAGTAGCCATACCCCACCGCCATCAGGAGCGAGGTGCGTTTCACCGCGATCATGTAGGCGACGTTCGCCAGGCCCATGGAGAGGGTGTGAGTGACCATCATCACCCCGTAGAACAGGCCCGGCGCGAGGGCCTGG
>DASWHD010000042.1:0-11584 GCA_036393335.1 bacterium
TCCAGGTCGCCGTTGGACAGGATCGGCTGCTCGATCTTGATGCGCCGCGCATGGGCCGGGCTCTCGCCGAGGAGGTTGCGCTTCGGCCCGATGGCGGTGATCAGCGACATCACCAGCTCCTCGCGGATCGGGTCGATCGGCGGGTTGGTGACCTGGGCGAAGACCTGCTTGAAGTAGTGGAACAGGGGGACCGGCCGATCGGAGAGCACGGCCAGGGGGTTGTCGTTGCCCATGGAGCCCACGGGCTCCTGGCCGCCGACCGCCATGGGCAGGATGATCTGCCGGACCTCCTCGCGGGTGTAGCCGAAGGCCCGCTGGCGGATGCGCAGGGTGTCGTGGTCCGGCTGATAGATGCGGGCGGGCTCGGGCAGTTCGGCGAGGTCCACCCGGTTCTCCTTCACCCAGGTGGCGTAGGGCTGCTGGGTGGCGATCTCGTGCTTGATCTCCTCGTCTTCGATGATCCGTCCCTGCACCGTGTCGATGATCAGGATCTTACCGGGCTGGAGGCGCCACTTCTTGACGATGCGCTCCGGCGCGATGTCCAACACTCCCGTCTCGGAGCTGAGCACGATCATGTCGTCGTCGGTCACCAGGAAGCGCGCCGGCCGCAGCCCGTTGCGGTCGAGGGTGGCGCCGATCACCCGGCCGTCGGTGAAGGCCATGGCCGCCGGCCCGTCCCACGGCTCCATCATGGCCGCGTGGTACTCGTAGAAGGCGCGTCGCTCCTCGTCCATCAGCGGGTTGTGGGCCCACGCCTCGGGGATGAGCATCATCATGGCGTGGGGCAGGGAGCGGCCGCCCATGACCAGGAACTCGAGGGCCTGGTCGAAACACATGGAGTCCGACCCCTCCTCGTTGATCAGGGGGAAGAGCTTCGGCAGGTCCTCCCCGAACAGGTCGGACTTGAGCAGCGACTGGCGGGCCCGCATCCAGTTGAGGTTGCCGCGCAGGGTGTTGATCTCGCCGTTGTGGGCGACGTAGCGGAACGGGTGGGCGAGGTCCCAGGTCGGGAAGGTGTTGGTCGAGTAGCGCTGGTGGACCAGGGCGATGGCCGAGGCCATGTCCGGGTCGGACAGGTCGGGGTAGTAGCGCGGGAGCTGGTCGGCCAGGAGCAGCCCCTTGTAGACCAAGGTGCGGGACGACATGGAGGGGATGTAGAAGGCGCGCTTCTCGGCCACGCCGCTGTCGCGCGCTACCTTCTCGATCCACTTGCGGATCACGTACAGCTTGCGCTCGAAGGCGTCCTGGTCGAGGCCGTCGGCGGCGCCGATGAAGCACTGCCGGATGCGCGGCTCCACCTCCTTGGCGGAGAACCCGATGTGGGCGTTGTCCGTCGGTACCTGGCGCCAGCCGAGGAAGTTCTGCCCCTCCTCGATCACCACCTGCTCGACGAGCTGGGCGCATCGCTCCCCGGTCGTGGCCAAGGGAGAGAAGACCACCCCGACGCCGTACCGGCCCGCCGGCGGCAGCTCGATCCCTTCCGCCGCCGTCACCTTGCGCAGGAAGGCATCGGGGATCTGCAGCAAGATGCCGGCACCATCGCCGGTGAGCGGGTCGGAGCCGCTCGCCCCGCGATGGGTGAGATTGATGAGGATCTCGACCCCCTGCTCGATGATCCGGTGCGACTTTTTCCCCGTGATGTTGGCCACCAGCCCGAGACCGCAGGCGTCGTGCTCGAAGCGCGGGTCGTAGAGCCCCTGTTTGCGCGGAAATCCTGGATTGGACATGACGACCGCCTAAAAAACACCCTGCGCCGCCGGGTCGGGTACGATCGCGACGCCTCACCACCTCTGGTAGCGACCAGCGGCTGGGCAATAACCCGCTGAAATTACAGGAATTATCCCTCCCGCGTGATTCAGCCAAGCTAACAACAGGAGGTCGTTCTGGTCAACCGGCCGTCGCTCTTCGCCGTGCTGCCGGACCCGCCGAGGTGCAGCCGGGTCTCGCTATGCCGCGATCTCTATGGAGATCTTCCGCTGCTTGCCGGTGTGAAGCTCAGGTTGAGGCGCATCCGGTAGTCGCCCCGCCCCAACGCCTCCCAGCCCGTGACGGTGACCCCGGTCTCACCATAGTGGCCCGGGTCGCTCTCCGGTGGGTCCAGTTTCAGCACATCGTCTTCATAATAGAGCGCAGGGTGGACATCGAAGCCGGGACCCAGGGTCAGGCTGCCGTGCACCGCGCCGTATGGTCCGGCAATGGTGAAGCCCTGCATCGGGGAGCCGCTCAGGGCCTCCTCGCCGGGGGTAAGGCGGCCGTCGACGATCGCCGCGGGCCTTCCCGGGCAGACCACCGTATGCGCCGTGCCCGGCCGGAGGTCGAGGCTCGATCGCACCGCCAGGTCATGAAACAGCCAACCGACGTGGAACGGGAGCTGGACCAGGATCTCCATGACGAAGGTGTTGGGGGTGTGGATGCGGTCGATCAGACTGCGCGGGCTCTGGATGCCGAGCACCATGCGCAATCGATTCTCCGTGCGCACCACCGCCCGGACGGGACCGTCGATCACCCCGATGATGTGGCTGGTGAAGTCGTCCTGGGTGCGGACGAAGGGCAGCGTCCCCATGAGGCGTCCGCTGGCGCGGATCTTGCCGGTGTCGATCCAGTCCTTGTGGGCCGGGTCCGCGGTCCAGAGCAAACGATCGAACACGAACGGTCGCTGGGGGTCGAAGCCGAGGCGGTAGCCGGCGCCCACGACCTCGTCATGGGTACGGGAGTAGGTGAGCCAGCGGCGCGGGCTGAGGGGAGGCGGCGCGTCGTGGTTAGCGAGGTACGCGCGGCCACCGTCGCGCGCCTCGACCGAGATCGGCCTGGGTGCACCGGGCGGCACCACCCCGGGTGGCGAGGGCTCGCCGAGATCGGCCAGGGCGACCACCAGCTCGTCGCGCGGCGTAAGACGGCGATGGGGTGCGGTGGGTGAGGCGTGGAGGGCGAAGTCCCAGTCGCCGTCGGCGGTGCGCCGGTCGAACTGAAAGGGGATGGTCTGCCACTCACCATCGCGCAGTGCCCACACCCGCACCCGGTCGAGGGGGACGTCCACCAAGGGGGAGGGAACGACGAGCAGGTCGGGAGTCGACTCCGCCTGCTCTTGACCCCAGGCCGGCGTCGCGAACAGGAGAAATACCAGAAGGAGTCTCACCGGGATCTCGCCACCAAGGTACGAGAGAGCGCACGTTGCCGCTCGAAGGAAACCACAGATGAACACAGATGAACACCGATGCCGGCCTGGGAGATGCCGTCGCGGCGGGTACGGTGACGGCGCGGACACAGAGTCGGCGGATCACCCTTTGGGCATCCGCCCTGATATGGAGGGGGACGTCACGCGCCCCCCCTCGCCACCCGGAGCATGTCCGGGTAACTTCACCCCCCGTGGATGGCGGGCGTTGGGTGGAACGCCGCAGGCGGTTTCGCCGACCCTCGCTGGGTCACTGCCGCCGCAGCACCAAGGCCGCGTTGACGCCGCCGAAGCCGGCGGAGTGGGAGAGGACGAGGGGGAATGCGCCGCGCGCCGGTGCGCCGATGATGTGGGCGAGGGGGCAGGCGGGGTCCGGGTGGACGAGGTTCGCGGTGGCGGGCGCGACCCCGTCGCGCATGGCGAGCAGGCAGACCGCCGCCTCCAGGGCGCCGCTCGCCCCAAGCATGTGGCCGGTCGCCCCCTTGATGGAGCTGATCGGCACAGTGTCGGCTGCGGCACCGAGGGCCAGGTGCAGGGCACGCGCCTCGGTGGGGTCGTTGTGCAGGGTGCCGGTACCGTGGGCGGAGATGTAGCGCAGGTCGTGCGGCGCCGCGTCCGCCGCGCCCAGGGCGAGGGTTACGGCCCGGGCCAGGGCGCGGCCCTCCGGGTCGGGGGTGGTGGGATGGTAGGCGTCGCAGGTCATGCCGCTCCCGGCCACCTCGCCGTAGATCCGGGCGCCGCGCGCTCGGGCGTGGGCCGCCGCCTCCAGCACCAGGCAGCACGCCCCCTCGCCGAGGACGAAACCGGACCTGTACCGGTCGAAGGGACGACACGCGCGTGGCGGATCCTCCCCGGCGGTCGCCAGGACCTTCGCCTGATGAAAGCCGGCGAGCATCAGCGGCGTGATTACCGCCTCGCTGCCGCCGGTGACCACCACGTCGGCCTCGCCACGGCGGATCAGGTGGGCGGCCTCGGCGATGGCGTGGGTCCCCGAGGCACAGGCCGTGGCAATTCCCAGGCAGGGTCCGGTGAAACCGAAGGCACGGGCGATCTGGGCCGCGGCCATGTTCGCCAGGGTGAGGACCGAGAAGTGGGGGGAGACCCCGCGGCCACCGCGGATCCGGTAGCGCGCCGCCGCCTGCTCCACCGCCGGCAGGCCGCCGCGGCCGCAGCCGAAGAGCACCGCGGCGCGGTCCGCCTCCACCCCCCCGGCGTCGATCCCGGCGTCGGCCAGGGCCTCTTTGGCCGCCACGTGGGCGAACTGGATGAACCGGTCGGTCTTGTGCACCTCCCGCGCAGGCAGGTGATCCGCGGCGCGAAACCCGCGGACCTGCCCGGCGGCGAGGGCCGGCAGGCCATGCACCTCCACCCCGTCGAGCCGGTCGACCCCGGAGCGGCCGGCGACCAGCGCCTGCCACGTCGCGGTCAGGGTCGGGCCGAGGGGGGTGATGGCACCGAGACCGGTGACCACGGGATGGGGGGGGCGGTGGCGCATCGGGTCTCCTGTTGCTCCGCGAGGAGCCGCCTATAATCGTCTCTTCCCGACCGCTGACCAACTGCCGTGTCCCACCTCTCCCTCACCCTGAACCGCAAGCCGGAGTGGCTGAAGAAGCGCCTCGACCCGCGCGCCATGGCGCCGGTGCGTGCCCTGATGCGCGGTCAGGCCCTGCACACGGTGTGCGAGGAGGCGCATTGCCCGAACATCGGCGAGTGCTGGGGCCGCAGGACCGCCACCTTCATGATCCTCGGCGACCGCTGCACCCGCGCCTGCGCCTTCTGCGCGGTGCGCACGGGGCGCCCGACCGGCCTGGACACGGAGGAGCCAGGACGGGTGGCCGAGGCCGCGGCGGCCCTGGGACTGCGCCACGTGGTGGTCACCTCGGTGAACCGGGACGACCTCGATGATGGCGGCGCCGCGATCTTCGCCGCAGTCGTGGCGGCGCTCCATGCCCAGGGCCAGAGCGTCGAGGTGCTCACCCCGGACTTCCAGGGGAACCTTGCCGCCATCGACCGGGTGGCCGACGCCGGGCCGGAGATCTATGGCCACAACGTGGAGACCGTGCCGCGCCTCTACCACGCCATGCGCCCCCAGGCCGCGTACCGGCGCAGCCTCGACCTCCTGGCGTGGGTGAAAGCCGTGCGACCCGAGTTGCTCACCAAGTCGGGGTTGATGGTGGGGGTCGGGGAGACGCCGGACGAGGTGGTGGCGGTGCTGCGCGACCTGCGGGCGGTCGGCTGTGACGTGGTCACCCTCGGCCAGTACCTGGCGCCGGGCGCCGCTTACCACCCGGTGGTCGAGTATGTCGCCCCCCAGCGGTTCGACGACTACCGGGAGGCGGGCGAGGCGATGGGCTTCCTGGCGGTGGCGAGCGCCCCGTTCGTGCGCAGCTCGTACAACGCCGATGCCGTGTGGGAACGGCTGCGCCGTTCCCACGGTAGACAGTAGGTAGTAGACAGTAGACAGGGGGGGATGGTCGGGGACATCACCGCGTTCGGCGATTCAAGGGGAGGCGGTGACCGATTGCACGGCGGTAGGCGTGCAAACCCGTCCGCTCTGTTGCCCCCCGTCTACTGTCTACTGTCTACTGTCTACCTTCTCCGTAATCGGCAACGCCGGTGTCTATCACCGCGATCTCCTCCGAACCGCCCATGTCCGAAGCCTCTACCATCTTCAACCTGCGGCGCATGGAGCGCCTTCCCACGTATGTCTTCGCCAGCGTGAATGCGGCGAAGATGGCGGCGCGCCGCGCGGGTGACGACGTCATCGATCTCGGCATGGGCAACCCGGACCAGGGCACCCCGGCACGCATCGTCGATAAGCTGGTGGAGGCGGCGCGCAACCCGCGCAACCACCGCTACTCGGCGAGCGCCGGCATCCCCAATCTGCGCCGGGCGATCTGCAAATGGTACGCGCGGCGCTACGGGGTGGACCTCGAGCCGGAGACCGAGGCGATCGCCACCATGGGGGCGAAGGAGGGGATCTCCCACCTGGTCCTCTCCCTGATCGGTCCGGGGGACACGGTGATGGTCCCGGACCCGACCTACCCGATCCACAGCTACGCGGTAATCATCGCCGGCGGCAGCGTCGCCCATGTCCCCCAGCAGCCGGGCTGCGACTTCTTCGACTGCCTGCTGCGGGTCTTCGAGCAGCACGACCCACGGCCACGCACCATGATGCTGTGCTTCCCCGCCAACCCCACGACCGAGGTGGTGGAGCTGGAGTTCTTCGAGCGGGTGGTGGAGTTCGCCCGGGAACACCGCATCCTGGTGATCCACGACCTCGCTTACGCGGACCTGTGCTTCGACGGCTACCGGGCCCCGAGCCTGCTCCAGGTGCCGGGCGCCAAGGAGATCGGCGTCGAGTTCATGTCCATGTCCAAGTCGTACAACATGCCCGGCTGGCGGGTCGGGTTCTGCGTCGGCAACCCGGAGATCGTCGGGGCCTTGCGGCGCATCAAGAGCTACCTCGACTACGGCATGTTCCAGCCGATCCAGATCGCCGCGATCATCGCCCTCAACGAGTGTGACGACGAGCCGCCGAAGATCTGCGAGTTGTACCAGACGCGACGCGACATCCTGTGCGGCGGGTTGCACCGGATCGGCTGGCCGGTGGAGCCCCCGCGGGCGACCATGTTCGTCTGGGCCCAGATCCCAGAGCCGTACCGCGAGATGGGGTCGGTGAAGTTCGCCGAGATGCTGGTGCAGAAGTGCAAGGTGGCGGTGTCACCGGGCCTCGGCTTCGGCCCCGGCGGCGAGGGGTTCGTGCGCTTCTCCCTGGTGGAAAACGAGCACCGCACCCGGCAGGCGATCCACGGACTTAAGAAGCTCTTCTAGGGATGGGGGATGCGGGGTGGGGAGAAGGAATAACAGGAGCGATGAATCGGCTGGGTGACGCGGAGGCGGCCGACCTTTCCCGCACCCCCCATCCCCCATTCCGAGCACATCAAGGCACCGGAAGAACGCGCCATGCCAGCCCCCCCAAAGCAGTCCGTTGGCATCGGTATCCTCGGCCTTGGCACCATCGGCACCGGCACCGCCACGGTGCTGTTGAAGAACGGCGACTTGCTGGCGGAGCGCCTCGGCGTCGAGCTGCGCCTGGTGGCCGCCGCCGATCTGGATCCGCACCGCGACCGGGGGATCGACCTGTCACGGGTCGCCCTCGGCACCGATCCGGCGGCGGTGATCCACCACCCGCAGGTCGATATCGTCGTGGAGCTGATCGGCGGCACCACCCTTGCCCGGGACCTGGTGCGCGCGGCCCTCACCGCCGGCAAGCCGGTGGTCACCGCGAACAAGGCGCTCCTGGCCCATCACGGCGACGAGCTGTCGGCCCTCGCCATGGACCAGGGGGTGGCCCTGCGCTTCGAGGCGTCGGTGGCCGGCGGCATCCCGATCATCAAGGCCCTCACCGAGGGCCTGGTGGCGAACCGGGTGGAGGCGGTGTTCGGGATCGTCAACGGCACCTGTAACTACATCCTCACCGAGATGGATGCCACCGGCGCCGAGCTCGACGCGGTGCTGAAGGAGGCGATGGCCCTGGGTTACGCCGAGGCCGACCCGACCTTCGACATCGAGGGGATCGACGCGGCGCACAAGGCGGCGATCCTCGCACGCCTGGCCTTCGACACCCCGATCGACTTCGCCGCCATCCCCGTGGAGGGCATCGCCCACCTGGAGACGATCGATACCCAGTTCGCCCGCCAGCTCGGGTATGTGGTGAAGCTGCTCGCCGTGATCAAGCGGGCGGGGGAGCGCGTCGACGTGCGCGTCCATCCCACCATGCTCCCGGAGGACGAGCTGCTGGCGAAGGTGGGCGGCGTGTTCAACGCGGTGGTGGTGCGTGGCGACGCAGTGGGGGAGACGCTCTATTACGGGCCCGGCGCCGGCGCCCTGCCCACCGCGAGCGCGGTGGTGGCGGACATCGCCGAGATCGCCGAGAGCCTGATCGAGGGTGGCGTGCACCGTGCCCACCCGTGCGGGAACCGCACCCTGGTGCCCCGGCCCCTCCTGCCGATCGCCGAGGTGGAGACCCCGTTTTACCTGCGCTTCGCGGCCCAGGACCGGCCCGGTGTCCTGTCCAAGATCTCCGGGGTGCTGGGCAACCACGGCATCTCCATCGACCAGGTCCGCCAGCACGGCCGCCACCAGGGCGGCACCGTGCCCCTGGTGATCCTCACCCACGACGCGGTGGAGGGAAAACTGCGCCGCGCCCTGGTGGAGATCGAGTCCCTCGGGGTCACCGCCGGGCCGGCGGTGGTGATCCGCGTGGAAGAGTAGAGAACGGCGCTGCTTCGCCGGCAGAGGGGGCGCCCGGAAAATGGTTTGAGTAACTTCCGCGAACCTAGACACCCTCCCCCTCCGGGGGAAGGCCGGGGTGGGGGCGGTGGGGCCGAGTGCTTTGGACGGTGGTGCGTCCCTAATCACTGCTCGATCCCTACGCCCTCCCCCAGCCCCCTCCCGGAGGGAGGGGGAGCCGCAGCCCGCCCCTCACTCGCTGACCGAGGCACCGTCCGCCCTGTCAAGCCGCCCTCATTCCCGAGATCATCATGTCTGCCCCCTCCGTCACGCCATGGTCTGGAATCATCGCCGCCTACGGCAAGTTCTTGTCGGTCACGGACGAGACCCCGATCGTCTCCCTGCAAGAGGGCAACACGCCCCTCGTCCAGGCACCGCGACTCGCGGCGGCGATCGGCGCCGAGATCGACCTGTACTTGAAGTTCGACGGGGCCAATCCCACCGGCTCCTTCAAGGACCGCGGCATGACCATGGCGGTCTCCAAGGCGCGGGAGGCGGGCTCGGAGGCGGTGATCTGCGCCTCCACCGGCAACACCTCGGCGAGCGCGGCGGCCTACGCCGCCCACGCCGGGATGCGTGCCGTGGTGCTCATTCCCGAGGGCAAGATCGCCCTGGGCAAGCTCGCCCAGGCGATGATCCACGGCGCCGAGGTGGTGCAGATCGACGGCAACTTCGACGAGGCCCTCACCATCGTGCGCACCCTGGCGGAGCAGCACCCGATCACCCTGGTGAACTCGATCAACCCGTATCGCATCGAGGGGCAGATGTCGGCCGCCTTCGAGGTCTGCGATCAGCTCGGCGGCACGGCACCGGACTACCACTTCCTGCCGGTGGGCAACGCCGGCAACATCACCGCCTACTGGGCCGGCTACAAGGCGTACCTGGGTGCCGGCCGGATCACGCGCCGGCCGGTGATGATGGGCTACCAGGCGGCCGGCGCCGCCCCCATCGTCCTGGGTCATCCGGTGGCCCATCCGGAGACCGTCGCCACCGCCATCCGCATCGGCAATCCGGCGTCGTGGAGGCTCGCCGAGCAGGCGCGCGACGAGTCCGGCGGCACGATCGACATGGTGAGCGACGCGGAGATCCTCCAGGCCCAGGGGCGGATCGCCGCCCTGGAAGGGGTGTTCTGCGAGCCCGCCTCGGCGGCGAGCGTGGCGGGTCTCACCAAGGCCATCGCCGAGGGCCGGCTCCACGCCGGCGCCACCGTCGTCTGCACCCTCACCGGCCATGGCCTGAAGGACCCCGACACCGCCATCCAGCACGCCCCCCAGCCGAGCAAGGCACCGGCGACCCTGGCGGGCGTGCTGCGGGTCCTCGGGCTATAGGGCCGAGTGGGTGCGACCCGCGGGGAGGCCGCCGATGACGGAGCGTTGGGGGAAATGCGGCGCACTCTCCCACGCCACGATCGCACGTTTGCGGATCGCTCCCCAGCGGTACTCGCCGACCACCCCCGTCTCGCGAATCACGCGGTGGCACGGAATCAGGAAGGCTAATGGATTCTGCGCCACGGCCGCCCCCACGGCTCGGGCCGCGGCCGGCCGGCCCAGCGACGCGGCCAGGCGCCCGTAGCTCACGAGGGTCCCGGGCCGGACCTGCAACAGCGCCCGCCACACCCGCACCTGGAACGCCGTGCCGCGCACGAAGGCCCGCAACGCCGGTTGTGAATCGGAGTGGCCGGGTCGTTGAAAGATGCGAGCGGCGAGTCGTGCGGCGGTGGCGTCGTCGCGATGGAGCCGCGCCTGCGGCCAGCTCTCCTGGAGCTTCGCCAGCTCTGCTGCGCCGTCGTCGGACGCGACGAAGGAGAGATGGCAGATGCCGCGCGGGCCCTCGGCGATGACGCACGTCCCGAACGGGCTGTCCCCGAGGCCGGCAGAGATCGTCCATCCCGCGCCGCCGGACTTCCATTCACCGGGCGACGCCGCCTCCAGGCCGACCCAGAGATCGTGTAGTCGGCCCGAACCGGACAGCCCCGAGTCCAGGGCGGCGTCCAGCACGCTCGCCCCCTCGCGGAGCAGGTCCTTGGCATGGGCGAGGGTGAGGCATTGCAGGAAGTCCTTGGGCGTGACCGCGGCCCAGGCGGAGAACAGGCGGTGAAAGTGAAACCGGCTCAGCCCGACGTATGCCGCCAGCGCCCCCAAGTCCGGCTGCTCGAAATGGTGCTCATCGAGATAGCAGATGACCCGCGCGATCCGCTGGTAGTCGTCCATGGCTCCAGTCTTCCACCAAGCCATCACCGATCCCACCCGATTCTTGCGGTGACCGAACGGGATGGTGCCGGTATCTGTTAACCACGAAGGACACGAAGGGCACGAAGAAGGGATCGCGCGTCCGGCTGCGTGCCGTTCATGGTGATAATCCGCGGCGTCGCGCCGCCTGACCTATGGCGAGACCGCGTGGTGGGGAAAACCGCGCCCCGGTTAGACCCACCGTAGGGGCACGGCATTCCGTGCCCCTACCCGGATCCCCTCGATCGTGGCGGGATCCGGATTACCGCCCGTCCCGGGAGCCGGCCACGGCCGCGAACACCCCGAGGCCGATCAGCGCACCGGCGGTCGGATAACGGCCGGCGACACGGACGCCTCGTGCGCACGACAGCGCAGGGGCGAGGGTCCCCGCGGCGAGGGCGTAGGCACAGTCGGTCCCCGCGGCGATGGCCACGAACAGCGAACCGAGCACCACGCTCTGGACCATGGGCTCCGCGTCGGTGCGCAAGAACTGCGGCAGGAAGGCGGCGAAGAAGATCGTGGTCTTGGGATTGAGCAGAGCAACGATGAAGCCATCGCGGAAGGCGCGCGCCAGGGATGGTGCTCTGGGAGCGATGGGCGGGTTGTCGTCTTGCGGGGCGTACAGGGCGTGAAGGCCGAGATAGACGAGATACAGCGCCCCCGCGTACTTGACGACCGTGAAGGCCGCCGACGAGACCGCGAACAGCGCCGCGAGTCCGAGGGAGGCGGCGAGGACGTTGCCGAGATTACCGACGGCGACGCCGACGACCGACGCGAGGCCGACGCGCCGCCCCTGCGTCGTACTGCGCGTGACGATGTAGACCACCCCCGGCCCAGGCGTCACCGCCAGCACCAGACTGGCCAGCAGGAACGCCGACAGCAGCGGCCA
>DASWHD010000043.1:0-6290 GCA_036393335.1 bacterium
CCACCCGGATGCCACCCGCCAGGACGTGATGTCCTACGTCCTCGGCGGCGACGGCTCGTCGCTGCTCTTCGAGCGCATCCGCGAGGAGCTCGGCTTGTGCTACGGCATCTTCTCCGGCGTATCACGGTTCGATGGATTTTCCGCGCTGGAGGTGGCTACCGGCTGTGCGCAGGAAACCCTCGCCACTATCCACGGCGAAACCCGGACCATCATCGAGCGCCTGTGCGCGGAGCGGATCGACGACGACCGCCTGGAAATGGTCAAGGCGGCGCTGCTCTCCGGCCTGCGTATGACCGCCGAGACCTCGAACGGCTACAACCGTATCATCGCCGTCCCGGTCCTCAAGGGGGAGACGGAAAACCCTTATGAAAAAAAGAACCGGGAGATCGCAGAGGTGACCATCGAGGACGTGCGGCGGCTCGCGGAGGAGACGTTCTCCGTCCCGCCCTTGCACGCCACGTTGGTGGCGGGATAGGGGTCTCCCTAGGCATGGGAACGTTTGAGACAGGGCTTCACACTGTCAACAGCCGTTAACAAAACATATCGGACATATCGGCGATTGCTAATGTTGTGAAGACGAGTGTGAAGGCAACCGCGGAGGGGACCGGCGTTTGTACCGCGCGACATGACAGTGATCGCGCTCACACGCGGGGCGCAGCGCGGGCCGCGGAGGTTGCAATGGCGGCGTCGCGCACACCGGCCATTTCGCCGGGAAACCGTGTCTCCCAGCCCACATACGGCCCACATGCGCCTGGGAGTTGCGCTGAGCCACGGCTAAGCCGTTAACAACCATGGAGCCGACGCGCGGGATCGAACCGCGGACCTGCGCATTACGAATGCGCTGCTCTGCCGGCTGAGCTACGTCGGCTGGGTGTGTCAGGCCGGTGGGGGCGCGGTTATAGCGAACTTGGAGGTCGGGATCCAGCCCGCAGCGGGAAGCGACGAGGGGGCGGCCACGGCGTTGCGCTGTGGCGTGCCGTCGTCGTAGGACTACGAAGCCAAGCCTCCACGACGCGCGGTGCCGGTGCAGTCCTCCTCCGGCGCCAGGCCGATCGCGGCCATGAGGGCATTCTGGCTCGCCTTGAGGCGATCCAGGAGCGTCTGCTGGTGCTCGATGAGCGCGGCGATGGTCGGATTAGCCCGGGCGGCGTGGAGGGCGCGGGTGAGGTTGTCCACCTCCCGGCGACCGGCGTCGCCACCCGCGGCGGCGAACCTGCGTTGCGCCTCCATGTAGGCATGAAACAGGCGCGCCGCCTGCGGGTCGTGGCGCACCGCTTCCTCTTGGGCCTGCATGCGCCGCATCTCCGGTGAGTCGGCGAACGCGGCGACGAGCTCGGCGGTCTTTTGATCGATGAGATCGGACATATAGCGGTTAGCTATCAGCGATCAGCGATCAGCTTTTAGCTCGTAGCTGTTCGATCGCTTGGCGGGTTTCAAGCTGACGGCTAATCGCTGAAAGCCGACGGCTTCTCACGGCAGCTTGAGGTTGCGGATCACGACGCCGTGGTCCCCCAAGGGCGGGCGCTTCTTGCCGTCCACCGTCAGGGTGACGCCCCCGGCGTTGCCGACGGTGAGGTCGAATCCACGCTCGGCGTGGAGCTCGACCCGGTCCCCGCTGGTGAGCAAGAATTCCTTGGTGGTGCCGGCGTCGATCTCGACCTGCAGCCAGCTCTTCTCCGTCGCCTCGATGACCAGCTCGTGATGGGGCGCTGGGGTAGGGTTCGCCGCCACCACTGGCACGGGCGGTGGGGTCGGGAGGGGTGGGGCCACCGGTTTGGCGAGCAATGGTGGCTCGGGTGTCGGCGTGATCGGAATGGTGGCCACCTTATCGCTCGGCAGGGTGTCGAGCCCGGACGCCGTGGCAGACAGGGTTCGGCCGGTGTTATGCACCGGCTTCGACGGCTCGGGGGCCAGACTCCGCGCCATGTTCTCACGGTACGCGATCACCGTCTCCTTGGGTGTGGCGAAGAGCTGGACCAGCAGATAGATCCCCAGCAGCACCGCCGCCGCGGCCGCCAGCATGCTGCCGATCACCATGGAGTTTCGGCGCACCCGATTGCGCCCCTCACGCACGCCAAAAATTCCGCTGACGATCAGATCCTGACGCCGATCCTTCATCCGCGAGTCGTCCGCCGGACGCAGCATCTGCTCGATCAGTCCGCTCGCCCCCTCGCCGCGCGGCGCCTCGTCGCGCGGCGGCTCCGCAGACGGCTGCCTGGCGGCGTGGGCCTGCTGCTCGGCGGCGGCCTGGGCGGCCGCCTCCCTGTACCTCTGCAGCACTTCGTTTTCGGCAAGGCCGATGAACCGGGCGTAGGAGCGCAAGAACCCCTGCACGTAGATGGAGGACGGCAGACGATCATGGCGACCGTCCTCGATTTCCTGCAGAAAGGCGAGCTTCACCTTCGTCCCTTCGGTGATCTCCGAGAGACTGATGCCCCGCATTTCCCGCTCTCGGCGAAGGTACTGGCCGAGGGTTTCGAAGGACTGCTCGGGCATAGGCGCGACTCGGGGCGAAGACTACGAATGTGGCCGGAACGGCGGACGGCGGTTATTCCAGTATATCGATATACCGTTGGATCTCGGCGCGCTCACTCTCGTCCTTGACGAGACGGTGGGCTTCGCTGAGGGCCGCCAGCGCCTGCTGGTAAAGGTGCTGTCGGTAGAGGAGCTTCCCACGGGCGAAAAAGATCGAACCATTGTCGGGAAAGCGTGTCAACGCATCCTGCAGGACCTGATTCGCGCCCTCCGGGTCGCCGGCCTCGTCGCGCACGTGGGCGAGCTCGAGGTAAGGCGGCGCGTAGCCGGGGTTGGCCGCGATCGCCTGCTGCAACGCGACCGCGGCGGCGGCGAAATCGCCCTGCTCGGCGTGGACCCGGCCGATGTTGTACAGGGCCACCTCCGGCGTGCGGTAATCCGTGCATTGCAGGGCGCGTTGAAACGCCGCCTGCGCCTCGGGCCAGCGCCTCTGCACCGAGTACAAGGTCCCTAGGGTGTTGTGGATCTCGCCGATCTCCGGCCCCCGTTCCACGGCGATGCCGAGGACCTGCTCGGCGTCCCGGTATTGCTGGAGCTGCAGGTAGGCGAGCCCGAGGAAGTGGTAGGTATTGGGGTCGGCATCGTCCGCCTCCAGGGCACGGGTGAGGTCGCCGATCGCGGCCTCGGGCAGGCCGAGGGCAAGCTCCCGGGCACCGATCTCCTGGAAGGCGGCGGCCACCGTCGAATTCTGCTGCTTCTTGGTGCCGCCGGAGGTGCCGGCGCAGCCGGCCACCAACCACAGCGAGAGTAGGGCGAGGATCCAGCGGTTCACGGTTCGAAAAGGATCGAGAGCGCCGCCAGACGCTGCGGGGGGATCGCGTCGCGCGGGGTGAGCAGCGCCGTAGCGCACGCCTGCGCACATGCGCACGGCCGGTCGAGGAGCGAGTCGCGCACCAGCCCCTTCACCACCCGCTGGGCAAGGGCCACGTTGGCGTGCAGCACGGCGAGGACCTCCGTCGCCTCCACGGCGCCCACCTCCTCGTGCCAGCAGTCGTAATCGGTGCTCATGGCCAGGGTGGCATAACACAGCCCGGCCTCCCGGGCGAGCTTGGCCTCGGTGACATTGGTCATGCCGATCACGTCCATCCCCCAGGAACGATAGAGGCGTGACTCGGCCTGCGTGGAAAACTGCGGCCCCTCCATGCCCAGGTAGGTGCCGCCGCGGTGGACCATCCCCCCGGCACCCTCCACCGCGTCGGCGAGGTGGCGGCAGAGGTCGGCACAGACCGGGTTGGCGAGGGAGACATGGCCCACGGCGCCATCCCCGAAGAAGGTCGACTGCCGCCCGCGCGTGTGGTCGACGAACTGGTCGACCACCACCAGGTGGCCCGGGGCGATCGCCTCACGCAGGGAGCCGACCGCGGAGACCGACACCAGCCGCCGCACGCCGGCCGACTTGAGGGCGAAGATGTTCGCGCGGTAGTTGATTTCGGAGGGCAGCAAGCGATGATTGCGGCCATGGCGCGGCAGAAATACCACCTCCAGGCCGTTGAGACGCCCATGGAGCAGCTCGTCCGACGGATCGCCATAGGGGGTCGCGACCCGCTGCCACCGCGGCTCTTGCAGGTCGGCCATGGAGTACAGACCACTGCCGCCGATGATGCCGATCATATCGTCCTGAATGGCCCGCCACCTCCGACCGGCGGACCCGAAAGCATGGAATGAGTGGGAAATAGATCCTTGAAAAACAAGGCCAAAAAAACAAGTGAGGCTACCACCGGCGGGGCGCGGCTGCCAGCATGATCCTCACCGCCGACCAGGTGTGGGCCGGCCGGGGCCGGAGGTTTGCCGACGGCGGCGTGCGCGTGGCGGCGGGGCAGATCACGACGGTGGGTCCGCGCGGGGAGCTGGTCGCGGATGCGGCGGGCGAGCCGCACCTGCATCTCGCCGGCTGCTGCCTTCTGCCGGGGCTGATCAACGCCCATTGCCACCTGGAGCTCTCGGCCCTCGGCGACTGCCGCCCCGCGGCGCCCGACTTCATTGACTGGCTCCTGGCGGTGATTCGCGACAAGGGCCGTCTCGATGCGGTCACCGCGACCGCGGGCGCCGAGGCCGCAATTGCGGTCCTGCCGCGCCTCGGCATCACCGGCGTGGGCGACATCGACTCCATGGGAGTCGCCGTCGCCCCCCTCGCCGCGTCGGGCCTGCGGGCGCGGATCGACGTGGAGGTGCTGGGTCGCGATCCGGCCCGGGCCCACGGGATGGTGCAACGCCTCACCGAGGAGTGGCAGCGGGTCCAGCGGTTCGCCGGCCCGCTGGTCGCCGTGGGCCTCTCGCCCCACGCACCCTACACCGTGGGCGAGGAGCTGTGGCGGCGACTCGCCCGCTGGCGGCAGCGCCATCCTGCGCCCCTTACGATTCATGCGGCGGAGAGCGATGCCGAGGTCGTCTTCCTCAAGACGGCGCAAGGGCCGTTGCGGGAGCGGCTCCTCCCGGCGGTGGGGTGGGAGCGGCTGCCGCCCCCGGGAGACGAGACCGCGGTCTCCATCCTCGCGGCCCACGACCTGCTTGACGGCGCCCACCTGATCCACGCCGTCCACCTACAGGACCAAGAGATCGCCGAGGTGGCTCGCGCGGGCTGTGCCATCACCCATTGCCCGCGCTCCAATGCCTACCTCGGGCAGCCACGTGCGGCGGTCGGCCGCTGGCTCGCCGCCGGCATCCCGGTGGGCCTGGGCACCGACAGCCTGGCAAGCAACCTCTCTCTCGATCTCTGGGAGGAGATGCGCTTCGCCTACCTCTGGCACCGCAGCGGACCCGAGCCCCTGGCCGCCGAGGAGATCCTGCACCTGGCCACCGCCGGATCGGCCCGTGCCCTGGGATGGCAGAGCGAGACCGGGACCCTGGCGCCGGGCATGGCGGCCGACGTGGTGGCGGTGGCCCTGCCGGCGGGGCCGGTGGCGAGCCTTCCGGAGCGGCTGCTCGGCGACGGCAATGCCGGCGGCGTGCGGCTGACCCTGGTGGCCGGCCGACCCCTGTGGCGCGCACCCGACATCGATCCTTCCCTCTGGTCTTGATCCTTTCCCCTGCGTGCCGCCCGCGCGGCGCGCGCCGAGTGACCTGCAATGAGCCCTCATCTCTATACGGCCGCAGCCCTGTTGCTCTGTCTCGTCCTGTCCGCCTTCTTCGCCGCCTCGGAGACGGCGCTGCTGTCGGTGCGCCGCCTGCGCCTGCGCCAGATGGCGGCGGAGGGCCACCCCACCGCGCAGCTCATCGAGCGCATGCTGGCGGACGTGAACGGGATGCTCGGGGCGATCCTGATCGGCAATAACTTGGTGAACGTCGCCATCACCGCCATGGCCACCTCGCTCTGCCTGCACCTCTTCGGGGAGGCCGGCGTCGCCTACGCCACGGCCATCGTCACGGTGGTCCTGCTGGTCTGCGGCGATGTCACCCCTAAGGGGGTCGCGGCGCGCTATCCGGTGCCGGTGGCGCTATTCGTCGCCCGTCCCATCAATGGATTGCGCCGCGCGCTCCACCCGGCGGTGGTGCTGCTCACCCTGATCTCCCGCTGGCTCACCGCGTGGCTGCCGGCGGGGGAGGGGGCGGGCCGCGCCTTCACCTCGCCCACCGAGCTCCAGACCCTGATCGCGGTGGGGGAGGCGGAGGGGGTGCTGGAGGCCGAGGACGCCCACCGCCTGCACGGCGTCTTCGCCCTCGCCACCACCCGGGTGCGGGAGATCATGGTGCCGCGCACCGACATGATCACCCTGCCGGCCCAGGCCAACGCCGAGGAGCTCGTTCGGCGGGTGGCG
>DASWHD010000044.1:0-3529 GCA_036393335.1 bacterium
CTGCCGGCAGGCAGGAGGGATTCGGCTCCTACCGGGTCAGCGCGGACGGCACGGGCTCGGGTGGACAATCCTTGTCGGGGCGGCCCGGCGGAGGACCCACACATGCGGCGGGTAGGCGCGGCAGTCCGCTCACCACGGCCAGGAAAACGGCGGTGGCGTAAGGGACGGCCTGAATGAGCAGCACCGCGACCCACACCACCAGATCGGGCATCCCCGTCCCCTGCTGGCGCACCAGCAGGTAGGCGGACAGACATAGGGCCACCATCAGCAGCGCCTCTTCGCGAGCCGCCGCCAGGGCGTGCAGCCACGCCTGGCCCTGGGCCAGCTTCGGGGTGCGAAAGAACGGCTTGTCGCGCGTCACCAGGCCGCTCAGCACGGCGCGAGCGATGGTGTGGGACAGGGCGAGCCCCGCCACCGCGGCCGCCACGGTCTGGCGCACCGTGGCCTGGACGCTGGTGCGGTAGAGGTAGAGCAACTTGGCCCCCTTGAAGGCAAACAGCACCAGGGGCAGGGCCGAGAAGGCCATCATCGGCGGATCCAAACGCCGGGGCGCGTATACCATCCCCAGGGACCAGAGGAGGGCCGCCACGTTGAACAGCAGGTTGAAGCCGTCGGCCAGCCACGGCAGCCAGCCGGCGACGAAGTGGTAACGCTGGCCGCGGCTCAGGCGGGTGGGGCGCAGGCCAAAGAGCTCGCCGCCGTGGCGGCGCAGGATCTGCATCGCCCCGTACGCCCAGCGGAAGCGCTGCTTCTTGAAATCCACGAAGGTGTCCGGCATGAGGCCGCGGCCGTAGCTGCATGGGATGTAGGTCGCCTCGTAGCCCGCCTCGAAGACCCGCAGTCCCAGCTCGGCGTCCTCGGTGATGCACCACTCGCCCCACCCGCCGATCTGATCGAGGATGCGGCGCCGCACCAGGGTCATGGTGCCGTGTTGGATGATGGCGTTGCGCTCGTTGCGCGTGACCATGCCGATGAAGAAGAAGCCGCGGTACTCGGCGTAGCACATCGCCTTGAAGGCGTTGACGCCCCCGTCCCGGTAGTCCTGGGGTGCCTGGACGATCGCGATGCGCGGCTTCTGGAACTGGGCGGCGAGGTCGCGCAGCCAGCGGGGGTGGACGGCGTAGTCGCTGTCGATCACCGCGACGATCTCCGCCGCCGGATCGGTCTCTGCCAGGGCGAAGTTCAGCGCGCCCGCCTTGAAGCCCGGGAGGGGCGCCACGTGGAAGAACCGGAAGCGCGGTCCGAGGCGCGTGCAGTGCTCCCGGACCGGCTCCCACACCGCCGGGTCCTGGGTGTTGTTGTCGACCACCAGGACCTCGTAGTCGGGATAGTCCAGGCGGGCCAGTGCGTCCAGGGTCTCGATGAGCATTGCCGGCGGCTCGTTGTAGGCCGGCACGTGGATCGATACCCGTGGCAGGTCATGGTCGGGCAGCGTCACCGGGCGGAAGGACCGGCGGCGTTCGGTGACCCACAGGGCCTCGGCCCACTCGTGGGCCTCGGTGAGCAGCAGGACCAGCACCCCCACCATCCCCGCCAGGAGCAGCAGGCCGACCATCACCGCACCCACCGTGAGGTATTGCTGGCTGTACTCGTAGACGATCCACACCGCCGTGGTGGCGGCCGCATAGGCGACCACTGCCAGAAAGCTGCGCCCGCGGTGGCGCAGAGTGTGGCTGTCGGTAAACAGCACGGCGAGGGTAGCGGCGGCGATGACCACCGACAGCGCGGCCAGGAGGCGCCACTCCGGAACCCCGACGACCGGTTTGGCGAAGGCAAACTTGGGCTGGCGCTGCACGTCATAGACGCCCCAGTAGGCGCCGACTGCCCCCTCGCTCACCCGCTTCCACGGCTGATCGAAGGCCTCCATCACGTAGTAGACGTATTTCTCCGCCGCGGCCCGGGCCAGGAAGCGGCGCAGGAAGATCGCCTCGTTGGCCTCGGAGGCCACCGCGGCGTGGCGGGTGCGGCCGTTGCTCGGCCATCCCACCTCGGCGATCACGATCGGCTTGCCCGGGAAGGCCCGCTGCAGCTCGCCCATGCGCTGCACCACATACTCCACCGCCGCGTCGAGATCCACTCCCTCCCAGTACGGCAGCATGTGCACCGCGAGGTAGTCCACGTGGTCGGCGAGCGACCGGTGCTTGAGCCACACGTGCCACGGTTCCGCGGTGCTCACCGGGACGCCTAGCGCCGCCCGCACCCTCTCCAGGTAGCCGGTGAGTCGCTCTGGGTCGACGTCGCCGCGCAGCAGCGCCTCGTTGCCCACGATCGCCCGCACCACGTTGTGCCGGTTGGCCGCGGCCACCTCGATGAGGCGCTCGACCTCGCTCTCGTTGTTGTCCAGCCGCGTGTCGATCCATGCCCCTACCGCCACATTGATCCCGTGTGCATGGGCGAGGCGTGGGATCTCGGCGAGCGCTCCCTCCATCGAGTAGGTGCGCACGGCGTGGGTCTTGCCGGCGAGGAGGGCAAGGTCGGCGTCGATCTCCGCCACGCTCGGCAGCCGCCCCTCCAGGGGACTCTGCCCGGCGCGGTAGGGGGAGAACGAGAACCCCTGGATGCGCGCGGGCCACGGCGGCTCGGCCTCTGGGCGATTGGCCACGGCCCATAGGCTCAAGGTGAGCAGGGCCAGGGAGATCGCGATCAACACGCTGTAGCGTGACATTGCCTCGCTACGGTACCACCGGCGTCGCCCCAGCCCTCTACGTGGCCGCGAGCAGCGGGCTGATCACCATGGGTGCGGGGATGCTCGGGGCCATGGGGACCTCGCCGACGAACTTGAGGATCCGCGCATCGGTCACGTCGGTGATGTACACCTGATGGATCTTCAGCCCCCATTTTTCGGTGACGATCTTGCGTAACTCCTCGATTACCTGCTTCTCCAGCGTGGCGATCGTGGGCGGCTCCTGCCACTCGTCGTAGCGCTTGCCGAGGCTCTTCTGGGCAAGGATCGATAGGGTATGGTAGCGCAGAGAGGCCTCGTAATCGTACACGGCGGTGTAGGCCCGGTAGAGGTTCATCACCTCGTAGCGCAGGTTGCAACTGATCACCACCGCCTTGCACTCGGGTCCCGGATCCGTGGTCAGGACGCTGATGTAGCCAAGATTGAGCACCCGCTCCTGCCGCGAGTCGGTGACGATGTGCTCGATGAACGGCAGATGGAAATACACCCCGGGTCGCAGCACCTTGCTAAACCGCCGCGGGTGGAGGACCCGGCCGCTCCACGTCGTCCGGTATCCCTCCGGCAGCCCCGGCGCGCGCCGCCGGAGCGCTCCTCCCAGGCGGCCCACCTCGCCCTGCACTCGCCGCTCCTCCACCACCATCTCCGCGAGATCCCCTGGCTTGACCCGCCGGACCCGCTTCTCGATCACCACCCCGCTGCGGAAATACAGCCCCTGCTCGTACTCATGCACGATGCCCACGAAGGTCAACTTGCCGACGAGGTCGGCAAGCTCTTGGATGAGTCCCATGGCGAAGCACCGTTATAGTGCAAGTCTGGCCCCCGCCGCGGACGGCGACAAGCCGCCGC
>DASWHD010000045.1:0-12419 GCA_036393335.1 bacterium
ACAACTCGTTCTCCATGGTGAGCTCGCCGACGCGAGCTTGAGGGCGGCGTCCAGCTCGGCGGAGACCTTGTCCTCCTGGCGGCTCGTGAGCGCTGCGTCGATGCCCGCCAACGCCGCCTCACGCCAGGCCTCCAGGCGGAACATGGGCACCCCCAACTCGCGGGACACGGCATCCACCGACTCCCCGCGCAGCAGCCGTAGGGCCACGGCCCGTTTGCGGCTTCGGCTCCACCGCTGCCCGGGACCCAGTGGGCCGTCGGCGGCTCCGGGGGAAGCTCCGCTCAGTCTACGGGCTCCCTCCACTTCCCCCGGCGCGACCCCTCGTCTCTCCTCCACTCGCTTCTCCATGTTCGGCTTCTCCTTGGACATCCGATCCTCCACTCATACGTGCCCAAAGAAATGGGGTCCACCTCACTGTTCTGCATCTCCTTTTACTCCGGCGTACAACTCCGCAACGACGATGGATGACAGGATGATCCGCGCAGAGTGGGTCTTGACGAAGGCCCCCGCCTTGCCGTTGCCGCGGAAAAAATCGACATGCACATCGGTGTCGAGAAGGATTGGCTGCGCCATAGCTATTCCCTGTCCCATTCGCCCCGCATGGCCTTGAAGTCGGGAGGGTCTGTACGGTCCTTCCAGATGCCGGCGACCTCATGCAACACCGCTTCTCGCCGGCTGCGGCCCGCATGATGGATGAGGCGATCGATGGCCTCGCGGATGATCTCGCTCTGCTTTTTCCCGGAACTCTCGGCAATCGCAGCCAGCTCGTCACGTTGGCGCTCCGTCAGGTAGATCTGTGTCCGTACCATGCCGCACCTCTAATGCTGTATACATTGGCACTATACATCGTCATCCCGTAAACCAGCCTTCGCCCTCCATCCGCAACGGGGTAACCGAGTGGGAGTGGTGGCGGCAGGCGGTGGGGCGGGTGAGCCGATCCGCGCGGCGTGTCACTCGGGTCGCGAGCGAATGAGATCTCTGCCAGGCATTTCGCCAGCGGTACCACCTTGACCCGCTCATGGAGCCGATACTGCTCCGTGCCGGGGTAGACCACGGTGAGGGCGGCGAGGTCCAGGTCCTGGAGGGCGAGGTCGCGGGGGTCTGTCAAGTCGAAGAAGGTGGATCCCTCCCTCCAGCTCTCGTGCAGCTCCCGCGCCAACGTCGTCTTTCCCACCTGCCGGGCGCCGATGAGGCCGGCCACGGGAAACTCGCTCAGGAGGGCGCGGAGGTGTCGGAGGTGAGTAGGACGGAGAGCATGGCATCGAGACCCTACCACGAGAAACGGGGGCAAGACTCCTTGTTTTCATGGTTGTTCATCCCCGTCCTCGCGCGCAGCCAGAGCTGGATTGGAGGGGGCGTGCACCATCGAATTCCGTGGCCATCGCCCGGCGGCGGTAGGCGCCGCCGCTTTTCCTGGCGCGAATAGGTCGAGAGGCTCTCGGGCCAGGGCGAGTCGCTCTTTCTTTCCTCCTCCGGTCGCGATAGGAACGGCCCCATGAACGAGGCGATGACTGTCGCGGGGTTGGGCGAGGAGGGGATCATCGCCCTCATCGCACGCGCCTGCCCGACGGCCGGACCCGGCATGGTGATCGGCATCGGCGACGACGCGGCGGTTCTGAACGCCACGGCGGGCCGCACGGTGGTCACCACCGACCTGCTGGTGGAGGGGACCCACTTCGACTGGCGCTACAGCTCGCCGGCGGACGTGGGCCACAAGGCCCTGGCGGTGAACCTCTCGGACGTGGCCGCGATGGGCGCGGTGCCCGGGCTGTTCTTCCTCTCCCTCGGCCTGCCGCCGGGGACGGCGGTGGCCGACGTGGAAGGCTTTGCCCAGTCCATGGGGGCGCTGGCGCGGGCCAGCGGTATTTGGCTCGCGGGCGGCGACACGGTGGCGGCGCCCGCCGGCTGGGTGGTGTCGATCACCCTCCACGGGCAATGCCGGGCCGAGCCGGTGCGCCGCGCCGGGGCGCGGCCCGGCGACCTCCTGTGCGTCAGCGGCACCCTCGGCGAGGCGGCGGCCGGCCTGCGCTGGCTGGCGGGCGGCCGGCCGGTCGCCGGCCCGGCGTCGGCCTGGGTAGCGCGCCACCGCCGGCCCGAGCCGCGTCTCGCCCTCGGCCAGTGGCTCGCCGAGCATGGCCTGGTCTCGGCGATGCTCGACCTCTCCGACGGCCTGGCCACCGACGCGCCGCGCCTCGCCGCCGCCTCCGGCTGCGGCCTGGACATCGACCTTGACACCCTGCCGATCGACCCCACTCTGATTGACAGTTTCGGTGTCGCGGCTGCGCGCCGCCTGGCCCTGGCCGGTGGCGAGGACTTCGAGCTACTGTTCACCGTTCCTCTGGACCGGTACGGCGCGCTGGTCGGGGTCCCGGTGACCGAGATCGGCCGGGTCACGGCGGCAGGGACGCGCTGGCTGGACGCCGGCCATGAGCAGCCTCCGCCGCGGGCCATCGACCACCACTTTCCCCTTTCCTGACAGGCGACCGCCATGAGCAAAACCAAAGACGAGGAACCCGTAGACGAGGGATTCCAACTCCCGGAGAGCCTGCCCCTGCTGCCGGTGCGGGACGTGGTGGTGTTCCCCTACATGATCCTGCCCCTGTTCGTGGGGCGTGAGGCCTCCCTGCGGGCGGTGGAGGCGGCTATGGCCGGGGACCGCCTGATCATGCTCGCCACCCAGAAGGACTTCCGCGAGGAGGACCCCACCGCCGACAGCATCTACAACATCGGTACGGCGGCGATGATCATGCGCATGCTCAAGCTGCCGGACGGCCGCATCAAGCTCCTCATTCAGGGGGTGACCAAGGCGGCGATCACCGCGGTGCAGCAGCAGAGTCCGTACTTCCAGGTCGCGCTGGAGCAGCTCTCCGACCCCGAGGAGGTGCCCACCACCATGGAGATGGAGGCGCTGATGCGCACCGTCAAGGAGCAGCTCTCCAAGGTGATCGCCCTCGGCAAATCGATCATCCCGGACATCCTGGTCCTGGCAGAGAACATCGACGAGCCCGGCCGCCTGGCCGACCTGATCGCGTCCAACCTCAACCTGCGCATCGAGCAGGCGCAGCGCATCCTGGAGGAGATGGACGTCGTCAAGCGCCTCACCCTGGTCTCCGAGATCCTGTCCACCGAGATCGAGCTG
This sequence comes from bacterium, assembly GCA_036393335.1. Taxonomy (GTDB): domain Bacteria; phylum CG2-30-53-67; class CG2-30-53-67; order CG2-30-70-394; family CG2-30-70-394; genus DASWHD01. The sequence goes on from DASWHD010000045.1 coordinate 3,140, forward strand.
CTGTCCATGCAGCAGAAGATTCAGGACGAGGCCAAGGGCGAGATGGACAAGCTGCAGCGCGAATACTTCCTGCGCGAGCAGCTCAAGGCGATCCAGCGCGAGCTGGGCGAGGGCGGCGAGCTGTCCGACGAGATCGCGGCCCTGCGCGAGAAGATCGCCGCGGCGAAGATGCCCGCCAAGGTCGAGGAGGAGGCCTTAAAACAGGTCAACCGCCTGGACAAGATGCACCAGGACGCGGCGGAGGCGGGGATCATCCGCACCTATCTGGAGTTGATGGTCGAGCTGCCGTGGAAGAAGCAGAGCCGCGACAACCTCGACCTGCCGAAGGCGGCGGAGATCCTCGACGAGGACCACTACGGCCTGGAGGAAGTGAAGGAGCGCATCCTCGAGTACCTAGCGGTGCGCAAGCTCAAGGGCAAGAAGATGAAGGGGCCAATCCTGTGCTTCGTCGGCCCGCCGGGGGTGGGCAAGACGTCGCTCGGCAAGTCGATCGCCCGCGCCCTGGGACGCAAGTTCTACCGCATCTCCCTGGGCGGCATGCGCGACGAGGCGGAGATCCGCGGCCATCGCCGCACCTACGTCGGCGCCCTGCCCGGGCGGGTGATCCACGGCATCCATCAGTCGAAGACCAACAACCCGGTATTCATGATGGACGAGGTGGACAAGCTCGGCACCGACTTCCGCGGCGACCCGGCGTCGGCACTCCTGGAGGTCCTAGACCCGGAGCAGAACGACTCGTTCGTCGACCACTACCTGGCGGTCCCCTTCGACCTGTCCAACGTGATGTTCATCACCACCGCCAACTGGATCGACCCGGTCCCGCCGCCCCTGCGCGATCGGATGGAGATCATCAACCTCTCCGGCTACACCTTGGAGGAGAAGGTGGCGATCGCCCGGCGCTACTTGCTACCTCGCCAGATCGAGGAGAATGGCATCAACGCACAGCAGCTCCACCTCAGCGACAAGACCCTGGAGGCGATCATCGCCTCGTACACCCGCGAGTCCGGGCTGCGCGCCTTGGAGCAGCGCATCGGCCAGATCGCGCGCAAGGTGGCGCGGCGGGTGGCGGAGGGCAAGGCCGGTATGACCCGGGTCACCCCCGGGAACCTCACCAAGTACCTCGGCGTGCCGCGTTTCGAGGAGGAGATGGAGCTCACCGAGGATCAGGTGGGGGTGGCCACCGGCCTGGCCTGGACGCCCACCGGTGGCGAGCTGCTGTTCATCGAGGCGACCAAGGTGCCAGGCAAGGGTGGGCTCACCCTCACCGGCCAGCTCGGTGACGTGATGAAGGAGTCGGTGCAGGCCGCCTTCACCTTCGTGAAGTCGCGTGCCAAGGAGCTGGGGATCCCGCCCAAGCGGTTCCAGGAGAACGACATCCACATTCACTTCCCGGCCGGCGCCATCCCCAAGGACGGCCCCTCGGCGGGGATCGCGGTGGCGTGCGCCATCGCCTCGATCCTCACCGGCCACGAGCTGCGCCACCGCATCGCCATGACCGGCGAGATCTCCCTGCGTGGCCGCGTGCTGGCGATCGGCGGGCTGAAGGAAAAGGCCTTGGCGGCGGTGCGCGCCGGCATCGATACGGTGATCATCCCGCAGCCCAACGTCAAAGACCTGGAGAAGATGCCGGCGACGGTGAAGCGCCGCATCCGCTTCGTGCCGGTCGAGCAGGCCGACCAGGTCCTGGAGCAACTGCTGATCCGACCCCGCCAGCAGCGCACCGCCCCCCCTGCGCGTCGCCAGCCTCCCAGCCGCGCCGCGACTGCGTAAGCCGGCAAGGCTGCGCGTGCGCATGGCGGGAGAGCCGGGCGCCCCGTCACTCCCATTGCTGATCCCGCCCTTCCGGCACCAAGAGCGGACCGGTACCCTGGCGCCTGCCATGGCCCGCTGGCCCGTCATCCTCCTCCTGCCGCTCGTTGCATGCGCCACCCCGCAGCCGGCGCCGCCGGCGGGCTGGCTCAACCACTATAGCGGCAGACAGGTCGAGCGCCTCCCCTTGGATTTGCTGCTCGACAAACCGCGCTTCGCTCGGCCCGACAACATCATCCCGATCACCCTCGCGGTCGGCGCCCACTCCAGCCACCATCTGGTGCAGGTGCGGCGGGCGGAGCCGCCGCACCTGCACGCCACCCATGACCTGACCGTGCGCCTCGTGCGTGGCCAGGGGCGGATGCATCTGGGAAATCAGGTCTTCCCGGTCGCCGTGGGGGACACCACCTTCATCCCCCGGGGCGTGCCGCACTATTTCGAGAACACCGGCGCGATGCCGGCGGCCTTCCTCGCGATCTTCAGCCCGACCTTCGATGACCGCGACCGGGTGCCGGTCGGCGCACCGCCTGCACGTGAGACAGACGACGAGGTTCCCCGTTAGCCGTCTTTGAGGAGTAGCCAATAGAGATGCCCCGCGTGACGCAGATGGCCGGCGCGCACGGCGGCGCCATCGCCGGCGCCCCAGAAGAGGTCGACCCGGCCCGGGCCAACGATGGCTCCCCCGGCGTCCTGGTTGAGGGCGAAGCGCGCCAGCGGACGCCAGCCCACCACCGTGTGGCCGTCCGGTGCCACGACCGCCTCCTCCGTGGTGATGTAGCCCAGGGCGCCCTTGGGGAAGATCGCCGGGTCGGTGGCGATGGAGCGCTCCGGCGTGAGCGGCACACCGATGTTGCCGTACGGCCCGGCGTCCGCCAGCTCGAAGAAGACGTAGCTGGGATTGGCCGCGAGGAGGTCACGTGCCTGTTCCGGGTGGCCGCGCAGCCACGCCTTGACCTCCTGCATCGACATCGCCTCCGGGTCGATCTCGCCGGTCTCGATGAGGATCTTGCCGATCGAGCGGTAGGGGTGGCCGTTGGCGCCGGCGTAATTGACGTGACGGGTCGAGCCGTCTACCAACCGCAAGCGGCCCGATCCCTCGATCTGGAGAAAAAAGGCGTCGACCGGATCCTCCACCCAGGCGATCTCCAGACCGCGCCCGGCCAGGGCACCAGCCACGATGGCGCCGCGATCGGCATAGGGCACGAGGCGGCGGCCGGCGAGGCGGCCGGCGAGGGTGCGTCCCCGGTAGTCGTCGCGGAACTGCCCCAGATCGACGGTCACCAAATCGTCTGGTAGACCGTAGAGCGGATGGCGGTACTGGTCAGTAGGGATGAGGGAGGCGTCGAGCTCCGGCTCGAAGTACCCGGTGTAGACCACACGGCCCCGCCCATCGCTGCCCGCCGACCGGTACAGCTCGAACCTCTCGCGCACCGCGTGATTGAGCTGCGCAACCGTGATCCGCTGGTCCACGAGATCGCGGAACGCCTCCACGGTAGATCGCAGGCGGCCCGCTGGTACGGTCCCTTCGCCGAAGGCGAGGGGCGTTGCGTCGTCCAGTGCACGGTAGTACGCCAGGCTCTGGTCGAGGGCGGCGAGGAGCGAGGTCCGGTCACGATCGTCGGTGAAACGCGGCAGCGCTCGCCCGAGCATCGGTTGCAGGACCTCGGGCGGTGGCGGCGGGGTGGAGGGCAGGCACGCGACCAGGGACAGGTACGCAAGGAGCGCGAGGGCACCGCCCACCGCCCGCAACGAGCCGCGTCGGAGGCGCACGGAACCGTCCCGGTGCCACCGGCAGAGGGGGGTGCGGTCGGATTTCACTGAGGCCACGAATCGGGAGAATACCACTCGTAACCGCCTCGCCTACTCCCGGAGTCCCCCGTAGAGTGTCGCCGTTGGTTGTTGCCCCGAGTCTCGGTCTCTGCCCTGTCTTCCTACGATGCACCGTGCTCCAACATCACCCTTGTGCACTGGCTTGGCGGTCCCGGCGACTCCTGAGCGACCGGGGATGGCGAACGAGGAGGCGCTATGAGTGACCAGACCGAGCTCATCGCCGCCTTGATCACCCTGTTGCGAGACCCGGAGATCAAGGTGCATGGCCCCGCCCGCCACAAGCTCTTGGAGCTACGGAAAGAGATCCTGCCGGCGCTGGAGGCCGCGCGGCGCGGCGAGCGGAACCCAGAGGCGCGCGCCCGGATCGAAGGGGTGATCTACTGTGTACACGCCCTGGAGATCGATGACCACCTGGAGGAATTCGCGCGCCAGGACGACGCCCACCTCGACCTGGAGACGGGCTGTCTGATGTTGGCGCGGGTCGCCTACCCAGGCCTCCAGGCCAGCGCCCTGAGTGTGCCCCTCGATGCCATGGCCGAGGAGCTCGGCCGGCGCCTCCACGGGGACATGGAGCCACTGGCGCAAATCGAGGCCTTGAGCCGCTACCTGTTCATCGATCGCGGCTTTCACGGTCATCAGGTGGGGTGCGACGACCCGGATCACAGCTTCCTCAATAGGGTCCTGGAACGGCGCAAGGGACTGCCCATCGCCTTGGCCGTGGTCACCACCCTCGTGGCACGCCGCCTCGGGCTGCCGATCGCCGGCGTCGGCATGCCCGGTCATTACATCGTGAAGTACGTGATGGATGGCGCGGACGATGTCCTCATCGATCCGTGGGGCGGGGGGGCCGTCGTCAGTCGCCAGCACTGCGCCGAGCTCCTCGGCTCATGGGGCGTCGTCCTGGAGGACCACCACCTCGAAGTGACCAGCGACCGGGCCACCCTGCAGCGCATGTGCCGCAACCTGATCAAGCCGTTCTTCCACCGCCACGACCACCAGCGCCTCGGCCACGTGGTGCGCTTCCTCCACATCCTGGAGGAGGGCGGCGGTCACTCCCCCTGGTAGAGGAATCGCGGCCTGACGGGCACGCGGGTGCGACGTCCGCGTTGAGTACTAGCGACGGGCGTCGATACTGTCGCCGTCCGTCCCCTCGCCTGTGACCCGACTTATGGCCATCCTGAAAATCGCCCGCATGGGCCACCCCATCCTCCGTACGCCTGCGGAGGCCGTGGACCCCGCGCAGATCCTGGACGATGGTTTCCAGCAGCTCATCGACGACATGATCGAGACCATGCGCGAGTACGACGGCGCCGGTCTCGCGGCACCCCAGGTCCACGAACCCGTGCAACTCGTGGCCATCGAGGTGCGGGAGAACCGCCGCTACCCGGAGGCACCGACCATCCCGTTGACGATCTTGATCAATCCCATCGTCACCCGCCTCACCGACGAGAAGGTCGCCGGCTGGGAGGGGTGCCTGTCGATTCCCGATCTGCGCGGTCGGGTGAGCCGTTACCGGGCGGTAGACGTGGTGGCCCTGAATCGCGACGGAGAGCAGGTCCACTTTTCCGTGGAAGGCTTCTTCGCCACCGTGGTCCAGCACGAGACCGACCACCTCCACGGCATCCTGTTCCCCGACCGCATGAACGACCTGCGCTCGCTCTCCTACCTCGACGAATACGAGCGCTACTGGTACGGCCCGGTGCCCACGCCGTGCTCGTGACGTTTTTTCCGCGCTACGCGGAAAAATGCCGTCCTAGCCCGCATTGCTCACCAGGGATCGTGACGAGACCGTGCCAACGCGCGTAGATCCTGGCTGGCCCGCGGTAGGAGCCGATTCTATCGGCGACCCCATGTGGCAGGTCGCCGAAGGGATTCGACTCCTACCCTGGACGAGGACCCGGCCAGGAGATGCGGCCTGCCTGCCGGCAGGCAGGGCGGTTGCGCGGTCGCAGCAGATTCATGGTGAGAAATGCGGGCTAGGACTTGAGCCGTCCCAACGCGAAGTCCAGCTCGACCTGCGCCAGGTTGTGGTCGTAGCGCGCCTGCAGGGCCGCGAGCTGCGCCGCCAGAAGGGCGGTATCCGCGTCGAGGACCTCGACGATCGTGGTGACCCCCGCCTTGTAGCGGTTGTGGATGATACGCTGGCTCTCCTCCGCCTGGTCCACCGCCTGGGTGGTGACCCCGATGCGCTCCCTGGCTTGCTCCAGGCTCAGGTAGGCCTGGCGGACCTGGAGCTCGATGCCATCACGCAGGCGCTCTTGCTGCGCTTCCATCTTACTGGTCGCCAAGGTCGCCCGTTCGATCTGCGCCCGGGTGATGAACCCGTCGAACAGCGTCCAGTTCGCCATCGCCGCGAGATAGTAGCTATTGCCGTCTTCGAACAGGTTACCGAGGCCCCGGTCGTCGAACTCGTAACTGGCCATAAGGCCGGCCGTCGGTCGACGCCCCGCCCGGGCGAAGTCGATGCCCTTGCGGGTCGCCTCGGTACCGAAGATCACCTGCTGGAGGTCGGGACGATCCTTGATGGCGGTCTTGATGAGGTCGGCGAGACCGTGGAATAGCGGCACGTAGGCGAGATCCGCCTGGATGGAAAACTCTCGCCCCTGATCGACCCCCATGTAGTGGTTGAGGGCCGCCTTGGCCAGCTTCACCTGGTTCTCGGCGACGATCTGGGTCTCCTGCGTCTTTGCCAGGTGGACATTCGCAGACAACACGTCGGAGCGCACCACCACGCCGGCGGCGTAGAGGTCCTGGGCCGTCTTCACGTGCGCCTCGAGGGTCTTTACCGCCTGCTTCGCCACGTGTAGTCCGCGCTGGGCGAGGATGACCCCGTAGTAGCTGCGCACCACATCGAACACCACCTCCTGCCGCACCCGCTCCAAGGCCGCCTCCTGGGCCTCCTTACCGAGGCGCGCCTGCTCGCGGGCGGCGGTCAGGCGGCCGCCGCTGTACAGTGCCTGCTCGACCTGCAGCTTGCTCTGAAAGTTGGTGCTCGGCGTCGGGTTGTTGATCAGGTGGGGGTCGAGGAACTCCTGGAACATCTGCTGATCGAACCGCTCCTGGCCGAACTTCTGGAACAGCGTCCACGACACGTGGTCGGTGCGGGTGACCATCTCGCTCAGGGTGATCTTCGGGAACATGTGGCCGCGCGCCTCGCGGATGTGAGTGGCGGCTACATCGACATCGATCTTCGCTGCCCGGAGATACGGGCTGTGCTCCATCGCCGTATCGATCGCCTCGACCAGCGACAAGGGCGGTGCCCCGTAGCTCTCCTCTAGGCCGTGCTCGCTGGTGGCCACGGAGTTGAGCACCCAGTCGATGGCCCCGCTCTTGGCAGCGGTCTGCGCGGCGGACGCGGACAGGCTCAGAGACCCACAGAGTATGGCGACGTTGAGCAGGGCGATGCACCGCATGTGATGCCTCCGTCAAATTGAGCTTCAAAAAAGCGAGAGCGGGAGTGAAGATTAGAGAAAGGGGGCAACACCGCTGTCAAGGAAAGCGGCACCCGACGCCGCAGACTCCACGCTCGCCAACCCCCCTCCCGCCATACGAGCCAACCCCTCCATGGTCGCCACCCACGCCGACCCCGCCCCTCAAATGGTTGGCGAAATATGCGGCTCAAGTTTCCTTATTGAGCCAACGACAAGGTCTCAAGAGCCGAACGAACAGGCAAGGTTTCTTTCCTCTCCCCGTTTTTTTCGTGCTGGATGGCGTAGTTCGAGGGTGTGGGGGAGAGCCAGCGAACGTGAGGAGAGACGATGAAGTTGGTGCGGTGCCGGGTCAGAAAATCCGATGACGGACTCTTCGAGCCCGACTTCCGGTACGTTCCCGTCGAAGAGTTCCATCTCTGGAAGTACCTGATGGAGGCGAAACACGGCCTGGCGGTGGACGAGCCTCAGGTGATGTTGTGGGTGAGCCAAGAGGAGTATGACGGCCACCGCGCCTTCTACGATCGCTTCCCGAAACTGCCCGTCACTCGTGTTTCGTTCCTCAATCCGTGCGAGGGGCTCGAGACCCTCTGCCCGGTCACCCGGTACTTCGCCACCGAGCACGCCGGTGAGCTCACCCGATTGCTGGTCGGCCACTACAAGGGGACGCAGGTGGAGGAGCCGGACATCGTCAAGAAGGTCGGCTACTGCCTCCTCCACGTGGGCGAGGAGAAGCGAGAAGAGGACCACGTCGCGTGACGGGCTACGGTAAGAGCCGTTGTCCCCGCCCCAGGGAGAGGGCGGCCGCCATGCGCCGGGTGAGGTCCGTGCGAGCACGGTCGATCGCCTCGCGCAGGGAGAGGCCGGTCGCCAGCCCGGTGGCGATCCCTGCCGCGAGGGCGCAACCGGTACCGTGCACGGCGACGTCCAGGCGCCGGCTTCGCCACACGTCGAGCTCACCACCGGCGTAGAACCGGTCGACCACCTCGGCGCCAACGCCGTGTCCCCCCGTGACCAGGACCGCCTGAGCACCGAGGGTGAGCAGCCGCCGCGCCGCGGCATGCACCTCATGCTCGGCCCGCACCGGCAGACCGGTCAGGAGCGCGAGCTCCGGAAGGTTGGGGGTGATGAGGATCGCGCGGGGCAGGAGACGGCGGACCAACGCCTCTCGTCCCGGCCCGTCGAGCAGCGGCGTGCCGCCGGTGGAGGACAGCACCGGGTCGAGGACGAAGGGCAGGGCCGGGTGCGCCGCCAGGAACTCGGCGGTCGCCGCGACGTTCGCGCCGCTGCCCAACATCCCGGCCTTGGCGGCGGCGAGCGGCAGGTCCGCACCGATGGCGGCCAGTTGTTGCGCGACATGCGTAGCATCCAGGGTATGGGTCGCGGTCACCCCAACCGTGTCCTGGGCGGTGACCGCCGTGATCGCACACACGCCGTACCCGCCGAGGCGCGCGATGGTGCGTAGGTCCCCCTGGACACCGGCCCCGGCGGTCGGATCGGAGCCGCCGATGGCGAGGACGACGGGTGGCGGGGAGTTAGTCGCGGCCATGGCAGGCAGCCGGTGGAAAAGCGGCACAAAAGGCGGTCACGCCGCCGGGCCGGTAGAGGGCGCGAATCGCCGCGACCCCGTGAACGCCCGTGGCGGCCAGCTCTGCGAGATGCGTTTCGGAGATGCCGCCCAAGGCGAAGAGGGTCAGGGAGGTGGTCGCCAACACGTGACGCAGGGCCGCGATCCCGAGGGGCGGCCCATAGGCCGCCTTGGACGGTGTCGAGAATACCGGGCCAAAGGTAGCGAAGTCCGCGCCGGCGGTGGCCGCTGCCGCCACTTCCACCGTGCCGTGGCACGACACGCCGATCCAGGCGTCTGGACCGAGTTGGTGGCGCACCACCGAGACGGGCAACCCGCCCTGGGGTAGGTGGACACCATCGGCACCGACGAGACGGGCGATGTCCGGACGGCCATTGATCACGAGGTGGGCACCGAACCGGGCGGTGAGGGTGCGCAGGCGCCGTGCGATCGCCACCAAGTCGCGGTCGGTCAGGTGCTTCTCCCGGAGCTGCACCAGCCGCACCCCCGCGGCGAGGGCATCGGCCACCGGCGCCAGATCGGCCTGCGGCCCGGACGCCGTGCCGTCGGTGATCAGGTAGACCCTGGGCAGCTTCCGGTCGCGACCGGCGGAGGGTCCGGCTGGCTGCGATGGGCCGGGCATCGC
>DASWHD010000046.1:0-21957 GCA_036393335.1 bacterium
GCGGAAGGCGGAGTCCAGGTAGACCAGCATCACCACCCCGGTCTCCGCGGCGAGGCCCGCGAGGGCGATGAACCCCACGTCCACCGCCACCGACAGGTTGTAGCCCAGGAGGTAGAGCAGCCACACCCCGCCCACCAGGGCAAACGGCAGGGTCGCCATCACGATCAGGGTGTCGGTGAGGTTGCCGAAGTGGAGGTAGAGCAGCAGGAAGATCAAGGCGAGGGTGACGGGGATGACGATGGCCAGCCGCTCCTTGGCCTGCTGGATGTACTCGTACTGGCCCGACCAGATGAGGGAATAGCCCGCCGGCAGCTTCACCGCCTGGGCCACCACCTCCTGGGCATGGGCCACGTAGCTGCCCACGTCGATCCCCTTCAGGTCGACGAAGATCCACGCGGTGCGCCGGGCATTCTCGCTCTTGATCGACATGGGCCCTTTGCGCGTGTAGATCTTCGCCACCTGACCCAGGGGGATCTGGGCACCGAGGGGTGTGGCGATGAGGATGCGCTCCAGGTCGGCGTCGGAGGTGCGCAGCTCGCGGGAGTAGCGCAGGTTCACCGGGTAGCGCTCCAGCCCCTCGACGGTCTGGGTGACGTTCATGCCGCCGATGGCCGACTGGATCACGTCCTGCACATCCCCCACCGTGAGGCCGTAGCGCGCCGCCCGTTCGCGGTCGATGTCAAAGTCGAGGTAGTTTCCGCCGGTGACCCGCTCCGAGTAGACGGAGAGCGTGCCGGGGATGTCGCGCACCACCGCCTCGATCTCCTGGCCGATCTCGGAAAGCACCTCCAGGTCCGGCCCCATCACCTTGATCCCCACCGGGGTCTTGATACCGGTGGCGAGCATGTCGATGCGCGTCTTGATGGGCATGGTCCAGGCGTTGGTCAGGCCCGGGAACTGGATGGCGTCGTTCATCTCCGCGGCCAGCTCATCCGGGGTAATGGTTCGCTCGAGCGGCCAGAGGTACGCCAGCCAGCCGCGCCACGGCTCCGGCCAGTCGCGGAAGAATCGCGCCACCGGCACGTGGCGCCACTCGCCCTCCGACTTCAGCCAGATGGTGGTCTCGACCATGTCCAGAGGCGCCGGGTCGGTGGCGGTCTCGGCCCGGCCGATCTTGCCGAACACGCGCTCCACCTCGGGGAAGGTGGCGATGATCTTGTCGGTCTGCTGGAGCAGCTCGCGCGCCTTGGTCACCGAGATCCCCGGCAGGGTAGTGGGCATGTACAGCAGGTCGCCTTCATAGAGGGGCGGCATGAACTCGCTGCCTAGGCGGCGCGCGGGGTAGAGGGTGGCGGCGAGGATCACCACCGCCACCACGATGGTCAGCCACGGGAAGCGCAGCACCACGCGGATGAAGGGGTGATACGCCCACTGGGTCGCCCGGTTGATCGGGTTCTTGTCCCCGTCCGGGACGCGGCCGCGGATGACGTAGTACATCAGCACCGGGATCACCGTGATCGCCAGCACCGCCGAGGCGCCCATGGCAAAGGTCTTGGTAAAGGCCAGGGGGCGGAAGAGACGGCCGCTCTGCTCGGTGAGGGCGAAGACCGGGAAGAAGGAGACGGTGATGATGAGCAAGCTGTAGAACAGGGCCGGGCCGACCTCCTTGGAGGCGGCGATGATCACGTCGGCGCGGGAGAGCAAGACGGCCCCCTCTCCCCGTCCCTCCCCCACCAGGGGGGAGGGGGCAGGGGGAGACGCGCCACCACCGGCCGCCCGCCACCGTTCGAGGTGCTTGTGGGCGTTCTCCACCAGCACCACCGAGGCGTCGACCATCACCCCGATGGCGATGGCGATGCCGCCCAGGGACATGATGTTGGCGTTGATCCCCAGTAGGTGCATGAACAGCAGGGAGGCGAGGACCCCCAGGGGCAGGACGATCGCCGCCACCAGGGTGGAGGGGATGTGCAGCAGGAACAGGACGATGACGATCGCCACCACCGCCATCTCCTCCATGAGCTTGGACTTGAGGTTGTCGATGGCGCGCAGGATGAGGGAGGAGCGGTCGTAGACCGGGACGATCTCTACCCCCTCGGGCAGCCCGGCCTTGAGGGACTCCAGCTTCGCCTTCACCCCGTTGATCACCTCCAGGGCGTTCTCCCCGAAGCGCATGACGATCACCCCACCGGCCACCTCCCCTTCGCCATCCAGCTCGACCAGGCCGCGGCGCAGCTCCGGCCCGAGGTGGATGTTGGCCACCTGCGAGAGGAGAATCGGCGTGCCGCGGGCGTCGACACCGAGGGGAATCTCCGCCAGGTCCTTCAGGGACTTGATGTAACCCAGGCCGCGCACCATGAACTCGGTCTCGGCGCGCTCCACCAGGCGGCCACCCACGTCGTTGTTGGAGCGCTGGATCGCCTCCTTCACCCGGCCGAGAGGGATGCCGAAGGCGAGGAGCCGGTCGGGGTCGACCTCCACCTGGTACTGCTTCACGTAGCCGCCCACCGAGGCGACCTCGGCCACCCCGGGGACGGCGATCAGCTCGTAGCGCAGGAACCAGTCCTGGATCGAGCGGAGCTGAGCGAGGTCGTGGCGGCCGGTGCGATCCACCAGGGCGTACTCGTAGACCCAGCCTACGCCGGTGGCGTCCGGCCCCAGGGTCGGCGTCACCCCGGGTGGCAGCCGGCCGGAGACGAAGTTCAGGTACTCCAGCACCCGCGAGCGCGCCCAGTAGAGGTCGGTGCCGTCCTCGAAGATGATGTACACGAAGGACAGGTCGAAGAAGGAGTACCCCCGCACCACCTTGGCGAACGGCACCGAGAGCATCGCCGTGGTCAGGGGATAGGTGATCTGGTCCTCCACCACCTGCGGCCCCTGGCCCTCGTACTGGGTGAAGATGATCACCTGGACGTCGGACAGATCGGGGATCGCGTCCAGGGCGATGTGCCGCGCGGCATAGATGCCGCCCAACAGCAGCGCCACCGTCGCGATGAGGATCAACGCACGGTTGCGGACGGAGTACTCGATGATGTTGGAGATCATTTCTTTCGGTCGTTAGCCGCGAATAAACGCAAATGAACGCAAATAAGAAGAGGTGAAACCATGCAGGACACGAAGACCACGAAGGTTTCTCCTTTTCTGTTCTTCGTGCCCTTCGTGGTTAGATGCCCTCCCAGGCGGCACGAGCCGCTGGATCACCGCGTAGGGACCGGAGTGTTGGGTAAAGCGTATTCGCGTCCATTTGCGTTTATTCGCGGCTAGCTTTTTCCGGGCCCAGCGGCTCGCCGCAGCGCAGCATGGAGGCGCCGAAGTAGGGGTTGGCGACCTCGCCCTGCTGTAGCCAGTTGGCGTGGGACATGGGGCAGTGGTAGGCAGACAGGCCGAGTCGCTCGGCAGCCACACGGCCGGGACCGCGGGCGAGGTCCAGCATCACCTCCGAAACCGGGCCGAAGGCGCCGCGGGCGACCTGCAAGTCGTCGCTGCGCAATCCCGCGATCTCGTTGCGAACCCGCTCCATCGGTGCCGCGGTCACCGCACCACCGCGATCGCCCGAGAGGGCCTGGAGGGCGTGCAGGAGGGCGTCGGCCTGTCGCGGGATGCCCGCCACCGTGTCTCTCGCCAGCGCCGACTGGATCGCGAGGTAGGCGGTGAAGGCGTTGGACCACGCCTCTGTCTCCCCCTGCTCAACGATCCTCGGCGAAGCGGAGTCCCTGAAACCCTCCCCCCCCGGGGGAGGGTTGGGGTGGGGGCGGTCGGTACCAGCAGGTTGCTTCGTCATGTCTCCGGCGGGCCGCTCATTCCCCGCCCCCTCCCCCCGTCCCCCTTCCTGGGGGAGGGTCTTCGCGGCGCGCACCTGCAACAGCTTGGCGATCGCCTCCTTGAGCTGCGACTCGGAGTCGAGGAGGAATTGCGCCGAGGTGACCACCTGCTCGCCCTCGCCGAGACCGGCAAGCACCTGGTAGCCGTCATCCCCCTCGGGGCCGAGGGTGAGCTCGCGCGACTCGAAGCGGCCGTCGCCCAGGGCGATGAAGGCCAAGTTGCGCCGCCCGGAGTGGATCACCGCCTCCGGCGGCACGGCCACCACCCGTGCGGCGACCCTGGGCGTCATCGTGACGTCGGCGTACATGCCGGGCTTGAGGGAGCCGTCCGCGTTGTCGAAGACCAGGCGCACCTGGACCACCCGCGTCATGGGATCCAGCGTCGGGTAGACGTAGTCGAGCCGCCCCTTGAAGACCTGCCCCGGGTGGTAGGTGAGGGTCATCTCCGCCGGCGTCCCGGGACGCACCCACGGCAGCTCCGCCTCGTAGACGTCGGCGAGGACCCAGATCCGCGACAGGTCGGCGAGCTTGAGCAGCGGCTGGCCGGGGTTGATGTACATCCCCTCGGTGGCGTGGCGCTCCAGGACCACCCCATCGAACGGGGAGTAGAGGCTCAGGGTGCGCTCCACCTTGCCGGTCTGCTCCAGGCGGTCGATCTGCGCGTCACTGATGTCCCACAACTCCAGCCGCTCGCGGGCGGAGGCGAGCAGGCGGCGGGCACCCTCCGCCACCTCGGGAAAGGGGGAGCCTTCCACCTTGCGCAGGTTCTCCATGGCCAAGAGGTACTCGCGCTGGGTAGTGACCAGGTCCGGGGCGTAGAGAGTGAGGAGCGGGTCGCCCTTCTTCACCTGTTGGCCGGTCTCGGCCACGAACAGCCGCTCGATCCAGCCGCCCACCTTGGTGTTGATCTCCGCCAGCCGGTTCTCGTCCTCGGTGACGTGGCCGATGGTGCGCAGGCTGCGGGTGAGGTCGCGGCGCACCACGACCGCCGTGCGCACCCCCATGTTCTGCACCACCGTGGGGTCGATGCGGATGGCGTTCGGGTGGTCCTCGGCGGCCGCCTCCTCGTCCTCGTAGACCGGCACCAGGTCCATCCCCATCGGCGACTTGCCGGGGGCGTCGCGGATGTAGGTGGGGTCCATCGGGGCGACCCAGTACTTGATCTTGCGCTCGCCCTTTGCGGCAGCGAGGCGCGCGCTGGCATCGCCGTTGCCCCTCACCGGGACGAGCTTCATGCCGCAGATCGGGCAGGTACCCGGCCCCTCCTGGATCACCTGCGGGTGCATGCCGCAGGTGTAGAGCGGCTGCGCCTCGTCCTTGGCGGGTGCCCCCTGCGCGGGGGGCATGTGCTCGCCGTGCAAGCCGACGGTGTGCAGCAGCTCGTGGAGCTGCGGCGCATACCGGCTCCCGGCCCACAGGCCGAGGACGGTGAACACGAGCGCAGCGATGATCATGCGGAAGAGGCGCTTCACGGTTGGGCCTCCGGGGTGGTTGTACCGGACAAGAGATTCTTACCGGGCGCCCTCCCCCCAACCCCCTCCCGGAGGGAGGGGGAGTCAGCCTCCCCCCTCCCCCCTCGGGGGAGGACCGGGGTGGGGGCGTCGGGAGCCACCACCCCGTCGGGCCGGTGCAGTCGCCCCACCACCTGGTCCAGCTGCGCCTGCTGCTGAAATAGGTCGGCCTTGGTGCGGAAGGCGGCGATGCGCAGCTCCAACCAGTCGCGCTCCGCGTCAAGGAGGTCGAGGAAGCCCGCCTGGCCGGTGCGATACGCCTCCATGGTCGCGCGCAGGGCCTGCTCCGCCTGGGGGACCAGGCCGGTGTCGAACAGGGCGACCTGATTCAGGGAGGTGGCGAGGCGAAAGCGTAGGTCCACCACCTCCTCGCGGCCCCGATCGCGCTCGTCGCGGTACGCCGCCTCGGCGGCGGCCAACCGATCCTCCGCCTCCGCCACGCCGGCGTGCAGTCGACCGCGCCAGATCGGCAGGTTGATGGCAAGCATGGCCATGTAGCCGTCGTCACCGCCGTCGGTCAGCGGCAGGCGTCCTTCGCCGCTGAAGCCGTAGTCGACCCGGGCCGTGAGGTCCGGGAAGTACTCCTTGTGCGCCAGGGCCAGTCGGGAGCGGCTCGCCTCCACCTGCCGCGCGAGGGCGAGGAGGCCCGGCCTGCCGGCCTCTAATTCTGCGACAAGCTCGGGTATCCCGGGCAGCACCGGCAGCTCCTGGGGCAGGGCCGCATCGCCCACGGGTGATGGCTCCGCCCGGCCGAGGAGGCGGTTGAGCCGCGCCTCCAGGGTCGTGCGCTCCTCCTTGAGATCGAGGAGCCGGTCGGTGTCCCGGGAGAGCGCCACCTGGGCACGCAGCACGTCGCCCTGCTGGCCGAGGCCGGCGCGGTAGCGGGCGAGGGCCGCCTCCACGATGTCGGCCACCAGGGCACGATCCGCCTCGGTGATCCGGATCGCCTCGGAGACATAGGCGAGGTCGTAGTAGCGCTCTTTCACCTCGGTGACCACTACCAGCCCCACGTCGCGCACCGTCTCGCCCGCCGCCGCCGCTACCCGTTCCGCCGCCTCTGCACGCAGACCGCGTTTGCCCCAGAACGGCAACTTCTGGGAGAGAAACAGGGTGGCCTGCTGCTGCCCCTCGGCGTCCGCCATCGGCGTGAGGGACCAGATCACCCCCGCCTCGGGGTCTGCGAATGCCCCGACCTGGTCCGGTACCCGACGGTCCGCCCGCCACGCCTGGTGCGCCGCGCGCACCTGCGGGTTGTCGCGCAGGGCCGTAGCCACCAGGTCATCCAGGGAGGCCGCCTGAGCCGCTGCCGCCGTGAGGGAGAGGAGGAAGGTGGGTAGGAGGGAACGCACGACACCGCGCATCATTGGGTCCTGGGGAGATGATTATCTCTGATCAAGCAAGTACCGGGCCATACGATCCACTCGGCCATGGGACGCAAAATCAAGGCGTTACGGAGACGTGCCCCCCGCCCATGAAGAAAGTTCTGCGACCCGCTGTACACAGTGGAGAATTTTCTTCACCCGCGGCGACCTACGGAACGAGTGCGGTGGAGGCACGCACCGACCCTTCCCTAGCCGCATTTCTCACCATGGCTCTGCTGCGCCTACGCCACTGCCCGCCTCTCCTACCCCGAGACCAAGCACACGGCGCTGTTCCGAAACCAAGGTAGAAGCCGGTTGCACCGGCGATCCGCGCCCTTGGCGCGGCAGGCCCCTTGGGCCTGGGTCGCCGACCTGCCGGCAGGCAGGAGGGATTCGGCTCCTACCCCGGGCCGGGAGTCGCCCTCAGCGATCGTGGCCCCGATCCGGCTCCGCCTTTCCCTGGCGGCTGGGAGGCGAGGGCAGGCGTAGGCTGATCGCACCCTTGCTGCTGTGGACCAGCTCCGCGACACAGACGCGGTTACGGCCCTCGCGCTTGGCCCGATACAGGGCGCCATCGGCGCGGGAGATCAGTGCCTCCGCGCCCACCGGATGGTCCAAATCCAGGCAGGAGAGGCCGATGCTGATGGTGATCCGGCCCACGTCCTCACGGACTGGGAAGAGGTGGCACGCCACCGTCTCCAGGAGACGATGGGCGAGGGTGAGGGCCTCCCCTTCCTCGGTGTAGGGGAGCAGGATGACGAACTCCTCGCCCCCGTACCGCGCACAGATGTCGCTCGCCCGCAGGCCACCGTGGACCAGTCGGGCCACCTCGCGCAGCACCGTGTCGCCGATCGGGTGACCGAAGTTGTCGTTCACGCGCTTGAAGTGATCGATGTCGACCATCATCAGCGACAGCGGTAGTTGGTGACGGCGGGCGGCGCGCAGATACTCCTCACAGCGGTCGAAAAAGTAACGCCGCGTGTACATGCCGGTGAGGTCGTCGGTGACCGAGATCGCCTCCAGCCGCAGGTTGAGCCCTTCCATCTTGTTGGCCTGAACCTGCGCCTCGCGCCGCTCCCGCATCACCTCGTCGAAGGCGCGCCCGAGGAGGTAGCCCGCGAGGGAGAGGATCACCGCCGTACCGAGGGTCATGTAGGCGTACAGGAGGAGATGGGCGTGAATCTCCGCGACGACCTCCGCCGAACTCCACAGACCGCGCTGCGGGATCTGGAGCAACAGCCAGCCACCCGGAGCAGCGATCGCACCCAGCAATCCCCACAGGGGGCACGACCATCGCCGGGGAAATCGGTTGCTCACGATCGGGTCTTTCGGCCGCGACGAAAAATGGGCATTGGGCACATCGCCCAATACCCATCGAGGTTATCGTGAAAATCTAAGCCACGCCCGGCCCACATTTCTCACCGAGAATCGTGGCGAGCCCGTGCCAACGCCCGTAGATCCTGGCCGGCCCGCGGTAGGAGCCGAATCCCTTCGGCGACCCAGGCCCGCAGGGCCTGTTGCGCGGATCGCCGGTGCAACCGGCTGCCTATCCCTGGCGCGGACTCGGACGAGGACCCGGCCAGGAGATGCGGGCGGTTGCGCGGGCGCAGCAGAGTCATGGTGAGAAATGCAAGCTAAGCGCTCACCGGCCCCTCACCCGGCGGCGGGGTAGGCGGAAACGCGGCGTCGCGGGCCTTGGCCGCGGCGTCGGCCGCGCGCCTCAGCTTGGCCTTCTTCTTGGCCTCCTTGAAGACCCGCTTCTTGTTCCGCGCCTCCTCCTTGCGGAGATGGTTGTAGAGGTACACCGGCACCATCACCAGCGACAGCAGGGTCGAGGCGCCGGTCCCCCAGATGATCGAGGTGGCGAGACCGTTGAAGATCGGATCCAGTAGGATGACCAGCCCGCCCACGAACACCGCCGCCGCGGTAAGGAAGATCGGCATGGCCCGCAGCGCCCCGGCGTCGACGCACGCCTGGTGGAGGGACTCGCCCTCCTCGATCCGCTCCAGGGCGAACTGCACCACCAGGATCGAGTTGCGCACGATGATCCCGGCCAGGGCGATCATCCCCATCATCGACGTGGCAGTGAACCAGGTGCCGGTGATCCAGTGCCCGGGCATGATCCCCACCAGGGTGAACGCGATCGGGGACATGATGACCCCGGGTAGGGTGAAGGAACGGAACCACCCCACCAGCAGCACCCACATGACCAGCAGCGCGATGCCGAACGCGCCGCCCATGTCGCGGAAGGTCTCGACGGTGATGTACCACTCACCGTCCCACTTCACCGTGTACTCCTCCTCGGTCTCGGGCTGCAGGAAGAGGTTCTGCTTGACCTTCTCGCCGGACGGCGTGGTGATCTCGCTGATCGGGCCCCACATGTTGAACAGGGCGTACACCGGTGACTCGTTCTTCCCGGCGACGTCACCCACCACGTAGATCACGCGCTGCAGGTTCTTGTGAAAGATCGGCTTGTCTTCGATGGTCGACTCCACCTTCACCAGCTCGGAGAGGGGCACCACCTGCCCGGACGGGGTCGGTAGACGGATCGCGCGCAGATCGTCGATCGAGTTGCGCTCGACCACCGGGAAGCGCAGGTTGATCGGCAAGGGCTGCAGCTCCCCTTCGACGCGCAAGTACGAGACGTCCATTCCCGCCATGGCCACGCGCAGGGTCTTCACCACCATCTCCTGGGTGAGGCCGTGGCGCGCCACCTGTTCGGCGTCGACGACGATCTTCTCCTTCACCTGATCGTCCTCGTCGTACCAGTCGACGTCGACGACGTCCTGGGTGCGATCGAAGATGTCGCGCACCTGGCGAGCGACGTCGCGCTGCACCACCTCGTCCTCGCCGTAGATCTCGCACACCAGGGTGTCGAGGACCGGCGGACCGGGGGGCGGCTCGACCACCTTGATGCGCGCGCCATACTGGTCGGCGATCGCGTGCAGCGCCGGACGCATGCGCGCGGCGATGGAGTGGTTCTGGTTTTCCCGGTACTTCTGGTTCAGCAAGTTGATCTGGATGTCCGCGACGTTGCCCCCGCGGCGCAGGAAGTAGTGCCGCACCAGCCCGTTGAAGTTGAACAACGAGGAGGTCCCGGCGTAGATCTGGTAGTCGACCACCTCGTTGACCGTGCGTATGTACTCACCCAGCTCCAGTGCCACGCGGGTGGTGTCTTCCAACGTCGTGCCCTCGGGCATGTCGATGACGACGTTGATCTCGCTCTTGTTGTCGAACGGCATGAGCTTGACCAACACCGCCTTGGTGGCGATGAGCAGCATCGCCGCGCCCATCATGGCGGCGACGCCGAGATAGAGCAGCCACTGGTAGCCGCGGTGGTTGAGGATGCCACCGACCACGCGGCTGTAGACGCGGTAAAAAGCCGTCTTCTTGGTGTAATCGGCCTCCTCCCCTGGTCCCCGCCGGTGGGTGGTCACCGGCTCGGGCTCGTAGTGCTCGAGGAAGCGGTTCGCACACCACGGCGTCACTACCAGGGCAACCACCAGGGACATGAGCATCGCCGCCGAGGCGTTCACCGGCATGGGCCGCATGTACGGGCCCATGAGGCCGCCGACGAAGGCCATCGGCAGGAGGGTCACGATGACCGTGAAGGTGGCGAGGATCACCGGCGGCCGCACCTCGTTGACCGCGTAAATGATCGCCTGGATCGGCGGCAGCCGCCGCATGTGGAAGTGACGGTGGATGTTCTCCACGTCGACGATCGGATCGTCCACCAGGATGCCGATCGACATGATCAGCGCGAACAGGGTCACACGGTTGAGGGTGTAGCCGATCGACCAGCTCCAGAAGAGGGTGATGGCGAGCACCACCGGCACCGCGATGCCGACCACCAGCGCGTCGCGCCAGGAGAGCATCACCCCCACCAGCAGGATGACCGACACCGTGGCGATCAACAGGTGGAAGATCAGCTCCGCCGCCTTGTGGCCGGCCGTGTGGCCATAGTTACGGGTGAAGGTGTACTGGACGTCGTCCGGCAGGATCTGCGAGCGCAGATCCGCGAGCTTCGCCTCCACGTCGTGGGCGAGGTTGACGGAGTTGGTGCCCTTCTTCTTGGCGACGCCGATGGTGACCGCGGGCAGGACCTTGTCGTTGGTCACGGGCCAGTCGATGGTCTTGCCGATCTCCTCCTCGGGATCGGCGTAGCGCGGCCCCACCCCCATCAGGACGTACTGCTCCACCTCGCCGGGACCGTCCTCGATGCGCGCCACGTCGCGCAGATAGACCGGGCGATCCGCGAACGTCCCCACCATCAGGTCCCCGACCTCGCGTGCGGACTCGAGGAACGGACCGACCTCCACCAGGTACTCCTCATCCGAGCGGTGGAACTTGCCGGCTGGCATCGACCAGTTCGCCCCCTGGATCACCTGCGCGATCTGCAGCGGGGAGGTCATGCGGGCCGCCATGCGCCCCGGGTCGAGGAGCACCCGCACCTGGCGGCTGCGCCCCCCGACGATGGTCACCTCGGCGGCCCTGGGGAGCTCCTGCAGCTCATCGGCGATGCTCTCCGCCATGCGCCGCAGCTCGTAGTCGCCGTAGTGGTCGCTGTACAGGGTGACGGCGACCTGCGCGACGTCGTTGATGTCGCGCAGCTTGATCAACGGCTGGACCGTCGGCCCACCGGGGGTCAGGGTGACGCCGCCGCCGGGGGCGCGGTCGATGTTGGAGTACAGCTTGTCGTAGAGCTGG
Source organism: bacterium (assembly GCA_036393335.1). GTDB lineage: Bacteria > CG2-30-53-67 > CG2-30-53-67 > CG2-30-70-394 > CG2-30-70-394 > DASWHD01. Next base: position 11,338 of record DASWHD010000046.1, read on the forward strand.
ACCAGGGAGCGCTGCAAGTCGGAGTTGACGTAGAAGCGCGCGGTGACGATCGCGAAACCCGGCTTGCACATGGAGTAGAGGAACTCCACCGGAAAGTCGTCGATCTGCCAGACGATCCGCTCCAACGGCTTGATGATCTGGGCCTCGATCTCCTTGGCCGAGGCGCCGGGCACCGGCACGATGATGTCCACCATCGGCACGACGATCTGCGGATCCTCCTCCTTCGGCGTGATGAAGACCGCGAACAGGCCCAGCACCAGCGTGGCGCCGACGAACAGCGGCGTCAGCTTGCTGGTGGTGAAGTAGGAGACGATCCGTCCGAGGAAAGTGTCGTCGGTCTTGTAGTTCACCATGACCTAGAACCCTTCCATGATCGGGCTGCCGTCGGCCACCTCGTCGAGCTTGTTGAGGGCGATGCGCTCCCCGGGCTTGAGACCGGCGATGATCTCCACCTGGCTGTCCACGCTGCGGCCGAGCCGGACGAAGCGCAGGTGCGCCTTGCTGTCCTCACCCACCACGTAGACGCCGGTGAACTGGTACCAGCGCTTGACCGCGTGCGCCGGAATGTAGATCGATTCGGCACCCTGGCCGATGGCGAAGGTGGCACGGCCGAACATCCCGGCCTTCAGTCCCGGCACCTCCGGGAGATTGACCCGCACCGTGTAGGTACGGCTCATCGGGTCGACCGACGGCACCACCTCGCTCGCGGTGAGCTGGTCGGCCCAGCCGATCGCGTCGACCTCCACGTTGACGGTCTGGCCCTTCTGGATGCTCACCGTCTCCTCGACGGGCACGGCGAACCGGTAGACGCGCTTTTCGATGACGAACACGGGATGGCCCGGCGCGGCGAGGTTCCCGACGTCCACCATCTTGCGCACGACGCGACCGTCAAACGGCGCCTTGATGACCGAGTAGTCCTGGTAGATCTCCGCCGTGCGTAGCCCCGCTTCCGCCTGCTTGCGCTGCGCCTCCAGGGCCGCAATCTGGGCCTCGGCCTGCAGCACCCCGGCCCGGGCCGCCTCGTAGCCGGCGTTCACGTCGTCCAGCTCCTTCTGGGTGAAGGAGCCCTCGGAGAACAGGCGATTGAACCGCCCGTGGTGGGCCGTGGCGGCCGTCAGGTTGGCCTGGGCCACCATCTTGCCCGCCTGGGCCACCTCCATCGCCTTGGTGACGCTGCGCACCGCCGCCTTCGCCTCGGCGAGCTTGGCGTCTACCTCGCTGTCGTCCAGGACGCACAGGACCTGGTGGTGGCTCACCTCGTCCCCTTCCTGGACCTTGACCTCCTTCACCTTGGCCATGAGCTGCGGGGCGATGCTCGCCACCTCGTGGGACTCCACCGTCCCCATGACCGAGACGGTGCGGCTCGGCGCGCTGGCCTCCACCGTCCCGAGCTTCACGTCCATGACCATCGGGGAGAAGTCGGGTGTCTCCCCGGCCTCCACCTTGTCCGGCCCGACGATCGGCAGGGTACCGCGATCCCAACCAATCATGAGGTAGATGGGAAAGACCAACAGGACCAGAAATTTCAGGGCAAACCGCATCTCACCCTCCCTGTGCACGTGCTGGAGACGTACCCAGCACCGGCAAAAAATGGATTCCGACTACGCCCGCCAGCGAATCGTTCGCGAAAGTCTGGCAAATAGCTCCCAAAAAGATCAAGAAGATCAATCTATTAGCGCTGTGCCCGACGCACCGCAGGGACACTTTTGGTTGTCACCCGACCCCACCGCCGCCGCCCCCCCTCAACACGCATCACTCGTTGGAGAGCCAACCGCTCAACATAGGTTGCAGTAAATTTAATCGGAATGGTGCTGCGGGCCTAGCCACCCGCGTCGTCCGACGGACCGGCACCTCACGCCGCGCCCTCCTCCCCCACCGGCAGCGAGCCCACCGCCGGCACCTGTCCCTGATACTGCTGCCACTCGGCCTGCTCCGCGAACCGCGCCTCGGGCTTGCCGAGCAGGGCGAACATCGCCTGTTTGTACGCCTCCACGCCAGGTTGGGTGAAGGGATCGACGCCGAGCAGGTAACCGCCCATGGCCACCGCCCGCTCGAAGAAGGCGAACAGCGCCCCGAGATGGTGCGGGTCGCGCCGCTCCAGACGCACGGTCATGTTCGGCACGCCGCCCCGCAGGTGGGCGAAGCGGGTCGCCTCCAGCGCGGCGCGGTTGACCTCCGCCACGTCGCGGCCGGCCAGGTAGTTGAGGCCGTCGAGGTCGTCCGGGTCGGGGGGGATCGCCACGCCGGCGGCCGGCCGGTCCACGGCGAGGAAGGTCTCGAAGACATTGCGCGGTCCATCCTGCAGCCACTGGCCGAGGGAATGCAGGTCGGTGGTGTACTGCACCCGGGCCGGGAATAGCCCCATCCCGTCCTTGCCCTCGCTCTCGCCGAACAGTTGCTGCCACCATTCGCAGACCGAACCCAGCAGGGCCGACTGGGCTGCCAGGACCTCGATCCGCTTGCCCGTCTGGAACAGGGCGGTGCGTGCCGCGGCGTAGCGGTAGGGGAGGTATTCGGGATCGGGCGCGGCCGCGGTCATCACCGCCCGCGCGCCGGCCACCAGGCCGGCGATGTCCACGCCGGCGGCGGCAATCGGCACCAGCCCCACGGGGGTGAGCACCGAGAACCGCCCACCCACGTCGTCGGGAATGACGAAGGTCTCGTAGCCTTCCTGGTCCGCCAGGGTGCGCAAGGCACCGCGCGCGGCATCGGTGACCGCGACGATCCGCCCCGCCGTACCCTTCCGGCCATGGCGCCGCATCAGCTCGTCGCGCAGCAGACGGAAGGCCACTGCGGTCTCGGTGGTCGTGCCCGACTTGCTGATCACCACGACGCTGAACTCGGTCTCGCGCAACTCCGCCATGAGCAGGGCCAGGGCCTCGGGGTCGACGTGGTGGCCGGCGTAGCGGATCCGCGCCCCGCCGGGACCCGGCAGGGCGTCGATGGTCGCCCGCGCCCCGAGGTACGAGCCACCGATGCCGGCCACCACGCAGATCGGCGCCAGACTGCGCAGCCGTTCACCGCAGGCCGCCTGGGCCGCCAGCTCGGCATCGGTGATGCGTTGCGGAAGGTCACGCCAGCCGAGGTAACCACGGCCGGGCCGGGGGTCGGCGCCGGTCTCGATCCAGCGGTGCACCTCCGGCACGCGCTCCAGCAGGGCGGAGAGATTGGACCCGGCGAGGGCCTGCTGGGCGTTGGTCAGGTCGAGGGTGAGCATGGTGGCCGAGGGATGGGGGGTGGGAGACGCGGGGTGGGGGGAAAGATGAGTGCGCAGCGACCGCCACCGATCTCAGCCAAAGATGCCAGTCCGCACGGCTGGCATCCACCCCCTCATCCCCCACCCCCCATTCCCCGCACCCCATCGAGGGCCATCCCCAGGCACGCCGCATCGTCGCCGAGCTCCGCCGCCACCAGCCGCAGCCCGGCCAGGCCGGCGAAGTGCGGCTCGTCGGCCAGGGTGGCGCGGAGACCGTCCACCAGCTTGGGATTGGCGGCGACGACGCCCCCGCCGATCACCACGACTCCGGGATCGAGGAGCACCGCCAGGTTCGCGATCCCCTGAACCGAACGCCGTAGCGCCTCGGCCCAGATGGAGGCCGCCACCCCATCGCCGGCCTGCGCCGCGGCGACGATGGCCGCCGCTGACAGGGGCGAGACTCCGGCGAGGCGGGTAGTGGCACCGCAGTTCACCGCCGCCTGGGCGCGCCGCACCAATCCCTCGCCACCGCTGAACGCCTCCCAACAGCCACGCCGGCCGCAGGCGCACACCGGACCTTCGGGATCGAGGCAGCAGTGGCCCACCTCGGCCGCCGCCCCCTGGCGGCCGCGCATCAACCGACCGTCGACCACGATCGCGCCGCCGACCCCGGTGCCGATGAAGACCGCCACGCAGCTCCGTTCCCCTCGGGCCGCCCCCGCGGCCATCTCCCCGAGAAGCGCCGCGTTGACGTCGTTCTCCACCCGCACCGGCACGGCACAGTGCCGCTCCAGGACGTCGGCCACCGCCACGTGCTTCCAGCCCAGATTGGGCGCCGCGTGCACCAGGCGCCCGGCCACGTCGACCCAGCCGGCGCAGGCGACCCCCAGGGACTCGATCTCGTGCCCCGCCTTGCGCCACCGGTCGACCTGCGCCGCGATCCCGTCGAGCTCCGCAACCGGCCGGCCGCGCTGCGCCGGGAAGCGCCGGTGATCCACCACCTCGCCGCCTACCCCCACCAGCAAGAGCCGCACGTGAGTTCCCCCGATGTCGACGCCGATATTCATGGGTTAGGAGGTAGGGGATAGGAGGTAGGGGTGGTGCCGGTCCTGCGGCCCGGAGGGTATTTGCTCGGGATGACTCCCGTCGAAAGAAATCGTTGGCCGCGCCAGCGGCCATCCACCCCTATCTCCTAACCCCTACCTCCTGCCTAAGCACTCTCCACCCGCATGGCGTGGGTCTCGCCGGACTGGCCGACCATGCGTCCCCAGGTGAGGATCACCGTGTCGCCGCGGCGCAGCAGCCGGGTCCGGCGCAGCAGATCGAACAGCTCCTCGTATTTATGGTCCTCGGTCTCGCGGAGAAAGGGCCACACCCCGTAGCTCAGCATCAGGCCGTTGGCCACCTGCGGGATGGAGCTGTAGGAGAAGATCCACGTCTTGGGTCGCTGCTTGGCGATGGAACGCGCCGTGTGACCGGTACGCGTCGGTGCCAGAATTGCCTGGGCGCGGAGCACCGCCGCCGCCTGCGCGACGCTGCAGCTAATCGCCTCGGTGACGGTGCCCGGGCCGACGGGGTCGCAGAGCCGCCACTGATGGTTCGCGTGGATCGCCGCCTCGGTCTCGGTGGCCACCGCCGCCATCATCTGCACCGCCTCCACCGGGTAGGCACCGATCGCCGTCTCGTCCGAGAGCATCACCGCGTCGCTGCCGTCCAGGATCGCATTGGCGATGTCCGCCACCTCGGCGCGGGTGGGTCGCGAGTTGTCGATCATCGAGTCGAGCATCTGGGTGGCGGTGATCACCGGCTTGCCCGCGGCACGGGCCGCGGCGATCAGTCGCTTTTGCAGCATCGGCACGCCCGCCAGGGGGGTCTCCACGCCGAGATCACCACGCGCCACCATCAGGCCGTCCGCCTCGGCGAGGATGGCGTCGATCCCCTCCACCGCGTCGTGGCGCTCGATCTTGGCGATCACCAGGGCGTGGTTGTCCGCGGCGCGCAGCAGACGTTTCACTTGGCGCACATCGGCGGCGGAGCGCACGAACGACACCGATACCATGTCCGCGCCGATGTCCATGGCCAGGGTCAAGAGGCGGCGATCGTGGGCGGTGACCGCCGGCAGGTCGATCTTCACACCGGGCACCGAGATGCCCTTCCCCGGCCGCAGCTCGCCGCCCACCCTGACCCGGCAACGCACCGCTCCGGCCAGGGTCTCCTCCACCCGGAGCTGGATCATGCCGTCCGCCAGGTAGATGCGATCCCCCCGCTCCAGGGTGCGTATCAGGGGCCGGCAGGTGGTGTAGAGGGTGGAGGCATCGCCCGTGCGGCTGCCGATGCGCAGGGTGATGGTGTCACCGCGCCGCAGGCGCAAGAACGGTGCCGACAGCCTGCCGATGCGGACCTTGGGCCCGGGCAGGTCCATCAACACCCCCACCGGCCGTCCCAGTTGCGCGGCCACGGCCCGCAGATCCCCGACCATCCGCCGGTGGCTGTCGGCGTCGCCGTGGGAGAGGTTGAGGCGTGCCACGCTCATGCCGGCGCGCAGCATGCCGGCGATGATCCGGCGCGATGCGGAGGCGGGCCCGAGGGTGGCCACGATCTTGGTCTTGTGACTCGGCAGTTTCATGGTGGAAAACCGTTGGCTAGGGGCACGGCCTGCCGTGCCCCTACGGAGGATTGTCAAAACCGCTGCACCCGGACCTCCAGCGCGGTGGGCGACCGCGCCGCCACGCGCAGGGTGAAATCGCGCCAGCGCACCGCCTCCAGGCGCGCGGGCAAGGTGTCGAGCGGGTCCTTGAACAGCAGTTGCAGCCGGAACCGCCCCTGGGCGTAGCCGACGCGGTTGATCGCCGCGATCCCTGCCACCTGCGCGCGGATCGCGTCCTCCAGCTCCAACCCCCACTGGTAGCCGGACAAGGGCGCGATGGTGAGGTCGACCCACGACCCCGCCTGCGCTCCCCTGGCCGCACGCGCCGGCGGCAACACGGGCAGCAGCTTCGTGCCCAGGTCGGCCGCCGCGCGCCGCTCCGCGTCGGCCCAGGCAAAAAACTGGTTACCGATACGACTCTCCCCCGACGCCTGGAGGATGGCGACCAACCTGCCGTCCGTGGCGGTCAGACGGCCGGTGAGACCGACCTCCACTAGGCCCGTGGCCGCCACCCAATCCGCGTCCAGGTGGAGGGTGTGGCGCGCCACGCCGTCGGGTCGTTCCGCCACCCGCCAGCCGGACTCCTGAAGCTGGGCGAGGACCGCCTCCTGCAACCGAGCGAGTCGGCCGTCGCCCTCCGCGTCCGCCACGCCTGACACCGCCCGCACGGTCACCGCGAGGTCCGCCGCCCCCCCGTCCTCGGCCATGCCGAGGGCGGCCCGCAGGCGCGCCTCGTCGACCCACCCGCGGACCCGCACCAGATAGTGGTCCGGCGGTAGGGTGGGCGCCGGCTCGTCCAGCGCCTCGGGCGCCATATCATTCGCCTCTCCCGGCGCGTCCTCGGCGGCCAGGCGGCAGGTGTCGGTAACGATCTGGTAGCCGAGGAGGAAGTCGGTCGCCTCGCGTCGCAGGCGACGGGCCACCGCCGGCCGCTGGTCCAGCGTGCCGACGCCGGTGCGGGCCTCGGCGGCGATGGTCACGATCTCGCCGAAGACCCGGTCGAGGGCCTGTTGCCGCGCCGTGGCCGCGTCACCGTTCACGATCGGCACCATGGCCTCCACCTCGATGGCCCTCTCCGGGGAGAGGGTGGTGTCGCCCGCCTCCTCCGCACAGCGCGCCGCGCCCGCGACGCCGAGCAGCAGGAGCACCGCGGCGGGGGTGAGGAAGTACCGATGCATCGCGGTAGCTTGCCCACGGTCGCCCCCGCGACGCCAGAGCAGCCCACCCGACGATGGCGATAATTCTCAATCGATCTTCTGGAACGCGGGAAGCCAGGAGGGGGAACGAAGAAGCATCGTTTTCCTAGTTTCCTGGCTTCCCGCGTTGCACGACCTTGGGCGCGCCGGCACCTCACGACAGGGCAGCGGGGTTGCGAGTCGGCCATGGTTTGCTTGAACCTTCGTCGCTCCTCCGTTATTGCGCAGACAATCGACCCAACCCGCACCCCGCGGAGCCCCCGTGTCCGCCGACGGCACCGATTACAAGGCCACCCTCAACCTCCCGCAGACCGGCTTTGCCATGAAGGGCAACCTGGTGCAGCGGGAGCCGGAGCGGCTGCGGCAATGGAGCGAGACCGACCTGACGGGGCGCATCGAGAGGGCCCGCGCCGGGGCACCGCGCTTCACCCTGCACGACGGCCCGCCGTACGCCAACGGCCACCTCCACATGGGCCACGCCCTGAACAAGATCCTCAAGGACTTCATCGTCAAGATCCGGACGATGCAGGGAAAACAGGCGGTCTACTTGCCGGGGTGGGACTGCCACGGTCTGCCCATCGAGCTACAGGTGGACAAGAAGCTCGGCGCCAAGAAGCGCGACCTGTCCCTGGTCGAGTTCCGCCAGGCGTGCCGCGAGTACGCCGACCGGTTCATCGATATCCAGCGCGACGAGTTCCGGCGCTACGGGGTCCTCGGCCGCTGGGACGAGCCGTACAAGACCATGGCCTTCCCGTATGAGGCGCAGATCGTGCGCGAGCTGGCCAAGATCATCCGCGCCGGCTCCGTCTACCACGGCCGCAAGCCGGTGCACTGGTGCCCGAGCTGCGTCACCGCCCTGGCCGAGGCGGAGGTGGAGTACGCCGACCACACCTCGCCCTCCATCTACGTCGCCTTCCCCACCACCGCCGGCCTGCGTGGCCTGGGCACCGACCTCCCCGACCTGCCCCTCTCCCTGGTGATCTGGACCACCACCCCGTGGACCCTCCCGGCCAACCTCGCCACCTCGGTCCATCCGGACCACGACTACGTGGCGGTGGGCGTGGGCGAGACCGCCTTCGTGGTGGCCGAGTACCTCCTGCCGGGGGTGGCGGAGGCGGTGGGCTGGGAGTCGCCAGTCGTCCTCGCCACGGTCCCCGGCCAGGCCCTGACCGCCCTGACCTACACCCACCCCCTAAACGGCCGCATCTGTCCGGTCTTCACCGGCACCCACGTCACCCTGGAGGCGGGCACCGGCCTGGTTCACACGGCGCCGGGCCACGGCCAGGAAGACTATCAGGTCGGCCAGGAGCACGGCCTGCCCACCTTCGCGCCGGTCGACGACCACGGCTGCTTCACCGACGAGGCGGGACCCGAGCTGGTAGGGCAACAGGTGTTCATCGCAAACCCGACCGTGATCGAGATGCTGCGGGCGAAGGGCGCTCTCCTGGGCCGCGGCGACATCGCCCACAGCTACCCCCACTGCTGGCGGTGCAAAAAGCCGGTGATCTTCCGCGCCACCCCCCAGTGGTTCATCTCCATGGAGGTGGGGGAGCTGCGTGCCCGCGCCCTGGCGGCGATCGACCGGGTGGAGTGGATCCCCGCCTGGGGTCGCAACCGAATCTACGGCATGGTGGAGAACCGCCCCGACTGGTGCATCTCCCGGCAGCGCCGCTGGGGGGTGCCCGTGATCGCATTCCACTGCAAGAAATGCGGTGAACCCTTTGTCGACGCGGACGCCGCGGACCGCGTCGCCGGCGCGGTGGAGCGTGAGGGGGCGGAGGCGTGGTACACCCACCCGGTCAGCGACTGGCTCGCCCCGGGGACCGTCTGCCCGGCCTGCGGCCATGCGGAGTTGACCCCAGAGAGCGACATCCTCGACGTGTGGTTCGACTCCGGGGTGAGCCACGCCGCGGTGGTGCGGCAGAACCCGGACCTCTCCTATCCCGCCGACCTCTACCTGGAGGGGAGCGACCAGCACCGCGGCTGGTTCCACTCCACCCTGCTTGCCGCCCTAGCCGCCGGCGGGGGGACGCCGTACCGCGCGGTCCTCACCCATGGCTTCGTGGTGGACGGCAACGGCCGCAAGATGTCCAAGTCCGAGGGCAACGTCATCTCGCCCCAGGAGATCATCCACCAGCACGGCGCCGAGATCCTGCGCCTGTGGGTCGCCGCCGAGGACTTCCGCGACGACATCCGCCTCTCCCCCGAAATCCTCTCCCAGCTCGCCGAGGGGTACCGGCGCATCCGCAACACGGCGCGCTACCTCCTGAGCAATCTCTACGACTTCGACCCAGCCCGCGACGCGGTCGCGATCGACGCCATGGAGGAGATCGACCGCTACGCCCTGCATCACCTTGCGGAGGTCAGCGAGCGGGTCCTGACGGCCTACGACCGGTACGAGTTCCACACCGCGTACCACGCGATCTACAACTATTGCGTCCTCGATCTCTCGGGCTTTTATCTCGATATCCTCAAGGATCGCCTGTACACGGAGGCGGCGGGCGGGCGGCTGCGGCGGGCGGCCCAGACCGCGCTGTGGCACATCGCCGAGCAGCTCACCCGACTGATCGCGCCCCTGCTAGTCTTCACCGCGGACGAGATCTGGGAGCACCTGCCGGCGGTGGCGGGGCGCGAGGACTCGGTCCACCTCGCCCGCTTCGACCGGTCGCTGTACCCAGCGCCCGAGCTGGCGCAGCGGTGGGACGCCCTGCAGGAGGTGCGCTCGGCAGTCCTAGGTGCCCTGGAGCGTGCGCGCGCGGCGAAGACCATCGGTGGCGGCCTCACCGCCAGGGTGACCGCCTACGCCGCCGGCGCCACCCTGAAGCTGCTGCACCGCTACCAGACCGGCCTACCGGCCCAGTGGATCGTCTCCCAGGTGGAGGTCCTGCCCATCGACCAGGCACCACCGGGGGTGGTCCCCGAAGAGGGCGGCGAGCTGGCCGTCGCCGTGGCCGCGGCCGGCGGCGGCAAGTGCGTCCGCTGCTGGATGGTCCTCCCCGAAGTCGGGAGCCACGCCGATCAACCCGATCTGTGCTCCCGCTGCCACGGGGTCGTGACGGCTACGCCGGCGGTCACCCCATGAACCTGCTGCAAGGCCGCTACCGGCCCCTGCTGGCGATTACCCCGGCGTTCGTCGCCCTCGACCAGTGGACCAAGTTCCTGGTCGACCACCGCATGCTCCTGCACCAGTCGCACCCGATCATCGCGGGCTGGTTCAACCTCACCTACGTGCGCAACCGCGGTGCGGTCTTCGGCTTCCTCTCCGGTATCGAATCGTGGTGGCGCCTGCCGTTCTTCCTCACCTTCTCCGCGGTGGCGGTGGTGCTGCTCGCCATGTTCTACGTCCGGTCACGGCCGGACCAGGGGCTCTTGCGCCTCGCCCTCGCCCTGATCCTCGCCGGCGCCATCGGTAACGTCATCGACCGCCTGCGCTTCGGCTACGTGATCGACTTCCTCGACGTCCACTGGGGCCGCTACCACTGGCCCGCCTTCAACATCGCCGACGCGGCGATCTCCGTGGGCATCTGCCTCATGCTCCTGGAGGCCTTCCTCGAAGGCCGCCGCGCGAAACGGGAAGCCGC
>DASWHD010000047.1:0-12076 GCA_036393335.1 bacterium
CCGGGCGATCGTGGCCCGCAGCTTCGCGCGCATCGCCGAGGCGAACTTGAAGAAGCAGGGCGTCCTGCCCCTGTGGTTCAAGAACAAGGCGGACTACGACCTCTTCCAGGAGAGCGATCGGGTGACCCTCGAGGACGTGGCCGGCCTCGCCCCGGGCAAAGAGGTCACCCTCACCGTCCGCCACGCCGACGGCGCCACCGCGAAGGTGGTCTGCACCCACACCCTGAACCCGCAGGAGATCGCCTGGTTCCACGCCGGCTCGGCCCTGAACCACCTGAAGCAGCAGCAAGAGAAGGCGATGGCGTGACGCCCTGGCGACTGGCAGCGCAAACGGGCGCCCTGCGACAAGCGGGGCGCCCTTTTTTCAGGTCGTTCCACCGGGTAGGAGCCGAATCCCTTCGGCGACCCCGGCCCGACAGGGCCGGCCGCGCCTGCGGCGCCCGTTTGCCGCGCCAAAGGCGCGGGATCGCCGGTGCAACCGGCTCCTACCTCTGTCGCGGGCGCGGGCGAGGTTTCCCTACCGGAAATCCACGTCGACGATGTTCGCCTGTAAGTCCGCGCGGCGCTTGAACCATTCCACCAGGTAGCGCCGCAGCCAGCGGCGAGTGGGCGGCAGGAGGACGAAGAAGCCGAGGGCGTCCGTGAGGAAACCGGGGGTCAGGAGCACCAGGCCGGCAAAGAGGATCATCACTCCCTCGACCAAGTCGTCGGTGGGGAGGCGGCCTTGGGCGACGCTGCGCTGGATCGCCACGAAGGTGCGCAGCCCCTCGCGCCGGGCGAGGGCGGCCCCCAGGAAGGCGGTGGCGATCACCAGGCCGATGGTGGCCGGCGCGCCGATCACCTCCCCCACCCGGATCAGCAGGTAGATCTCGGCCAGGGGGACGAGCAGGAAGAGGAGAAACAGTCGACCCATGGGACCACACGATCTTGGCCAAGGGGGGCGGTTGGCTGGGGATCCTGGCCTGAGGACGCCTACTCCGGCGAGGCCTCGACCTGTGATCCCTGCGCGGGTGTGAACGGGGCCATCCCCGCGCCGCCCTGCCGCGCGAAGCGCGGCAGCACCACGTGGCAGGTGGAGCCCTCGCCTTCCGTAGACTCGACCCAGATCCAACCGCCGTGCAACTCCACGAGCTGGCGGCTGATGACCAGTCCGAGGCCAGTACCGCCATAGGTGCGCGGCACGGATCCGTCGAGCTGGTTGAACTTCTGGAAGATGCGGCTGAGCTGGTGTGGCTTGATGCCGATGCCCGTATCACACACCCCGATGTAGAAGTAGTCGCGCGGATTGAAGATGGCGGCGGGATAGACCTCGCGCAGCACCTTCACGATCTCCGGCCGGTCCTGGAGCAGGGCAAGGCGCGTCACCACCTCGCCTTCGCTGGTGAACTTCACGGCGTTGCTCACCAGATTGAGGATCACCTGCTTGATGCGCATGCGGTCGATACACACCTCGGGCATCGCCTCCGGCACCTCCTGGAGGTAGACGATCTCCTTCTTTGCCGCCAGGGAGCGGGCCACGGAAGCGACCTCGTCCAACAGCCCGACCACATCGGTGTCCTCCTTGTGGACGGTCATCATCCCCGCCTCGATGGTGGAGAAATCGAGGATGCCATTGATCAGATAGAGGAGGTGCTTGCCGCACTCGTGGATCTGCTCCACGTCCTCCTGCACCTTGCCATCCAGCTTCCCGTCGATGCCCATGAGGAGCAGCTCCGCGAAGCCGATGATGCCGTTCAGCGGCGTGCGTAGCTCATGGGACATGTTGGAGATGAACTCCGATTTTAGGCGGTCGGACTGGGTGGCGAGCTCCATCGCTTTCTGTAGCTGGACGTTCTTCTCCGCCAGCTCCTTGGTGCGCTCCAGGACCTTGAGCTCCAGATCGCCGGTGTGTTCCTTGAGCTTGTGCTCGCTCTCCTGGAGCTGGGCGATGGTCCCCCGCAGGCTGGCGGCCATGTCGTTGAAGGTGTTGCCGAGGAGCTCGAACTCGTCGCCGGTGTGGATCACCAGGCGCGCGCCGAGGTTGCCTTTGCCCCACTCGTCGGCGCGCCGGGAGAGCTCGGCGATCGGCCCGGTGACCCGTTTGGAGAGGAACAGCGCGGCAAACAGGCCGAAGCTCAAGAAGACGGTGAGGGTGAGGAGGCCGACCTTGAGGACGTACTCGAGGCGGTGCTCGGCGTAGGGGGGCGCCACGTGGACCTCGACCCACCCCTGGACCACGGATGCCCCACCGCGCTGTACCACCGGCAGGGGATGGGTGAAACACCAGACGGCGCCGCGGTCGGCCACCTCCAGGAGATAGCGACCGGGAGCGCGGCTGGGGTTGCCATCCAGGTTGAACGCCGGCAGGCGCGGCGAGCGGCCCGGGATCCAGCCCCCGTCGGCGTCGCGATGGACCGCCGCCACCTCCCGTCCGGCGGCGTCGTCCACCGCCAGGCCAATGGCCGCGCCATCGTTCTGGAAGGAGGCGGACGCTGCGGCGAGGCCATCGCGCGCGTCTTGTGCGAGAGCCACGATGCGCGCCGCGCTCGCCGCCATCACCTCGCCCCGGCGGAGCAATTCACTCTTGAGCAGCGAGTTTTGCTGCGAGTGGATGATGAAGCCGAAGACGACGCAGATAAACAGGATGAGGAGAGCGATATAACCGAAGAATTTCCAACGGAAAGTCATCGCACCGTCACCGATCACAGGAGGCCGTTGAGGCATTGCGGATCACGCGGCAAAGATGCTCGTGCTAGTCCGCATTTCCACCAGGAATCGTCGCGAGCCCGTGCCAATGGCCGGAGACCCTGGCTGGACCCCGGTAGGAGCCGAATCCCTCCTGCCTGCCGGACAGGCAGGTCGGCGACCAGGCCCGCAGGGCGTGCCGCGCGGATGGCGCGGGTCGCCGGTGCAACCGGCTCCTACCCCTGGTGAGGACTCGAACGAGGACCCGGCCAGGAGATACGGGCAATGGCGCGGGCACAGCAGAGTCATGGTGAGAAATGCGGGCTAGGGAGTGACCACCGGATAGCTCCGGTTACCGACGACCGTGCCGCCCGCCACCACCTCCCGGCCGGCCCGCACGTATGAGGGTGAAGTTACCGTGGCTACCCCACCATCGCCAGGACCTCGGCGACACACCGCTCGATGCCCGCCGCCACGTCCTTGGGACCGGGACCCAGCATGTACGCGGGGGTGGTGACCACCTTGCGCTGCGGATCCACCACCATTTGGTCCACGGGGCACGCCTCGTGCACCGCACCCATCGCCTCGATCGCCTGGGCCGTCTCCTTATCCGTCCCGATGGTCACCTTGACGTTCTCCTCCCCGAGGACTTTCGCGATCAGGGCCGGCGCGATGCAGATGGCGCCGATCGGCTTGCCGGCATCGTGCACCGCCTTCACCAGCCGCGCCACGTCCGGGTGGACCGTACAGTCCGGCCCCTTGACCGCGAAGTCGCACAGGTTGAGGGCGGCGCCGAAGCCACCCGGGAGAACCACGGCGTCAAGGTCCGCGGCCTGCGCCTGCGCCACGTCGGTGATCTTGCCGCGGGCGATGCGGGCCGACTCGACCAGGACGTTGCGCCGCTCTTGCGTCTCCCTGCCGGTCAGGTGGTTCACCACCTTGTGCTGGTCCACGTTCGGGGCGAAACAGTGCACCTGCGCCCCGGCACGATCCAGGGCGAGCAGGGTCAGCACCGCCTCCTGGATCTCCGCACCGTCGAGATAGCCACAACCCGAGAGGATTACGCCTACGCATGCCATTGCGTCACCTCCTTACCGTTGGGAGCGGCTCCACCGAATTGATGTCTATTTGCGTCCATTTGCGGTGCTCATCTCACAACGAGACCGGCACCGGCTCGCCTGGCGACCAGGTCAGGCCGAGGGCCTCGATCATGGCGTGGTCGGCGGCCGGTGGGTTGCCGACGGTGGTCAGGTAGTTGCCGGTCATGGTGGCGCTGGCACCGGCGAGGAACATGAGGGGCTGGAGCGACCCGAGACCCCGTTCCCGGCCGCCGGCGACCATGATGTTGCGATCCGGTAGCACGAAGCGGAAGACGGCGATGGTCTTCAGGATCTCCATCGGCGCCATGGTGGGCCGCCCGGCAAGCGGGGTGCCGGGCTGGGGATCGAGGAAGTTCATCGGCACCATGTCCGGTGCCACCTCCTTGAGGGCGAAGGCGAGCTCGACGCGCTGCGCCGGGCTCTCCCCCATCCCGAGGATGCCCCCGCAACAGATGCGGATCCCGGCGGCGCGCACGTGGCGCAGGGTGGTGAGGCGATCCTCATAGCCGTGGGTCTGGCAAATCTCCCCGAAAAAGCTCGGCGCGGTCTCCAGGTTGTGGTTGTAGCAGTGGAGCCCAGCCTCCTTCAGGCGCCGCGCCACCCCCGGCGAGTCGATCAGACCGAGGGAGGCGTCCGCGTGCAGGTCACCGCGGGCAGCGATCTCGGAGATCTGCTCGCACACCGCGTCCAGCACCGGCCCCTCCTTCAGCCCGCGCCAGGCGGCCACCACGCCGAAGGCCTGGGCGCCGTTTTTCGCCGCCTCGTCCGCGGCGCGCACCACCTCTGCCGAGGAGAGCAGGCCGTAGTTGGCGACCCCGGTGGCATACCGGCTCGCCTGGGAGCAGAACGAGCAGTCTTCGGTGCAGCCGCCAGACTTGGTGTTGACGATCGAGCACAGGTGGATCGCGTCGCCCTTGAATTGGTGACGCAGGCGGTTGGCCGCCGCCATCAGGTCCACGACGGCGGTGCCCTCCAGGGCGATCAACCCCTCGGCCTCCGCGACGGTGAGGGAGCCACCGGTGGCGACCTTCTCATAGCACTGCTGAATCAACGCCAGACTCATAGACGACCTCAAGGGAAGACGGCGGGCGCCGGCGCTGCGATGGCCGCCGCGACCCGGTCGGGGAGAGGCTGGACTTTACCAGCCGCGTCGACACAGCCCAACCGCACCTCGCCCTCCACACACAGGGTACCGGCGCTGTCCCGCACCTCCTGAATGACGGTCAGCGCCACGCGCCCGAGGCGCTTCACCCGGACCCCCACCGCGAGCACGGCGCCCAGGGTTGCCGCACGACGATATCGCAGATGGACCTCCGCCACGACGAAGATCACCCCCGCGCGGTGGAGCTGCGCCACGTCGATGCCGCGGCCGGCCAGCCACGCCCAGCGCGCCCGTTCCATGATCTCCAGATAACGGGCATAGTAGACTACCCCGGCGGCATCGGCGTCGCCGTAGGCCACTTGGTACGGAAAGCTGAATTCCGCCATGGATCCGACTCCCCGCCTGTCGGGCAAGCAACGAGCCGCCCTGCGCCGCCGCGGTCAGAAGCTGCCGGTCATCGTAACCGTCGGCCAGGCCGGTGTCACCGCGGGAGTGGGTGAGGCCCTGAAACAGGCCCTGTTCGACCACGAGCTGGTCAAGGTCCGGGTGGATACCGACGATCGTGACGACTACCACCGCGCCGTCGACCGCCTCACCGCCGACCACCACGCCGAGCTGGTAGGCAAGATCGGTCGCACCGCCCTCCTCTACCGGGAGCGACCGAAGGAAGACGAAGAAACGGGGCGCAGAGATGTAACGCTCGGATAATCATCAACCCGGCACGCCGCGCACGACCGTTCACGCTCCCGCTTCCCCTTCCACCGCCATGCTTCGTAGCCGCATCCTCGGTACCGGCTCCTATCTGCCGGAGCGCGTGGTCACCAATCACGATCTCGCACAGTGGATGGAGACCACCGACGAGTGGATCCAGCAGCGCTCCGGGATCCGCGAGCGCCACTTCGCCGCCGACGACCAGGCCACCAGCGACCTCGCCCTGATCGCGGCGCGACGCGCCCTGGAAGCGGCCGACCTCCCCCCGGAGGCGATCGACTTCATCGTCTTCGCCACCTCCACCCCCGACTACCTCGCCCCGGGGAGCGGCTGCTTCCTGCAACACAAGCTGGGCATCGGCCCGGTAGGGGCGCTGGACGTGCGGACCCAGTGCTCCGGCTTTCTCTACGCCCTGTCGGTGGCCGACCTCTACGTGCGCGCCGGCGAATACCAGCGGGTGCTGGTGGTGGGTGCCGAGGTGCAGTCCGCGGCCCTGGACCTCTCCACCGCCGGGCGCGACACCGCCGTGCTGTTCGCCGACGGCGCCGGCGCCGTGGTCCTGGGCCCGTCCGATGATCCCCAGCGTGGCCTCCTCGGCCATCGCCTGCACGCCGACGGTCGCTTCGTAGACGCCCTCGCGATCCCGGCACCCGGCACGGTGAACCGCCCCTTCATCGGCCCGCAGCACCTGGAACAGCGCCGCCACCGCCTGCAGATGGATGGCCGCCTGGTGTTCAAGAACGCCGTGGAGACCATGCCGGCGGCGGTGCGCGAGGTGGCGGACCATTGCGGGGTGGCGGTCACCGATCTCGACTTGATCATTCCCCACCAGGCCAACAGCCGCATCATCGACGCCCTCGCCGGCGCCCTCGGCCTGCCGGCGGAGAAGGTGGTGAACAACATCGCCTGCACCGGCAACACCACCGCCGCCACCATCCCCATCGCCCTCGACGAGGTGGTGCGCAATCGCCGTCTCCGGAAGGGGGACCTTCTGGCCCTGGTCGCCTTCGGCTCCGGCTTCACCTGGGCGGCGAGCCTCATCCGCTGGTAGCCTCGACGCCGCCGTCGGGTCCCTTCCGGCCCGGAACCGAACACACCGATAACACGACGACCGCCGCGGCGATCACGCCTGCGGCTCCAGCCATGACCGACCAGCCTTCCCCCTTCGCTCCCCTGACGGTGCGGGTCTCCGGGGTGACCGACAAGGGGCACCACCGGCCGGACAACCAAGACACCATCGGCTGGACCGAGATCCGCATCGGTGGAAGCGATCACGTATGGCAGCTCGCCGTGCTCGCCGACGGCGCCGGCGGCCACGCCGGCGGCGGCGCCGCCAGCCGCCGGGCCGTGCAACGGGTCCTCACCCAGGCCGCGAAGGCCAGCGAACCGCCCGACGCAACGTGGCTGCGCGGGGTGGTGGAAGAGGCGAATCGTGCGGTGCACGAGCTGGCCGCGGAGATGCACGAGGCAGGCAACATGGGCACCACCATGGTCGCCCTGCTGTGCTCGGAGCGGGAGGCGATGGCCGCCCACGTGGGCGACAGCCGCCTCTACCTGGTCCGCCACCAGGTGTGCCGGCAGGTGACCAGCGACCACTCCTTCGTCTGGTGGCTCATGGCGCAGGGGGAAATCGGGCAGGACGAGATCTACAGTCACCCGCGCCACGGCGTGATCACCCGTTGCCTGGGGGTGAGGCCGACGGTCGAGGTGGAAATCCTCGAGCCGCTGATCCCCCTGAAGGCCGGCGATCGCTTCCTCCTCTGCTCCGACGGCCTCACCGAGGTGCTGACGGACCAGGACATCGCCGTGGTACTGGGTGACCAGCCCGCAGGCGCGGCCGCCCAGGCCCTGGTCGACCTGGCCAACGCCCGCGACACCCGCGACAACGTCTCGGCCATCGTCGTGGCGGTAGAGGCTACCGGCGCCCGCGGCTGACGTCGGCCCACGCCGGGGGCGTTTCCCTCTGTCAGGCGGGACCGAACGTAGGGGCACGGCATGCCGTGCCTACGGGGTCGGGTGCGGGATCTGCCCGCCGTGTTCGGCGGTAGGAGCCGAATCCCTTCGGCGACCCCGGCCGCAAGGCCGGCCGCGCCGGCGGCGCGGATCGCCGGTGCAACCGGCTCCTACCTCGGGTTGGAACATCGCGCCGTGACCCAGCCCCCCGGTAGGAGCCGAATCCCTTCGGCGACCCCGGCCCGCAGGGCCTGTCGGGCGAAGCTCGACCTACTGGGCCAGCGTCACCGTGATGTCGCGGACCGTGCCGTCGGCGGCGATCTGGAAGGTGCCCTCCAGGCCGGGGCCGGTGCCGTCGTTGACGTTCAACTTGGTGATGTAGTTGTACTTGCCTTCCGGAGCCGTCTCCGGGATCGGGATGGTGAGCTCGAACTCGTAGCCGCCGGTGCCGGTGACGTCCTGGCTGTAGTCGTAGGTGCGGCGGCTGATCGTGTTGCCGTCCGGATCGATGAAGGCGCGCTCTTCCGTGACCGCCACCGTGGTACCCGGCGGCACCTGGATGTCGAAGGTGGAGATCCACCCCGCCTCGCTGCCGCGACGGATCGCGTTGGGATCGACCCAAGTCTTGTAGCCATGGATCTGCGGCGGGCCCTCGGCCGGGGTCGCTCCGTAGGCCTGGGCGACCTGCGCCTCATCACGCACCTTGCGTGCCTGATACTTCTCCACCAGCCACCCGATGCCGTAACCGATCGCGCCCCCGGCCGCCGCTCCGGCGACCACGGACTTCGCGTCACGGCCTGCGATGCCGCCGACCACCGCCCCCACCGCGGCGCCGATCCCGGCACCGACGTACTTCTTGTCCGGACCGTTCTCCTGGGTGGTGGCGCACGAGAGGGTCAGGGCGAGCAGGGGGACCATCAGCCATACCCCCAGCCATCGTGCGCTGCCGTAGATCGTCGTGAACATGATTTTCTCCTGATCGGATAAAGCGCGCCGTCCGGCTTGCCCTGCGCGGCTCCCGCCGGACGGCGGCATCGCATGAGTATTCCCTGCCGGCCCGACACGGGCGGTGGTTTTCATTGTACCTCCCATGACCCGGTCGGCGAGCAACGCGTCACTCCGGGGACCGTTTCTTACTCTTCAGGATCGTCTCCCGTTCCTGGATCGCCTCCCCCCAGGTGCGGCGGATCTCCTCCTTTTTGTCCTGCGCCATCTTCTTGTAGCGCTGGGCGTCCGGGTTACCGGCGTCGAGGCGCAGCACCTCCTCCATCTTGGCGATGCACAGCTCGTATTGCCCCTTGTCGAAGTGGCTCACCCCCTCTTTGACGAGAGTGGCGATCTCCCGTTTCTCGCGTACCAAGATCGCGTCGCGCTCCTCCGGATCCATCAACACGCCGCGGAACGAGACCCGCCGGTCCTGCTTGAGCAGGGGATGCAGGGCCAGCTCTTGGCCGGGACCGAGCTCGACCCGCGTCTCGTAGGAATAATACCCTTTCGCCTCGATGACGATCTGGTGGGTTCCCGGCGCAACCTCCGCGAGCGCCACGGGGGTCTCTCCCACCCGCTCGCCGTCCAGGCTCACCCGCGCACCGGCCGGCTCCGAGGCGAGACGCAGGGTCGCCGGCGCCACCTCCAGCCGCACGGTGCGTGCCACCTCGAGCCCCTCTTCCACCCTCACCGCCTCCGTCACCGGCCGGTAACCGGTGAGACGCACCGTCACCTCGTGCTCCCCGACGGGCACTGCGCCGTCGAACGGGGTGGCACCGATGCGATGGCCGTCCACCATCACCTCGGCCCCCACCGGCTCGGATACGATGCGGAGGTAGCCTTCCACCACCGGCGGCGGCACGGCCGGGACCTCCACCACCTCCGGCGCCGGGCGCCGGCTCACGAGCCATCCCACCACCGCGACGGCCACCACCACTGCCACGGCCACCCCCGCCCACAAACCCTTGCGGGGCGGCATCGGTGCGGGTGACGGCGGTGGCGGGGGTGGTGCGACCACCGCGTCGAGGGCCGCGATCAGATCCGCGGCGCTCTGGTAGCGCTCGGCCGGGTCCTTCGCCATCAGGCGCAGGATCACCGCCTCCAGGGCCGGGGAGAGGTCCTGGCGGATCAGGGTCGGGGAGTCCGGCTGCTTCTCGATGTGCTGGATACAGACGCCGATGCCGGTCTCCGCCTCGAACGGCACCCGGCCGGTGACCATCTCGTAGAGCACCACGCCGAGGGAGTAGAGGTCGCTGCGGGCGTCGATCTTGGCCAGGTCGCCACGGGCCTGTTCGGGCGAGAGGTAGTGGGGCGAGCCCACCGGCTCGCCCACCCGGGTCGCCCACGCCGCGCGCGTGGCGTCCGCCGCCTCGCTCGGCTTGGCGATGCCGAAGTCGGTGAGCTTCACCTGGTCGTGGCCGGTGAGCATGACGTTGTCCGGCTTCACGTCCCGGTGGACGATCCCCACGGCGTGGGCCGCGGCGAGCCCCTGCGCGACGATGCGCGCCTTGGCCACCACCTCCTTCTCCGCCAGGGCGCCCTGCCGGGCCAGATAGTCCCGCAGGCTCTCGCCGCGCAGGAACTCCATGGCGATGTAGTAGATCCCCGCGCTCTCCCCCGCCGAGTAGATCCGCACCACCGCCGGGTGCTCGACCCGCGCCGCGACCCGCGCCTCCTGGAGGAAGCGGGCGACAAACCCCTTGTTCGCGGCCAGCTCGTCCGGCAAGACCTTGATCGCCACCTTGCGGTCCACCGAGAGCTGCATGCCCTGGTAGACGCGACCCATCGCGCCGGCACCGATGAAGCCGTCGACCCGAAAGTCTCCCCCGAGAGTGCGCCCGATCAGGGGGTCTCCGCCCCCCGCGATCAGGGTGCCGCCTGCGTTGTCTTCCGGAGCCATGGGTCCTCGGTGGGTTGTGACATGTCCTGTCGGCCTCGGCAAACGGCGGCCCGAGCCGCCGGGTTACATAGCAAAGACCGGGTGTTGCGGCAATTGGAGACCGTACCATCGCACGTCCCCGGGTCTTCCGCTCTGCGTGCCTTCGTGTCCCTCCGTCGTCCATTCCTGGCTTCCTGGTTTCCCGCGTTACCCCCGGGGTTGGGAGGCAGCCGGCGTAAGGCGTCTTGACGGCACTCCGACGGATGGGAAAGCTCGCGGCCATGGGCTGGTGGCGGAGGAAGGGGGGTCGGGACGAGGACGAGGCCACCGGCGCCGGGGGCCGCCCCGCCCCGCCGGGACGCACCGCGGACGAGCGCTACCGGGCCGCCGACGTGGTGGCGATCCCGGCGGGTAGCGGCGAGGCCCTCGTCTACCGGCGTGGCTCGCCGGCGAGCCACCTGCTCCCTGAGTCGGCCGTCGACCTCCTGCAGCGGTGCACCCCCTTTCGCACCCTGGACGACCACTGCCGGGCATTGATCCGCGACCTGCACCTCGACACCAGCCTCCACGCCCCGGTGCGCGACGAGCTGGAGCGGCTTGCGACCCTAGGCCTGCTCACCTCCCACGCGCAGGCATGGCGGGAGGCCGTGGCGGCCCACGGGGCCGAGACCGAGGGGATGGGGCCACCGATCTCCACGGTGGCCATCGTCACCAGCGACCGGCCGGAGGCGGCGCTGCGCTGCGTGGCGAGCGTGATCGCAGCGGTTCGGCGCCATGACCACGAGGCGGCGGTGGTGGTCTCCGACGACTCCCGCGACCCGACCCATGCGGCGCGGCTCCGCCACGAGATCGGTCGCCTTGCCGCCGACTATCTCGACCTCACCCACGTCGGCCGTGCGGAACGCGACCGGCTCGCCACCGCCCTCCTGCGTGAGCTAGGCGACGACCGCGAGCTCCGCGAGACCCTCCACTTCACCCTGTTCGGGAGCGACGGCCAGATCACCCCCGGGGCCAACCGCAACGTCCTCCTCCTGCACCAGGCCGGCAAGCCGTTCCTCTCCCTGGACGACGACACCCTATGCCGCCTCGCGCCGGCGCCGGGGAGCGAAGAGGGTCTCGCCCTCTCCTCCCTTCCGGACCCCAGCCAGTTCTGGTTCTACCCGGACCGCGACGCGGCCCTCGCCGCCGAGTGGCAGGAGGTCGATCCCCTTGCCCTCCACGAGGGCTACCTCGGCCGGACGGCCGCGGCCTGCGTCGCCGCCCTCGCCGATCCGGCCGGCCTCGACCTCGATCAGGCGGACGACCCCCTCCTGCGCCGGATGGCTGCCGGCGGCCGTGTCGCCGTGACCACCACCGGCCTGGCCGGCGACTCGGGCATGGCCTCTCCGGCCTACTACCTCATCCTCCGCGGGCCGGGCCGGGATCGACTGCTGGCCGATTATCCGGTCAACCGTGATACCCGCGCCGTGGTCCGCGCGGTGACGCGCCCCACCCTCTCCACCAGCCCCTTCCTCATGACCCCGTGCGTGGGGCTCGACACCAGCCGCCTGCTGCCCCCCTTCCTGCCGGTCGGCCGCAACGAGGACGGCGTCTTCGCCCAGCTCCTGCGCACGGTTGCTCCCGACGCCCTGGTCGCTCACCTGCCGTGGGCGATCAGCCACGACCCGCCCGAGCAGCGGG
>DASWHD010000048.1:0-7389 GCA_036393335.1 bacterium
AGGACCCGTTCCGCCCGCCCCGCCACCACCTTCACGTGGGGGAACGGGGCGAGGTTCTCCCGGGCGTCGGCCACGGCGGCCGGCGCCGCCTCCACCGCGACCACCGCCGCGGCGCGCTCGGCGAGGAAGCGGGCGAACAGCCCCACCCCGGCGTAGGCGTCCACCACCCGCTCCCCACCGGCCAGCGCGAGGCCGTCGACCACCGTCGCCACCAGGGTCGGCAACAACGGGGTGTTCACCTGGAAGAAGGCGTCCGGGGAAACGCGGAGGCGCGCCTTCCCCACCCGAGCGTGGGCCGGGCGCGGCGCCAGGGTGGTGACCAGCCCGTCGTCGAGGGCGCGCACAGCGATCTCGGCGGGGCCGCCCCTGCCCTGCATCGCCGTCAGCCAACCGGCGATCGGCGCCATCGCCAGGAGGCAGCGCGTCACCGGCACCACCGCGTGGCTGTGCGCCGCGCGGAAGCCCCAGCGGTCCTGGCCGGCGCGGTGGAAGCGGCAGTGGTTGCGGTAGCCCCACACCGCCGGACACGGGATCGGTTCGCCGACCGGTGGTGCCGTAAGACCCCCGAGGCGGGTGAGCTGCTCCACGACGATCGCCCGCTTGTAGGCGAGCTGCGCCGGGTAGGCGGCGTGCTGCCAGTGGCAGCCGCCGCAGGTCGCCGCATAGGGGCAGGGTGGGATAATCCGCTCCGGCGCAGGCTCCAGGACCTCCTGCAATTCGCCGCGCAGGAAACCGCGGCGCTCCGTCGCCACCCGGATCCGTACCCGCTCGCCGGGGAGGGCATCCGGGACGAAGACCACCTGGCCGCGATGGCGCCCCAGGGCATCGCCGCCGTGGCTCATCTGGGTGAGGGAGACCTCCAGGGTTCCGGCCATGGGGCCAGTGTCGCGCGCCCCGCCGCGGTGGGCGAGGCGGGTTAGATCCCGTTGGGGATGTTCTCGCCCGCCATGAGCTGCTCCACCGTCTCCCGCGCCCGCACGATGTGGAACCGGTCACCCTTCACCAGCACCTCCGGCACCCGCGGCCGGGTGTTGTAGGTGGAGGCCATGGAGAAGCCGTAGGCGCCTGCCGACATCACCGCCAGGAGGTCGCCCGGCCGCAGCTCCGGTAGCTCGCGGTGGCGGGCGAAGAAGTCGCCGCTCTCGCAGATGGGCCCGACCACGTCGGTGGTATGGCGGGGGCGGCTCGGGTCGCGCCGCACCGGGAGGATCTCCTGGTAGGCGTCGTACAGGGCCGGGCGCACCAGGTCGTTCATGGCGCCGTCGACGATGGCGAACCGCTTGCCCTCGTTCTCCTTGGTATAGAGGACGCGGGTGACGAAGCAGCCGCCGTTGCCCACCAGCACCCGGCCGGGCTCGAAGATCATGGTGAGGCCGCTGCCCGCCACCTTGTCGCGGATCGCCCGGGCGTACTCCTGCGGCGCCGGCGGCACCTCATCCTTGTACACGATCCCCAGACCGCCGCCGATGTCCAGATCGCGGATCGCGATGCCGGCCGCCCGCAGCTCCGCGATCAGGACCAGCACCCGATCGAGGGCGTCCAGGAAGGGCGCGACCTTGGTGAGCTGCGAGCCGATGTGGCAGTCCACCCCCACCACCGCGATGTTCGCCATGGCCGCGGCGCGCTGGTACTCGGCGACCGCCTTGCGGTACGAGATGCCGAACTTGTTCTCCTTGAGGCCCGTGGAGATGTAGGGGTGGGTCTGGGGATCGACGTCCGGGTTGACCCGCAGGGCGATGGGCGCCTTTACTCCCACCTCGCCGGCCACCTGATTGAGCTGGTCGAGCTCCGCCGGGGACTCGACGTTGAAGCAGCGAATCCCCGCCTCCAGGGCGGCACGCATCTCGCCCCAGGTCTTGCCGACGCCGGAATAGACGATCTTGCCGGGCTCCGCCCCCGCCGCGCGGCAGCGCGCCAGCTCGCCGCCGGAGACGATGTCGAACCCCAGGCCGCGGCGCGCCATGATCGCCAGCACCGCGAGGTTGGAGCTCGCCTTCACCGAGTAACAGGTGAGGTGCGGCAGGTCGCGCAGCGAGCCGTCGAAGGCCTCGATCTGCCCCACGAGGTGGGCGTGGCTGTAGCAGTAGAACGGCGTGCCGGCCGCCTCGGCGAGCTGGCCGAGGGAGATCCCCTCGGCGAACAGGATGTCGTTGTGGTAGGTGAAGCTGTCCATGGGGATCGGTCTGTCCTGGAATGGTGCAGGGCCGCGTACTATGCGCAGAACTGCCACGGGCGGTCCACCGGGCCGCCCGCTCACCACCGAGAGGAACGCGTCATGTACATTGCGATGAACCAGTTTCACGTCGCTGCCGGCCGCGGGGCCGAGTTCGAGGAGCGGTGGCGACGCCGCGACAGCCACCTGGCAGACGTCCCCGGCTTCCAGGGTTTCCATCTGGTGCGCGGCCAGGACGATGACGACGGCAGCCACCGCTACGCCTCCCACACCACCTGGGAGTCTAAGGAGGCGTTCGTGTCGTGGACCCGGTCGGAGGCGTTCCGCAAGGCCCATGGCGGCGAGCCCATGCCCAAGGGGCTCCTCCTCGGTCCACCGCGCCTCATGCTGTGGGAATCCGTGGCGCTGTAATCTTGAACGTCGACCACGGCGGTGTCGCGCCGGCGGGCACGCCAGCCTCGAATAGCACCAGGTCGCCGAGGCGCAGGCTGACCGTCTCGGGGGTGATCCCGGCGACGGCGTAGCCGGCGGCGCACACGATCCGGCCCCAGTTGGCGTCGCCCCCGAACAGGGCGGTCTTCACCAGCGGCGAGCGGACGATCGCCGTGCCGACCTTGGCCACCTGCTCCGCGCTCCGGCCGCCGGCCACGTGCACCGTGGCGAGCTTGGTCGCCCCCTCGCCGTCCCGGACGATGGCCTGGGCGAGGCGGCCGCACACCGTCTTCAGCGCCGCGGCGAACCGCTCGCGGTCCACGGGGGAGGCGAGGGTGACGCCCGTGGCGCCGCTGGCCAGGAGGTAGAGGGTGTCGTTGGTCGAGGTGTCGCCGTCGATGGAGATGCGGTTGAAGGTCGCCGCCGCCGCCGCGGTGAGGAGGGCGTGGGCCTGCTCTGCGGTCAGGATCACGTCCGTGGTGATCACCGCCAGCATGGTGGCCATGTTGGGGTGGATCATTCCGGCGCCCTTGGCGCAGCCGCCGATGCGCACCGTCCCGCCGCTCAGCGCCACCTCCACCGCCGCCTCCTTGGCGACCGTGTCGGTGGTGAGGATCGCGGTGGCGAAGGCGTGGCCGCCGTCCCGGGCGAGGAGGGCATTGGCGCGCGGCAGTGCCGCGCTGATCTTCGCTGCGGGGAGCGGGTCGCCGATCACCCCGGTGGAGCACGGCAGCACCGCCGCGGGGAGGCAGCCGAGCACCCGGGCGGCGGCGGCCACCACCTCCCGGGCCGCGGCCAGGCCGGGCTCGCCGGTGCAGGCGTTGGCGCAGCCGCTGTTGATCACTACGCCGTGGACCCCCCGGGCGGGGAGCCGTTCGCGCCCCAGGGTGACCGGCGCGGCGACCACGTCGTTGCGGGTGAAGAGCCCCGCCGCCGCGGCACCGCCGGGGCAATGGAGGAGGGCGAGATCGGCCCCGCCGCCCTTCTTGATGCCGCAGGCGAGACCGGTGGCCACGAAGCCCTCCGCCGCCGTCACGCCGCCCTCGATGAGTCGGGGTGGCCCTGAGGTGTCGACCATGGACTTGCTCCTACGGGTTGCGCTGCTAGGATCACCGGGCAATCAAACAGAGGATCCCACCATGAAATTGAAGGTCATCATCCACAGGGCAGAGGAGGGAGGATACTGGGCCGAGGTCCCGGCCATCACCGGCTGCGTCACCCAGGGGGAGACATTCGAGGAACTCCTCGCCAATCTCTACGACGCCGTCGAGGGGTGTCTTGCGGTAGATACCAGCACCTATGAGATAGGGAGTACGGATAAGGTGATGGAGATCTCCGTTTGAAGGCGGTGTCCGGCAAGGCACTGGCCAGAGCGCTGGAGAGAAAGGGTTGGCGGCTCCAGCGCATGACGGGCAGCCATCACATCTATAGCAAGGAAGGCCACGTCGCTCGCATCTCCGTGCCGATCCATGGCAATCAGCCCTTGAAGATGGGCCTCGTTCGACACCTCATGAAGGTCGCGGAGATCGCGGAGGAGGACCTGTGAACCACATCCCCGGACCTCACGGCACCACCGGTGGCGCGCCGAGTCCCGTGGTCTCCGGCCAGCCCATCATCACGTTGAGGTTGTGCACCGCCTGGCCCGAGGCCCCCTTCACTAGATTGTCGATGGCCGAGAGCATGATCAGCCGGCGGGTGCGCTCGTCGACCACCACTTGCAGGTGGCACTGGTTGGAGCCGCGCACCTGAGCCGTGTCGGGGAAGTGGCCAACAGGCAGGAGGCGGACGAAGGGTGCCTCCGCGTAGCGCTCGGCATAGACCTGGCGCACCGCATCCTCCGTGACCCCGGGCCGCAGGGCGGCGTAGGCGGTGGTGGCGATCCCCCGGTTCATGGGCACCAGGTGGGGGGTGAAGGAGAGGGTGATCGGCCGGCCCGCCACCCGCGCGGCCATCTGCTCGATCTCCGGGGTGTGCTGGTGGTGGGCGACCCGGTACGCCTTCAGGGACTCGTTGGCCTGGACGAAGTGAGTGGTCTCGGTCGCCTTGACCCCGGCGCCGCTCACCCCGGACTTGGCGTCGATGATCAGCGTGGTAGGGTCGGCGAGGTCCGCCGCCAGGGCCGGCAGGACGGCCAGCAGCGCCCCGGTCGGGTAACAGCCGGGGTTGGCCACCGCCCGCGCCTCCCGCACCTCTTCCCGGCACCACTCGGTGAGGCCGTAGGCGAAGGTGGCGAGGAGCTCCGGCGCGGTATGGGCGCGCTGGTACCAGGTGGGGTAGGCAGTGGGGTCCTGGAGCCGGAAGTCGGCGGACAGGTCGATCACCCGTTTGCCCGCGGCCAGGAGCGGCGGCACGGCGGCCATTGCCTCGCCGTGGGGCAGGCCGAGAAAGACCACCTCCGCTGCGGCCGGCGGGACGGCGTCCCGCCCCGCGAAGCGCAGGTCGTAGAAGGTTGCCAGGCCGGGAAAGACCTCGCCCACCGCCCGGCCCTCGAAGCTGCCGGAGGTGACCTGGACCACGGACACCTCGGGGTGGCCCGCGAGGATCCGCAGCAGCTCCTGGCCGGTGTACCCGGCGGCACCGTGGATGGCGATGTGGGTCACGGGATGGGGGATGGGGATTGGGGTGGGTGGAGCAGCGGTAGGAGCCGAATCCCTTCGGCGAGTCACGCCCGTCAGGGCGTGGGACGGCATGCGTTCGAGACGGAAAGGCTGGTCGCCGATGGGAATCGGCTCCTACCCAATGGTTCGAGGTGCGCCAGCTTACAGCAAAAAAACGGCCCCGCCGGGGAGAGCAGGGCCGCTGAATGTTGCAACGCCATGCGGCGCAGCAGCTCCTACCTCTTCGAGAACTGGAAGCGGGCGCGAGCACCGCGTTGGCCCGGCTTCTTGCGCTCCTTCTTGCGCGGGTCACGAGTCAGGCAGCCGGCCTTCTTCAAGGCACCGCGGGTCTCGTCGTTGAACGTCACCATCGCCTTGGAGATGCCGTGCCGCACCGCCGCAGCCTGGGACGATTCCCCGCCGCCACGTACCGAGGCGCGGATGTCATAGGTGGTGGCGCTCTCCGTCAGGGCAAACGGCTGGCGCAGATAGAGGCGCAGGGCCTCGCGCCGGAAGTAGTCGTCTGCCGGCTTGCCGTTGACGGTGATCTCGCCGCTGCCCGGCCGCAGCCAGACCCGGGCGACCGCGGTCTTGCGCTTACCCGTGGCGTATGCGTCCCAGAGGGCCATAGGAATCTATAGGGAGAGGGGTTTGGGTTGCTGGGCCGCGTGTGGATGGTCCGGCGCGGCGTAGACCTTGAGCTTGCGGAACATCTGCCGCCCCAGGGAGGTGTGGGGGAGCATGCCGCGCACGGCGGACTCGATGATGCGTTCCGGGTGTTTCGCCAACACCTCCTTGGCCGTCGTCTCCTTCAAACCGCCGAACCAGCCGCTGTGCCGGTAGTAGACCTTGTCCTCGGTCTTGTTGCCGGTGAAGCGGACCTTGCCGGCGTTGATCACGATGACGTGGTCACCCATGTCCGCATGGGGGGTGTAGGTTGGCTTGTGCTTGCCGCGCAGGACGGTGGCGATGCGCGTGGCAAGGCGACCCACGGTCTGGCCTGCGGCATCGACCACGAACCAGCCGCGCTGGATGTCGGAGGGGCGGGGGGTAAACGATTTCACGGTATCGGGTTCCACCGGCTGAAGGGCGCGCAATGTAGAGAAGGGCCGCAAGCAGGTCAAGCGGTGACTTGGCGTTGCCCCGGCGGCACGGGGTCTACGGCGAGAGAAACGGGTTTTGCACGCGGACGCCTTCGATGACCTGGTCGTGATCC
This sequence comes from bacterium, assembly GCA_036393335.1. Taxonomy (GTDB): domain Bacteria; phylum CG2-30-53-67; class CG2-30-53-67; order CG2-30-70-394; family CG2-30-70-394; genus DASWHD01. The sequence continues at coordinate 6,419 of DASWHD010000048.1, forward strand.
AGGTCTTCGCTGAGCAGGATCGCCGCGCCACCTCGGTGGGCCGCGGCGACGATCATGGCGTCCTAGAATGACATCCGGTTTCTCTCCTGGATTTCCGTCGCCAGCAGCACCGTCTCTACCCCGTCGACCTCGACCTGCCAGGCGGCATACGTGCTCAATAGACCTCGTGCCGCGCTGAGAGAGGTGGGCGTTGGCATCTTGACGGTGACGTTGACGTAGAACTCCTGCAGCATCTGGGTGGTGAGAATGCCGCGCCGTTCTTCCCATAGTCCCTGAAGGAGGGCGGCGGCGCGACCCTGCCTGTCGCCCGCATCCAGATCGTGGGCGTAGATCAGGATGTGGGTGTCGACGAACGTGTCAGCGCTCATGGAGATCGTCTCGGGGGGCGGGATGGCCGCCGAGGTAGAATCCGGTGTGCAACTGGGCCAACGCGCTCCTCTTGGCCTGGTCGTACTGCGCGGCATCTTCCACCATCGCCTCGAGTAGCTGACCGAGCATCTGGCTTACGGAGGTCGAACGCTCTGCAGCGAGCACGCGGGCTTTGCGAATCAACTCGTTGTCCAAGGAAAGGGTGAGGTTCTGTCTCATGGCGCGCTCCACGGCATGGGATACTCAATATCACGAAAACACGTGTAGAACGCAGCATGCGTGGCGTCAATGAGCTCGCCCTGGGGCGACGCGACCGCTGGCGCCTTTCTCTTCCTCCCCCACCACATCCTAGACTCTGCCGTCCGGCATCGAAGCGCTTCCCACGCCCCGCCCACGGCGTTCCCACACGCCATCCATGTGCACAACCCCCACCCACGGCGATCTCGACGCCAACCGGCAAGACAAGGTAGGAGATTCCATCGGCGATCCACCCCGCCCCGTGCCCCCCGGCCCACCTCCGAGTTTGGTATGGATCGCCGGCAGGAGGCGGCTCCTGCCCTCATCAAGGACACGGCTGGTCGGCCCCTGGTAGGAGCCGAATC
>DASWHD010000049.1:0-4882 GCA_036393335.1 bacterium
TGCTCGCGGAGCTGGTTGGCGAGGTTGGAGATCATCCCGCCCGGCACCTGGTAGTGCAGGGCCTTGGGATCCACGGCGCTGAACTCGCTCTCGAACTCCGCATAGTGCTTGCGCAGCTCCCGCACCTTCCTGGCGATCGCCTCCAGCTTGTCGACGTCCAGGCCGGTGGGGCGGTCGCCCTCGGCGAGGATCGCCACCATGGTCTCGCACGGGGCGTGGGAGGTGCCGCCGGCCATGGTGGAGATGGCGGTGTCGACCATGTCCACCCCCGCCTCGACCGCCTTGAGCAGAGTCGCGACCGCCATCCCCGAGGTGTCGTGGGAGTGGAGATGGACCGGCACGTCGACCGCCTTCTTGAGGGCGCCGATGATGCGGTAGGCGTTGTTGGGGCTGAGCAGGCCCGCCATGTCCTTGAGGCAGATCACCTGGCACCCCAGGTCCTCCAGCTTGCGCGCCATGTCCACGAACAGCTCCGGGGTGTGGACCGGGGACTGGGTGTAGCACACTCCCCCCTCCACGAAGGCGCCCACCTGCAGCGCCTTGCGGATCGGGACCTCCAGGTTGCGGATGTCGTTCAGGGCGTCGAAAATGCGGAAGATGTCCATGCCGTTCACCGCCGCCACCTCGATGAACTTCTCCACCACGTCGTCCGGGTAGTGGCGGTAGCCCACCAGGTTCTGGCCGCGCAGGAGCATCTGGAACGGCGTCTTGGGCATCGCCGCGCGCAGCAGCTTGAGGCGCTGCCACGGGTCCTCGTGGAGGAAGCGCAGGCACGAGTCGAAGGTCGCGCCACCCCACATCTCGATCGACCAGAAGCCCACGTCGTCGAGCTGCTCCGCGATGGTGAGCATGTCGTCGGTGCGCATGCGCGTGGCGAGCAGGCACTGGTGGCCGTCACGGATGGTGACGTCGGTGATGCCGACGTGGCGGGTGGTGTCGATGCGCTCGAACGGGCTGGGCATGGGGGTTCCTCGGGCTGTCAGCTCTCAGCGCTCAGCCGTCAGCTTGATGGGACCGCTGCGCGGGCAATGTGTCGTTGGCGTGAGATCACGGGGAGCAGTGTAGGAGCGGGCTTGCCCGCGAACTGGCTGGGTGCCGATCTTGGTTCGCGAGCAAGCTCGCTCCTACAGGTGGGGACGATCACCGTTCGGAGAAATTTCCGGGGCGCCAGATCGATCATCGGGCATTCCATCCGTTCGCAGGTCCCAGACAAGCTGAAAGCTGAACGCTGACCGCCGACATCACATCCCATGGTGGGCGACGATCGCCGCGGAGACCGCGCGCACCAGGTCCGTGGGGTCGCGCTCCTCCTGGTAGGTGAGGTACTTCTCCCGGTCCTGGAGGAAGTGGGTGTCGAAGCGGCCGCGCAGGAAGAACTCGTCCTCGACGATGCGCTTGTAGAGCGGGATGGTGGTCTTCACGCCGCGCACGATGAACTCGTCGAGGCACCGCTTGAGGCGCGCCGTGGTCTCGGTCCAGGTGCGGCCGCGCACGGTCATCTTGGCGATCATCGAGTCGTAGTACATGGGGATCGTGTAACCGGGATAGGCGTTGCCGTCGATGCGCACCCCGACGCCGCCGGGGGAGTAGTACGCGGTCACCTTGCCCGGCGTGGGCACGAAGTTGTTGCGCGGGTCCTCGGCGTTGATCCGCACCTCGATGGCGTAGCCGCGCAGCTCCACCTCGGCCTGGGTGAAGGACAGGGTCTTGTCGTTGGCGATCTTGATCATCTCGCGGACGATGTCGATGCCGGTCACCTCCTCCGTCACCGTGTGCTCCACCTGCAGGCGGGTGTTCATCTCCATGAAGTAGAAGTTGCGGTCCTTGTCCACCAGGAACTCGACGGTCCCCGCGTTGGTGTAGTTGCACGCCCGCGCCGCCGCCACCGCCGCCTCGCCCATGCGCCGGCGCAGGTCGTCGTCGAGGAACAGGGAGGGGGCGATCTCCACCAGCTTCTGGTGGCGGCGCTGGATGGAGCAGTCGCGCTCCCCCAGGTGCACGACGTTACCGTAGTTGTCCGCGAGGATCTGGAACTCGATGTGGTGCGGCCGCTCCACCAGCTTCTCGACGAACATGTCGCCACGGCCGAAGGCGGTCCGCGCCTCGGAGCTGGCCGACTGAAAGGCGTCGCGCAGCTCCGCCTCCGTATAGACCGCGCGCAGGCCGCGGCCACCGCCGCCGGCAGAGGCCTTGAGCATCACCGGATAGCCCACCCGCGCCGCGAAGGCGGCGGCGCCGTCCGCATCCACCGCGCCCTCCGTCCCCGGCACCACCGGCACCCCGGCCTCGACCATCAGGTTCCGGGCGGTGATCTTGTCCCCCATCATGGCGATCGCCACCGACGATGGCCCGATGAAGGCGATGTCGTTCTCCTCGCAGGCGCGCGCGAAGTCCGGGTTTTCCGCCAGGAAACCGTAACCCGGATGGATGGCGTCGGCGTGGAACTGCTTGGCGATCTCGATGATCTGGTAGATGTTCAGGTAGCCCTTGATCGGGCCCGGGCCGACGATCACCGCCCGGTCCGCCTTCTTCACGTACAAGGCGTTGGAGTCCTCCTGGGAGTGGATCGCGAGGGTGCGCATCCCCAGCTCCTTGCAGGCGCGAATGATGCGCAGGGCGATTTCCCCGCGATTGGCGATAAGGACCCGCTTGATCATGATCGTGTTCTCGCACCCGAGGTGGTGACCCCCGCCACCATCGCCGTCCCTGGCCGGGACTGCGCACCCACCAGCGAGGGCCTCCCCTTCCCTGCCGAGAGCGGAGCAAAGGACAGGATTTATACCCTGTCCAGGCAGCTTTGCTCAATCAGCGCCGGCAGCCGCCGCCACGGGGCCCCGTCGCCGCTACAGAAACGGCAGCACCGCCGGCGGTACGAGCTGGGAGACATCGCCGCCGTGGGAGAGGATCTCCCGCACCAGCTTGGAGGCGATCCCCAGGTGCTCCGGCGCCGGGATCAGGAGGCAGGTGGTGAGGGTGCCGGCGAGCAGGCGGTTGGTGAGGGCCATCTGCTGCTCGATCTCGAAGTCGCCGTGGCCGCGCACACCGCGCACCACCGCGCAGGCGTCGCGCCGCCGCACGAGGTCGACCAGGAGGCCGTCGAATGGCTCGCACGCGACGTTGCCCAGATGCGCCACCGCCGCGGCAGCCGCCGCCACGCGGCGCTCGACGTCGAGGTAGGGCTCCTTGCCCGCCGACCGCGCCACCGCCACCAGCACCCGATCGAAGATCCCCGCCGCCTGCTCGACGATATCGAGATGGCCCAGGGTGAGGGGATCGAAGGTGCCGGGGTAGACGACGAGGCGCATGAGTCGGCGGTCAGCGGTCAGCGGTCAGCTATGTAGGCACGGTCATCGCATCGGTGACAAGTCCGCAACAGGTCCTCTCCCGGCAGGAGGTCTACCATGGGGGACACGGGGAACAATGGGTGGGCAGGAGACGTCGGTGGGATCTACCCCGAGGCCTCCGCAACCAGCGAACAACTTACCCGATGATGGAGCCGGCAATGTTGCGGCCAGCCACCGGGCGTGGTTTGCCCCCCAAGCCCCCCCGTGTCCCCCGTGGTCCAAAACCTCTGCCAGGGGCCGCTTCTCTTCATCGGTTTGCGTTGGCCTCGGTGTTTTTGAAAACCCCGCTTCAGCCGCGCCGGTCACGCCACAGGGCGGCGACCGCCGGCCACTGGTGCATGGCCAGGCCGGTGGTGATGCAGCCGGCGCCGAGGAGAATCCGCGCGGTGATCGGTTCGCCGTTGGCGACGCTGCCCAGCATCAGGGCGAGGACCGGCGTCACCAGGGTAATGAGCGCCACCCTCCCCGCCTCCAGGTGGCGGATGATGTGGTAGTACAGCGCGAAGCCCACCACCGAGCCGAACACCCCGAGATAGACGATGGCCGCCGTGGCCCGTACCGGCACGGCGTGGGGGAGGTGGCCATCCGCCAACCCCCAGGCGGTAACGAACAGGGGCAGGGCGACCAGCAGGCTGCCGGCGGTGGTGGCCAAGGGCGGGCTGTCGTCATCGATGCGCTTGATCCACACCAGGCTGACGGAAAAGATCAGTACCGCCACGACGAGTGCCGCCACCCCCACCGTGGCGTGCGCGCCGCCCAGCTCCGTGCCCCCGGCGAAGATCACGGACAGGCCGACGGAGCCCAGCACCATCCCCGCCACCTTGGTCGGCAGCAACGCTCGTTCCCCCAGCCACAAGACCGCCAGCAGGCTGGTGACGAGCGGCGAGAGTCCGAACAACACCGACACCAGCCCGGAGTTGATGTACTGCGCCCCCCAGTAGGTGCACAGCATACCGCCGAACATCCCCAGCCCCGCGGCCAGGTAGCTCGCCCGTGCCCGGCGGTGCAGTGGCAGACCGCCGTGGAGCCACACCACCAGGAGGGCCGCGAGCAGCGCACCGATGGCCATGCGCGCCATGACGGCGAAGGCGTAGCCCGAGCCCATGGCACTCCACTTGATGGCCAGGGGCGTGGTGGACCAGATCACGATGACGGTGAAATAGGCGATGGGAATCGACATGGCGACCATTGCGGGACCGGAGGGGTGAACATCCTCCCTGTGCATTGAGCTACGGCGAATGGCGGTACACAAAAAAGGCCGCGGATCCCTACGGGTCCGCGGCCGGGGCAACCTCGATAGCGGGTGGCTGGCTACGGCTGCATCCTTCCGCGGACCTCCCGGGCGACGGCGCTACGCCGTACCCGGAGGGCGAGATCCGGCGCGATCGGGAGGATGGCGAAGACGGACATGGGCAGAATTCTCGAAGGGGGCCTGGTCCCTGTCAATCGCTGCCGGGTCGCCGGTGATCGGCGGCTCTCTTGCGGTCGATCACCGCGGGAAGCCAGGAAACCAGGAGGGCCTCTAGCCCGCATTTCTC
>DASWHD010000050.1:0-10865 GCA_036393335.1 bacterium
GCTGCCGGGGGAGGCCGACCGGCTGCTGGAGGTGATCCAGCGCGAGCTGTTCGATCTCGGGGCGGACCTGGCGCGGCCGGTGGTCGACGGGGAGGTGCCAGGTGGGCGGGCGCCGCTGCGCCTGGACGGCGCCTACGTCGCACGGCTGGAGGCGGCGATCGACACGGTCGAGGCAACCCTGCCGGCCCTGCGCCGCTTCATCCTCCCGGGCGGCAGCGAGGCGGCGTCGCGGCTCCATTTCGCCCGGGCCGTGTGCCGGCGGGCCGAGCGGGCCGTCGTGACCGCGACGCGGGCGGAGGCCGGGCGGACCAACCCGGAGTGCGGGCGCTACCTCAACCGGCTTGCGGACCTGCTCTTCGTCCTGGCCCGCCAGGCGGCGGGCGGGTCCGAGACCGTGTGGCGGCCGCCGGATCGGTAACCGACATCGGTAGGAGCCGGTGGTTCCGACGATCCGCGCCTGGGGCGCGGCCAGCCCTTTGGGCCGGGGTCGCCGAAAGGATTCGGCTCCTACCCTGGGGCGGGGCGGGCAGCGAATTCTCGAACAGAGGGGTAGGAGCCGGTGGCACCGGCGATCTGCTATTGCGCAAGCCGTTCGTGATCCGGTGGCGCAAGGGCGTGACTCGGCGGCGTTGTGCTTATCCGGTAGAGATGTAGGAGCGACCTTGGTCGCGAACCATCACGACGCGTTCTCCCTGGGCTGTCCGCCGTCGGTTCGCGGGCCAGCCCCGTTCCTACAGTGTCCGTAAAGGCTGGCGCGACGATTCCCGATCAGGGTCCGCCGTCGAGGTAGCGCCGCCAGCGGCCCGCCTCGAAGGCGAGCCACGGCTCGACCCGCAGGCCGCCGTCGGCATCGCACGCCACGTCGAGTACCTCGTCGCCGGGACAGCGCCCCTGCGCCGCCAGCTCCCGGAAGGGAGCGAGGCGGCCGGGGTCCTCGCCGATCCGCTCCAGCCCATCCGCGGCGAGTCCCACCACATACCGGGCGAGCTCCGCCACCGGCGTGCCGGCGATCGATGCCGCCATCCCCTCGGCGATCGCCGCTCGATCCACCTCCTCGAGCCGCGCGGGCGACCAGGACGCCGCGATCTCCCACGCCTGGCGGCGCGCCTGGGCGTCGTAGAGCAGACCGACCCACAGGGCGGCGAGGGCGATCACCCGGTCGACCCCCGGGTGGTCGCAGCAGCGCACCTCGAGGAAGCTCTTCAGCCGCACCTCGGTGAACAGCGACGTGCCGTGCAGGGCCCAGTCCTCGGGGGTGGGATCGATCCCGTCGATGCCGCCGGCGAGGAACTCCCGGAAAGTGCGCCCCTCGGCGGTGAACCAGCGCACACCACGGCGCAGGAACGGCATGGGCACGTCGAGCAGGTGGTTCACGTAGTCGGCGAAGCCGAAGTCGGGGCGCGCATGGACGTCGAGCAGGAAGCCGCAGCGCCGCGGATCCGTCTGGCGCCAGATGTGGCGCCGGTAGACCGCGGCCGGGGCCCGCGCACCTTCGACAAAGGGCGAGTTGGCGGTCAGCGCCCCGACGATCGGCGCCAGCCCCTGGATCGTGCGGAAGATGTCGAAGCACTCGGCCTCGCTCTGGTAGTCGACGCACACCTGGACCCCGGAGGTGAGCTTCATCATCTGATGCCCCAGGGGGCCGGCCGCCGCGAGGTGCTCGGAGAGAAAGGCGTAGCGGCCCTTCGGCACCCACGGCACGGCGGGCGTCGGGTCCAGCGGGTGGACGGCGAGGCTGGTCCACTGGATGTCCAGCAACTCGGCGACCGCGTCCAGGTCGGCCAGGAAACGCCGGTAGTCCGCCTCCAGCTCCGCCAGGGTGGCGCGGGGCGCCGTGGATAGCTCGACCTGGCCGCCGGGCTCGATGGTGATGGTCTCCCCCTGGCGGTGCAGGCCAATCACGTGGGCCCCCTCGCATTCCTCGATCCAGCCGCGGGAGATCGCCAGCAGCTTGAGCACCGCCTCGATCCCCTGGGGGCCGGCGAACGGCAGGCGGTGGCCGCTATGGGGGCACACCCCCTGCACCTCCACCTCCATGCCGATGCGTCGCTCACTCGGCCCCTTGTAACCGGCACGGAACGGGGCGATGAGCCAATCGGGGGGCGTGAGGGTGGTCGGCATGGCGTAGGGTAGCCGAATAACTCGGTCTCACCGAGGGTGAGTCCTTTGAGGCCCTCTCCCTCTGGGCTGATCGTTACCCATATCTTCACCGCTGGAGACCGTGAGTCCGAACGCTGGAGACCACGCCGACGCGCGCGGAACGCGGGAACCCAGGAATCCAGGAAACTGCCGGGCCGCGACTCGCCGGAACCCAACGTGCGCGGGCCTGGCGGCTTCACGCAGGGTGAGGGGGAGCGTCTTCGGTACGGGTGCGGACCTCCGAGCCCCCGGCCATCGACACCGTCTCCCGGGTTCCTGGGTTCCCGCGTCCTTCCCCTGCGTCACAGTCGACTTTGGACCGGCCACGGTCCCCAACGACAAGATGTAGAACAAAGTCAGGCCGGTGGGGAAGGATAAACTGCTTACCGCCGACTGCCGACCGCCGCGACCATCTCCGCGACGATCTCCGCCGCGCGCCGCGAGGCGCCGCCGCGGTCGAGGTTGCGGACCACCGCATCGATGTCGGCGACCTGACGCGCCGCGGCGGCCGGGTCCGTGAGCAGGGGCAGGCTGGCGGCGAGGAGCCGCTCGGGGGTGACGTTCTCTTGCAGCAGCTCGGGTACCACCTCGCGGCGGCCGAGGACGTTGACCATACCGAGGTGGGGGATGGTGACCACCCGCTTGGCGATGGCGGCGGTGAGCCACCCCGCCTTGTAGAGGATCACCATGGGCCGGCGCAGGAGTGCCACCTCCAGGGAGGCGGTGCCGGAGGCGACCCACACCAGGTCACTGGCGGCCACCGCATCGTGGATCGGACCCTCGATCAGGGCGGCGTGGCCGGGTAACTCCGCCAGGGCGGCGCTCACGCGCGCCGGGTCCACGGTCGGGGCGCGCGACAGGAGGTACTGGCAATCGGGCAGGTCGCGCTGCAGCCGCCGCGCCGTCGCGACGAAGACCGGCAACAGGTAGGCCACCTCGTGGCGCCGGCTGCCGGGCAACAGGGCGACGGTCGGCTTGGCCGGGTCGAGGCCGTAGTCGGCGAGGGTCACCGCGCGCGAGCGGTGGACCCGCACCTCATCCGCCAGGGGGTGGCCGATGTAGTCCACCGCCAGGCCGGTGCCGGCGTAGAGGGCCGGCTCGAAGGGGAAGATGCACATCAGGCGGTCGACCAGGCGCGCGATCTTCCAGATCCGCCCCGCCTTCCACGCCCACACCTGGGGCGAGACGTAGTAGAGGATCGGGATGCCGAGCCGGCGCAGGGGCTTGGCCAGGCGCAGGTTGAAGTCCGGCGAGTCGATGAGCACCGCCAGGATCGGCCTGCGCTCCCGCGCGGCGTCCACCAGGTCGTAGAAGATACGGCGCAGGCGCGGGTAGGCGCGGATCACGTCGGCTAGGCCGAGGACCGACATCTCGCGCACGTGGTGGATCAGCTCCATCCCCGCCGCTTCCAGGTGGTCGCCGCCGCAGCCGAACCAGCGGGCGCCCGGCACCGTCTCCCGCGCCGCTTCCACCAGATGGCCGCCATGCAGATCGCCGGAGGCCTCGGCGCACACGAGGAGGATGTTGGGGACGGGAGACATAGGTTCAGGACAGCTAAGCACCAAGGCACCAAGGTCACCAAGAAGACACCAAGAGATCTCCGTGTTAGCCCACGGTCAGTACGGGATACCCACCGCCTCCGTGAGAAAGCGCATCAACGGGCTCGCCCGGGTGAAGGTTTCCTCGACGTCGTCGAGAAAGGCGGGGCGCAAGGCGCGGGACGGCGCCACGTCTTTGAGGACAAAGTGGCTCTTGCGCTTGAGGTCCTCGATGTGCGGATGGACCGGATCGATCCCTTTGGGTGGGCGCTTCAGGCTCTCTCCCTCGACGCCGGCGAAGTAGCTCGACAGCGCAGGGTCGTCGATCACCCGTGACCACGCCGCCGGCCGTGCCACGATGGCCGCACGGATCTGATCCAGGGCGGCCGGCTCCGGCCGCCACGAGCCGGCGCCGATGAATACCCGGCCCGGCTCCAGGTGGACATAGAAGCCGGGCGCGTGGACGTCCCGGCCCAGGACGTGGCGAAACTGGCAGGCGACGTTCTCCTTGTAGGGGCGCTTGTCGTGGGAGAAGCGGGTGTCGCGAACGATGCGGAACATCGAGCCACCGCTCTTGCGCGGGTCGGCCACGAACGACTTGGAGATCTTCGGCAAGACCTCCACCCCCACCGCCTCGATGAAGCGCAGCACCGGCTCGACCACATCGGCCTCGTAGCGCCCCTTGTTGGCCTGAAACCACTCGCGGTTGTTGTTGCGCGCCAGGTCTTCGAGGAATCCGAACAGCGCCTTGGGAAAACCGGGGAATTGCGTTGGCATGGCGGTTCCTCCTGACCTCGCGGGTCCCCCTACCAATAGCGAACCACCAAGGCACCAAGGGGCCACCAAGACATCGGCGCCTCACTGCACCGCCGCGGAGGCCACCGAGCACCCCTTCGTGTGTTCTTGGTGTCCTTGGCGCCTTGGTGGTTCAACCCTCGCCCTCGGCCTTGCCGTAGAGCCGCGCGATCTTCTCGACGATCGCCGTGGTCGAGGCACCCTCCACCACCGGCACCAGCTCGACGTGGCCACCGTCGGCCTCGACCACCTCGTGGCCGATGACTCTCTCGCGGGTGTAGTCGCCGCCCTTCACCAGCACCTGGGGCCGGATCGCCTCGATCAGGGCGAGCGGCGTATCCGCGTCGAACACGGTGACGTAGTCCACACAGGCCAGGGCCGCGAGGACGTGCGCGCGGTCAGCCTCGCCGATCAACGGGCGCTGCTCGCCCTTGAGGCGGCGCACCGAGACGTCGGAGTTGAGACCGAGGATCAGGCAATCGCCGAGGGCGCGGGCCTTCTGCAGGTAGCGGATGTGGCCCACGTGCAGGAGGTCGAAGCAGCCGTTGGTGAAGACCACCCGCTTGCCCGCGGCGCGCAGGCGCGCGGCGAGGGTGGCCGCCTCCTTGGCCGAGACCATCTTGCGCGCCGCCGGATCGGCCTCGTGACCCTCGGCGAAGGCGCGGATCTCCACCCGGGTGGCGGTGGCCGTGCCCACCTTGCCCACCACCACGCCGGCGGCCATGTTGGCGATCTCCGCCGCCTCCGCCACGTCGCTGCCGGCGGCCATGCCGGCCGCGAGGGTCGCGACCACCGTGTCGCCCGCGCCGGTGACGTCGAACACCTCGCGGGCGCGGGTCGGCAGGCGCTTGGGTGCCAGGCCGCGGCGGTACAGGGCCATGCCGTCTTGGCTGAGGGTGATGAGCATGGCGTCGGCGCCGGTGATCTCCAGTAACCGCGCACCGGCCGCGTCGAGCTCGGCGGCGTCGGCCATGGCCAGGCCGGTAGCGATCCCCGCCTCCTTGCGGTTCGGTGTAAGGAGGGTCACCCCGTGGTAGCGGCGGTAGTCCACGCCCTTGGGATCGCCGATCACGTGAATCCCGGCCGTGCGCGCCGCGGCGATCAGCGCGGCGAGCACCCGCTCGGTCAGCACCCCCTTGCCGTAGTCGGAGAGGATCACGGCGCCGCAGGTGCCGAGACAGCGCGCCACTGCGGCGAGCAGCTCCGCCTCGGCCCGCGGTCCGATCGGCCGGCGGTGCTCCCGGTCGATCCGCACGATCTGCTGGTTGCGCGCGATCACCCGGGTCTTCACCGTGGTGGGGCGGTCCGGGTCCTCGACCAGGGCGCGGACGTCGGCGCCGAGGGCGGTGAGATCGGCACGCATGGCGCGGCCCGCCGGGTCGGAGCCCACCACCGACGCGATCCCCACCTGGCAGCCGAGGGCGACCAGGTTGGCCACCACGTTACCCGCGCCACCGAGGGTGGTGTTGCGCGCCCGCTGGTCGAAGACCGGTACCGGCGCCTCGGGAGAGATGCGGTCGATCCCTCCCCAGAGAAACTCGTCGAGCATCACGTCGCCCACGACCAGGACCCGGGCGGCGGAGAGGCGATCGAGGAGGGAGAGGTCCATGGGGGTTAGCGGTTAGCGGTCAGTAGACAGTAGGTAGTAGACAGTAGACAGGGGGACTATCGACTATCTCTGCGTCACCACGGCATCGAGAGTGACGGCGCCCCCTGGAAGAAGGGATCGTGACGACTCCTATCAGGCGTTCTCCCCCCCGTCTACTACCTACTATTACTGTCTACTCGCGCCGCCCACACTCCGTCACGCCGGCGTGCTGCCTGCCAGCCACGCCATAGCCCCGGCATCAGAAGTGGTACAGCAGCCGCGAATAGACCTGGTCGTTGTTGGTGAACTTGGAGATGGTGGCGGTCTCCAGCAACGAGGCGTCGCGGTCGCCCTGGAAGAGGTTGACGCCCGCCGCCACATCGAGGGCGTCGTCAATCTCGTACGCGGCCTCCAGATTGAGAAAATAGTCGCCGTCATCCAGGAAATAGAGGGTCGATATCCTGAGGTGGACCCGGTCGTCGAAGAAGTCACGCCGCAGGGCGGCGGTGATACCGGAACGCACCCGCTCGGTGATGATGTCCGAGTCGTGGCGCAGCAGGACCTGTTGTAGGAACTGGAGGTTCGCGTAGACCTTGCGCGGCAGGGTTCGGTCGACACCGACCACGTAATTCAGGACCGGCCGGTCGGCGCGGGTCAGGTTCTCGCGGTAAAAGACGCGCTCGAAGGTGAGGGCCGCCTCGCCGCGGATCGAGGAGCGCCCGGCAAGGGTCTCGAAGTCGGCCCCGAGGATCCACTGGCGCTCGAACTCTTGCTGGAAGATGTGGCGCAGCCGCGCCAGGTCCGAGACCTCGGCCTCTTCCAGGAAGCGGCGCGTATCCTCGTCGCGCAGGTCGAAGCGACGCAGCACGCCGAGGTCGAGGGAGAACGAGGGCAAGTCGTCGTAGGTGTAGAAGGCCGACAGCGAGTAGTCGAAACGGCCGGTCTTGGAGGTCCAGCGCGCGCCCAGCTCGCCGTTGTAGCCCTTCTCCTCCGGCTCATCGATGCGGAAGATCGACTCGCCGGAGTAGGTCACCCGCGAACCGCGCAGGTCCTCGGTGAGCTTGTTGAAGACCCGCTCCCACTCCTTCGGCAAGAACCCCGGCTGGAGGGCGGCGAAGTCGCCGCCGATCAGGTCGAACTCGTCGGGCTCGAAGAACGGGATGTAGATCAGGTCCAAGTCGTTGCGTTGCCAGGCGCGCCGCACCCGCACCATGGGGATGGGGATCTTGCGATCGTCGGCGCTGATGGTGACGATCTCGCGTAGGTCCTGGGGGTTGAGGTTGTCGGTGGGGTTGATGGCGTCGGCCCGGCCCCAGCTCACGATCTGCTGGCCGAGACGGATGTCGTACGGGCCGGCACGGTGGTCGACGTAGCCCTCGTAGAGCTTGGCCTCCCAGTCCCAGCGGGTCTTGTAGCCGGTGCGCATCTGGTGGAGGGCCTTGGCGGAGAGGCGCATGGCAGTGACGTCGGACCACCGCAGGTCAACCCCGGGGCGCAACTCGGTGCGCCAGTCGAAGTAGTCCTCGAACCGGTTGTCGCGGTTGGTGTCGACCGCGATCTTGGTGACGAACCGCCCGAATACGGAGGCATTGCCGCTGCCACCGATCCCTGCGGCTGCGGCGGTCGGGCCGCCGGAGGCCGCGAACTCGTCGAACTCGTCACCGGCCCCGGTGTCGATGGTGATGACCGCCGGCTCGCCCTGTACGGCGGGCTGGTGGCGCAGCTCGAGCCACTGCCGCAACAACCCGTGAAGCTCCGCGCCTTCGGCGCGGGCGATCTGGGCGCGCAGGGCCTGCTCGTCCGCCGCACCCCGGGCGTGGACCGGCACGAGGCAGAGGCACATGGCGAGTAACGCCACCCGCCCCACCCCGGAACCGTTTCCTCCCCGGCTGCGCAAACCACCTTCCTCGCGCTCGTCACGCTCCATCGGACACGGCGAGCGCCGCGGGTTTATCCCCGCTCCAGGGACTGGCGCGTGAACAGCTCGTCCGGTAGCGGCTTGTGGTACTCCACCTTGACGATGTCCAGCAGCGTCTTGTGTTCCTTCTGGACGTTGGTCATCACCGCCTGGGTGGCGGTCCAGATGCCATCGATCTTTTCCAGCTTCCGCACATTGAGCTCCTTGAGGAGCTTGCCTTCGCGGTCGTAGTACTCGCCGCGCACCGCCACGAAGATGTCCTTGCGCACCCAGGTCACCACCTTGGAATACGTCGCGGTCTCCGGGGCCTTGGAGCGCGACTCGATGCGGTAACACGGCGCGCCACCCACCTCTTCCTCACCGACCAGGACGTGGACGTCCTCGCCGGTCTCCCGACTCTGGAAGTCCTCGTACGAGAAGTCGGTGCCCAGAAAGCTGTTGCTCTTCTCCGAGCTGGAGATGCGGCGCGTCCGGTGCAGCGCCGGCAGATAGATGAACTGGTCGTCCTCGACGCCCGGCGGGTGATCGATGGTCAGGAGGCTGGTGCCCTTGACGTCATCCGGGTAGAGAAACCGGACCAGGTAACATTGCCGCCCTTCCACTCCCTTCTTCATGGCGGTGACGGAGCGCTCGCGCTTCTCGCCACGCTTGTTGACCAGCAACATCCGCAGGGTGAACTCCACCTGGTCGACCTTGGCGTTGGTCTTCACCTTGTCGATGATCTGATCGGCGGTGAGGCTGGCCGCCGCCGGCGGTCCGCCCGTCGCCAGGGCCACCGCCAGGCCGAGACACCCAATCCACTTCTTCATCTGCGCCATCCTTTCACTCCAGCCACACCATGGGCGAGGCATCGGAGTCGGGGTTAGGGGGTCCGGAGTCAGGGGATAGATCGCCGCTGACGCGGCCAGCATATCCTCTGTGCGTGGCTGGCGGAAAACTCTCCGCCTGACGAGGCTCCATACTGCCGGCCCGCGGGCCTGATCGTTGCCATACGCCAGTCTCTGCCACCAGTGCTACCCGAGGTCGGCCAGGACCTTTTCTGCGTGACCGTCCACCTTGACGTTGGGATACGCCCTGAGCAGCTCGCCCTGCTCATCGAAAACAAATGTCGAGCGAATGACCTTGCTCTTTCCCGGCGCCCTCTCCGCAAGAGCCCCCAACGCGCCGAGGAGCTTGTGCTGCGGATCGCTGAGCAGGGGTACCCGGAAACCGTACTTCGCCTTGAACTTGGCCTGGGCGGCCACCGAATCTGCACTGAGCCCGAGGACGACCGTCCCCTTCTTGGCAAACGCCTCGGCGTGGTTGCCGAAGGCCGTCGCCTCACGGGTTCAGCCAGGGGTGGACGCCTTGGTGTAGACGAAGATCACCGCCTTCTTGCCCTTCAGGTCCTGGGTACGGACCGTGCAGTCCGCGTCGTCCTGCAGGGCAAAGGCGGGCATGGCCGCGCCGATCTCTAACATGGTCGTGGTCTCCTTTCACTGCGCATCGTTACCAAACGGCCGTGCCCCGCTGGCCGGCCGAGGCTGTCGCCGCGACCACCGCCAGACCCGAGGGGCATGGGTTCACGAGGACACGGTCTCCACCTGGACCTGGACGGAGCCACACTTGGGACAGCGGCGCGCGTACCGACCCGCGCGGCCGCGCCAATGGCACTCGAGGCAACGCATCTCCACCATGTGCTTGGCGATCCCCTTGCGCAGCCGGTAGCGGCGGTACTTGCCCACCCCAATGATGGCGATCGCCGCCAGCGCCCCGGCCGCGAGGACCTCCCGCAGGGTCATCTGCCCCACCGGCAGCTCTAGGAATCTCTGAAGGTCTTCCAACACCGCGCCACCGTCCCTGCGGTTCCGTTGCGAGGACAAACTTCTGTGCCGTTAATGGTAAGACAGGCCCGCCCCATGGCTCAACGATCAAGCCGGCGCCCCTGCACGTGGGCGCCGGTGCGGAACACGAGCTACCGCTCGGGCGCGACGATCTCCGCAAAGAACGGCACGCTCTTCAATCGCCGGCGGGTGTGCGCCTCGATGCGGCCGGCCAGCCACTCGCTGGCGCGCAGCTCCTCGTCGCGGGTGAGGCGCAGTCGATCCCCTGGCCGCCGTGCCAGATGGGCGAGGGACTTGAGGAGCCCTACGGGGAAGGGTCGTCCGCGGCCGCTGGCACAATGCCCGCACCACAGGGCGTGCCCTTCGCCGGAGATCTCCCTGACCTCCACCTCCCAGGTCCGGCCGCAGTGCTCGCACCGCTCGGTGCCGCCCCACAGACCGGCGGCGGCGAGGGCCGCCAGCAGATAGAGGACGATCCCACGGCTACGGTCGCCGCCACCGTGCAGCGCATCCAGTGCCCGACACACCGCGGCAAAGAGATCGGGCTCCGGGTTGTCGTCGTGGCCCAGGTGGTCGGCCACCTCGAGGATCAGCTCCAGACTGGCAAAGCCCGCCAGGTCCCCATGGAGACCCTGGTGATCGCGCAGCACCGTCGCGTCGCGCAGGGTACCGAGCTCCGCATGGGGTCCACGGTGGTAGGTGACCTCCAGGTAGTTGGCGATCGCCAGCCGCGACGCGAGGGCGCCGCGCGGCGACCGGGCGCTGCGCGCCACCAGCCCGAGCCGTCCCCGTGCCCGGCTCAGGGTATGGACGATCCGGTCCCGTTCCCGGAAAGGGGTCAGTCGCAATACCACGACCTCATCGCGATAGATCGCCATCACGCCTCCGGGCCGCTGTTGTAGCGACAACGGCCCCTGGGCACCAGGGCAGCCCACTCATGGGACCCTCCAGGAATGCAGCGCGTAGACCGTAGGTCGCGGGACGCGACCTACGGTCTGATGGCGGGCGCGAGCCCGCCATCCACGGGGGGTGAAGCTACCCGGACCCGTGGCGGGTGGCGAGGC
>DASWHD010000051.1:0-4105 GCA_036393335.1 bacterium
GCGATGGCCTGCTCGTTGATGCCGTTGTTCTCGTCGATCGCCGTGAGGCGCTCCTCGGTCCAGCGCACCGGCGTGGTCGGTGGCGACCCGTCGGACAAGAGATGGGAGGCAGGTTGGCCAGGCTGGCGCCGCGGCAGGCCGAGGTACACCGTGAGGCCGGTGGCCTGGGGCGCGAAGTAATCCCCCACGCCGCGGCCTTCGGGCAGGGGATCCTGGCCCGGCAGGTCGAAAGCGAGGCCGCCGGGGAGCACACCCGCGCACTCTTCCAGGCGCAGAAAGCCGTTGGCGAGGGCCTCCGCCGCGATAGACACGCGTGTCAGCCCCCACGGGTAGGGGTGCAATGCGGCGAGCAGGGCGCCACGCGCTACCTCCCGTTCACGCCGGTCGTGCTGGAAGTGGTGGGGGGTGAGGAGCATCCCCTCCGACCACAGGATCGGTGGCACGCCGGCCATCACTGGCCCTCCGACTTGGAGCCCCGGCCGAACCAGCCGCTGGTCGTGGCGTCGAGCTCCACCTGGCTGCCGCGCAGGGAGAGGCGCACCGCCTGCTTGCGCTTCTTCTCATCCAGGGCGAGAACGCGTCGCCAGCGATCGCCCTCGGGCTCGCGGAACAGGGCGACGACCCCGAGGAAGCGGGTGTCGAGATTGCGTTGCACCTGAATCTCGCGCGCCTCGCCGGGCCGCAGGGTGATCTCCTGGCTCTCCACCAGATCGCCGCCGAGGGCGTCGCCGGGCGACTTCCACAGGGCGCGGAAGTCGGCCTGCTCGAACTTGTCGCGCCCCTTGAGCTGGTAGAGGTAGACCACCACCGGCAGCGACGCCCCGCCCGGGTCGGGATTGAGCACCGCGTCGCCGCGCAGGTTGACGGTCAGCACCGGCGGCTTGTGGCCGCAGGCGGTGGCAAGCAGTGCGGCACAGGCCAGCAAGAGCAATCCACGCAGAACAATCCTCGGCATCGCACTCCTCCTCGAATCACGGTACAACCATGCCCCATTCACCGGGCAGCGTCATCCCCCCGGTCCTGCATCTCCAACCAGCCGCGGGCGAGGACCGGGCGCAGCAGTTTGTTGAAGGTCGCTTCGTCCATGGCCGCGAGGCGCTGGTACTTCTCCACATAGTTGCGCCACGCGGTCTGCTTCATCCCGGGCAGGTTCTTGCGCGCCAGGGCGAGGGGACCGAGCTTCACCTCTTCCCCCCCGGCCTCCTTCTCCAGCCGCTTCGGCTCCACCTCGCTCAGCACCTCGCGCACGCACCGCTTGAGGCCATGCAGCAGCCCGATCTGATGGCGCAGGCAGTCCTCGGTCGCCTCGCGTAAGGCAGCGAGGGCCTCATCGGCGTCCGGGCACTCGGCGGGGTCGAGGAGGTAGTCGAGCACTGCGCCCGCCTCCTGGGCGGTGGCGCGCAGCTTCACGCGGTTGGTGCCGAGGCCGTGGAAGCGGGTCGCCGAGGCGTCGTAGGCCACCTCGAACTCCCGGCGTCCCTGGAGCAACGCGGCCAGGCCGTCGAGCAACAACACGACCACCCGTTCCAGGCGCTCGCCCGCCAGCGCCTGCCATTGGAGATCCCGCGGCAGATCGGTGCGGTGCAGGAGGCGCGCGAGGAGGGACGGGAGGTCGCGCACCCCGCCGATGTCCGGTGGCGGCGGCTCTTCCTCCGCCGGTGCATGTGCGGTCGCGGCGGCGAGACGCGCGTACTCCCGGTCGGGGAACTCGCCACGCAGGGCCGCGACCACGGCCCTCGCCTCTTCCTCGGGCAGCGGCTCGAGGTGCTCGCGGAGGATGCGATCCAGAGATGCGGCACGCTCTCCGCCGCGCAGCCTTGTGGCATCCCCCAAGGCGGCTGCGAGCCGGCGTACACGGCGGCGCAGGACCACGGCCGGGTCCGGTCCGGCCGCCGGCTGGGGTGCCTCCTCGCCGGGGACGAAGATCCGGGTGCCGAAGTCCTTCTTCGCGGCCGCCTCCGGCACCTCGTCGGCCGTGGCCAGGTGCAGGGTATAGGTAGCGAGTCCCACCCGGTCGCCGGCCACAAAGACCTCCGGCTCGTGGGCGGCGAGGGGGTGGCCGTTGAGGGTGGAGCCGTTGGTGGATCCCAGGTCCGTGACCCAGTACTGGTTGCCGCGGAACTCCACCCGGGCGTGGCGGGTGGAGATCACCCGGTTGCGATCCTGGATCACCAGATCGTTGTCGTGGCCGCGACCGATGGTGACCACGTCCGCCGCGGACTCGTAGCGGTACGGCGGGGCACCGGCCTCGGTGGGCGGCTGGATGATAAGAGAGATGGCCACGTCAGGAGTGGGGGGCGAGGGATCAGGGGTCAGAAGGGAGCGTAGGGCCGATTTCAATCGGCCTCCGTGCCGCTCCCCACGAACCGATCCAAGGCCTCTTGGACCGCCCGGTGGAACGGGTCGGTGCCGAACAGGTGGGCGCGCACCCGGGTGGCGAGGGCGTGCAACACGGCGATGGCGCGATCGATGGGGCCGCGCGGGAACTCCCGTTCGTAATCGCCGCGATGGGCGCAGAAACCGAAGCCGGGACGCCACAGCAGGAGGCGGAAACCGAACAGCAGCAGCTCCTCCCACAGCAGCTCCGGGCACCCCGCCTGATGCTGGCGGCGATCCTCCTCCCGATAGAGACAGGCGAGGGGCGAAAACAGGTCGCCGCGCGCGGCGATCGCTTCGCACAGCGTCTCCCGCAGTGCATCGCCATCGCCGGCGACCCGCGCCCGATCCGCCACCGCGTCGCACGCCTCCACCACCGCCGCCGCCGACTGCCGGTCGTTGACCAGCAGGCCGTGCATCCACAGGCGACCGAGGCTGAAGAGATCGCACGGCACGTGCAGGGTGGGATAGTGGAAGCACGCCACCTCCGGCAAGACCTCGCCCCGGGCCCTGGCGAGGGCCTTCTCGCCGGCCGCCGGCAAGGCGCCCGCGACGCGCAGCTCGCCACGCCGCGCCTGGGTGATGCGTGCCCACAGGGCGGTGTCCTGGATCCCGAGGCTCGGGGCGTTGAGCTGCAGCAGCAGGCCGTCATTGACCACGGCCTCCGAGGGCCCGCCCCGCACCGTCGCCTCGAACTCGCCGCCGGTCAGCGACTCGACACGCACCGTGGCACGCTCGCCGTGGCCGGCGCGACCGCTGACCACCGGCGGCGCCGCGAACGCCTGGCGGACCTCCCGCGGTGCCTGAAACAGGCCGGTCGGCCCGACGGCGGCCGGGATCTCCAGCGGCTGTGCCCCACCCGGCCCGAGCAGGCTCACGGATGTGGCCCAGCGGGACGGCACGTCGCCCGGCCGAGGGTGAAGGCGCGCCATGATGTTCGACGGCTCGAGACGCAGATGGGGCGCAAGCAGGGTCTCGTGGATCGCCGCCACCCCATCGAGGACCTCCCGGAACGCCGTGATCTTGAGGTGCAGCACCTCGAGCTGGAACGCGCCGGCGTGGTCCTCGGCGAACAGGTACTGGCGCCCGGCGCACAACGGCGCCGCGACCTCCGCCAGGGCCTGCCGGCGTGCGGCGTAGGCGCCTCCGGATAGGCGCTCGGCGAGAAAATCCTCCCATCCCTGGCCGCCGAGCAGGACCATGTGCTCGTCGAAGTGCAGGTGCAGCAACTCCAGGGGCAGGGCATCCGCCGCATGCATCGCCAGAGGGGTCAACCGGTCGGTGGCCACCCCGAGTCCGGTGCGTGGAAAACAGCGTGAAACCTGGTCGCAGTCGACACACGGCACCACCGCCGGATCGCGGCTCACGATGTTGGTGCCCATATCGTCGGTCCATCGCGCGAAGTCACGCAGATCCGCATCGTGGCGCCCGAGCTCCTCCGCTGGCGTGGCGGAGTAGACCACCGGCGACGCCGCCTGCGGGCAGGAGGGACAGACGAGGAACACGTGGTCCGAGGTCGCCGGCGTGGGCAGCCCGGCAGAGTCGAGGAGCCCATCGTCGTCACATTCGCCCAGGGGGGTGCCGCACGCCGGACAGACTAAGGGGAAGGCGACCCACTTCTCGACGCACACGACGATGCCCCGCCCACCGCCGAGGAGGGGATCTCCCACCAGCGGCAGCGGTCGCGCGATGCCCGGCGTGGCGGAGAGCACGCGCACGGCGGCGGCGC
>DASWHD010000052.1:0-4553 GCA_036393335.1 bacterium
ATCTGCACAAGCAACTCCACGCCGCCGCCGAGGCAGGGCTCGAAGCGGGCCGTGCCCACATGATCCAGCAGGCGGTGGGCTCTGCATGGGACGACCTTCTGACCAACCCTGCGCCCGCCCAGCAGGCGGTGGCGGTCCCGGAAATGATCGGTGTCCTCTACCAGTACGAGTTCCGCGATGACGTGGACGAGGCCCCCAACAACGGCGCGACCGACGCCAACGGCACGATCCTGGTGCGTGCCTGGGGCTACATCGACAGTGCGCCGCCGGCGGGTCTGTCGCCGAATGACGCGCAGGTCGTGTTGGAGGCCGGCTACTTCCGCGCCGCGGCCGCCGCCAGCTATGCCCAGGAGAACGTCGATGCCGGTAACACCAACGCCACGGCAACGGCGCAGAACGTGGATACCGGGGTCAGAGGGAGCTTTTAGTTGAGTTCTGCAATGCAGCCGTAGTGGAGACCGTTATGAAGCAGCTATTCGTTCTATCTTGGATCGCCTTCGTCGCCGCGGTGTCTGTGAGCCCGCCGGCCATGGCGGTGGAGAGAAACTTTCCCGCCGGCTCCTGGATCATCCCCATGGATGAGCCCTACCAGAAAGAGGTGGGCCAGGGGCTATTCGAGGCGTACGGCTTCGTCTACGAGCTGCTGGCCAACGACATCACCGTCTACTGGATGATCCGGGACGACAAGACCACCAACGACGCCATCGACTTCACCATCCACGACGCGGCCACCAGCCCGGTGGTGGTATTGGTCGACCATGCCGGTGGCACGAGCCCCCTGGCCGGGGTCACCGACACCATCGACTACGCGGGCGGACCCTGGGTCATCCACGCCGATGACGTCGCGGTGGCGCGTGCAGTGCTGAACAATCCCAACGGTGCCTGGGTTGCGGTGAACGTGCACGAGAGCAAGGTGCCGTTCTCCGGCAACGTGCAGCAGGAGCTGAGCGGCACCCCGCCGAAGGTCGCTTTGATGAGCGACAGCGAGGACGTGGAGCAGGGGGATGCGGTCAAGATCATGGCTTCCTACCTGGTGCTGGCCAACATCTGCGGCGACGCCTTCGAGATCGTGACCCCGAACGAGGTGCGCGACGGCATCCTGCAGCGGGCCGTCGACCCCTTCACCATTTTCTGGGCGCCACACTGGGAGGGATATAGCGGAGCCTATGCCGACGACAACGATGGCGATGGGCAGCCGGACGTGGAGCAGATCGTCAAGGAGATCCGGGGGTTCCTGGCCAAGGGCAACGCCACGTTCGCGGAGTGCGCCTCCATCGAGACCTTCGAGCACTCGACCAACGGCCACTTCCTGACCGACTACGGGATCGGCCACAACGGCGGCTTCATGAATAGCGGCCACTTGGTCTACAACGACCCTTCGGTCATCTTCTCCCAGGTCGGCGCCGAGGAGCTCAATCCCACGGGCGGCCACCTGGCCAACTTCCGGCCCTTCCTCTTCCCGGAAGATGTCAGCGATCCGCCGGCCGAGAAGTACGACCAGAACAACGGCCTGACCCCGGTCCCCGATCGGACCGCCCGCTACAATGCCACGGTCAAGCGCTACGTCCACGACGACCGCAACCTGGCGAACATTCCCAACAACGAGGACCAGGACCAGTGGGACTACTACGTGGGTGGCAGCGTCGGCGGCAACCCGGCGAAAGGCTATGTGATCTATCTCGGCGGACACACCTACGTAGACGCCGGTTGCGGCCTGAGTATGCTCGACAAGGGCGCCGGCGGCGTGGCGATCCCCGGCCCGGCGGGGACCCATCACTTTTCCCTGCAATTTGATGCACCGCCGCCTGCCGGGGCGACCTTCTCCCTCACCTTCAGCAGCTCGGACAGTGCGGGCACCCCTTACACCTCCACGGTCGATGGGCTGAAGTTCGATAACATCGATGTGACCGGCGGCGTGGAGCTGGTGGTCGACTTCTCCAACGCGATCGCCGTGGGCTCGACCCTCAGCAACATCCTGGTGAGCAATACCACCCCCGACGTGCTGACCGTCAGCCAAATCCGCATCCGCCGTACCGACGTGGCCGGCGTCACCACCCCGGAGGTGGTGCGGGTGAGCGACGACGACATCGCGGTCGATTTCTACAACGGCGCGGGATTGCCCCTCGATGCGGTAGTACCGCCATCGCTGATTCCTCAGTCTAACTACCAGATTGCTGCCGGCGACACTGATCAAGTTCATACGGTATGGAGCAAGGCCGTGGCGGGCGGCCAGGTGACGGCCTTCACCGTGACCTACGAAGGCGGTCAGACCCTCTCCATCAAGTTCGATCAGGGCGGCAACGGCATCTCCGCAGACGTGGTGACGGCGGCGGACGGCGTCTTCCAGATCGACCTCAGCGCTACCTCCACGGACCAGAACACGGTCAACGGCATCTTCTTGCGTAATCTCGGGGGCAGCGTGTTGAACATCGAGGCAGTGGGATTCACCTGGACGGGGGGGGTTGCTAACCAGCGGTTCAAGGAGTTCTGGTATGAGAACGGCGCCAAGGTCCTGAGCATGGATTCGTTCTCCCCGGCCTTCGGGTCGTTCGGAACCAAGCCCGGCACGGCCCCCGTCGAGGTGCCGATTGCCCCGGCCGGCTTCATCGATACCACGTCTTGCGGCTTCAATCCGGGCTGTGCATGGAAGAGCGCGGCGGCGGTGCGTTACGTCCTCAACACCCTCTTCAACCTGCAGTTCCAGCTCCTCATCCACAATCCGATCGAATTCAGCCGCTCCGCCCCCATCGTCGACAAGGACAACCTGCTGGTGGCCGGCTCCTTCGAGTACCCGGGGTGGCGCGGCCACCTGCGGGCCTACGACGCCACCCAGCCGGGGAGCGGGGCGATCTGGGATGCGGCGGACGCGATGCCGGCTGCGGACGGCCGCACCTTGTTCGCCAACACCGGCGGAGTGATCGCCGACGGCGACGGGCTACAGGCCATGGGCGACTCCCCGACCCAGACCGCCTTCACCTTCGGCAATGCCGGCGTCCTCGCACCCTACCTGGCGATGTCCAATCCGATCGACGCGAACGACAACCCGGAGCGCCGGGTGATCAACCGAGTGCGGGGGCGAGCGTTCACGGGAGACGACCCGGGTAACCCGGCCGACTACGAGGACATCGACAACCGCCTAGGCGGCATCGAGCACTCGGCGGTGGCGATCGTCGGTCCGACCGGAGCGGCCATCGAGGATGGGGCTACCCGCAGCCGGATGGTCTATGTCGGTAGCCTCGATGGAATCCTGCATGCCTTCGACGCCGGACATCAGGGCACCGCTGCTCTCGATCCCGGCACCGGGGTCGAGAAGTGGGGTTTTATCCCCGGCGAGCTGTTGCCCAGGTTGCAAAATGACCGCAACGATCCCTCCGCTCCGAAGGACTATGCGGCGGTGGATGCCTCGCCGACCGTGTCCGACGTGAAGATCAAATATGCCGGGGAGTCTGAGCCCAAGGCCCGCACCGTCCTGGTCGGTGCCGAGGGCTACGGGGGGAAGTCGATCTTCGCGCTTGACGTCTCCGATCCAGAGGCACCGGAGGTCCTCTGGGAAGTGACCGACATCCGTCCGCCGCAGGCCGACGAGGTGGCCGATACCGACGCCAATGGCGACGGTGTGCTGGACGCGGTACAGATGGGCCATGCCTACAAGACCGCGATCAGCCGCGTCTTCCTCAACACCACCCCGGCCGAGGCGACCTACGTGGTCTACGTCGCCACCGGATACGCGGTGCCGGGTCAGAAGGAAGGCGGCGTGCGCGTCTACGCCTTCCGTCTCGACAACGCCCAGAAGCTCTGGGAGTTCCACGCGAGCTACAACCGGTCGGTGAACGACATTCCCGGGGCGTTGACGGCGGTCGATCAAAACAACGACGGCTTCGCGGACTGGGTCTTTGTCGGGGACAACAATGGCCGGCTGTGGCAACTGGCGGCCAACACGGGTGACAACCCGTACGGTGCGGGCATCCCCCTGTACAACGCCGGCAACGATGACCCAATCGGGGCGTCGCCCGCGGTCGCGGTGGCGGGCGGGCAGGTCATCCTCTTCTTCGGCACCGGCGGTACCGACTGGGCGCCGGCGGACGCGGACCACCTGCACAAGGTGATCGCCGTGAAGGCCGGACCGCCCGCGCACCACCCGCACGTCGGCCAGGGGGTGGGCGAGGTGCTGTTCAGCTATGACCTGGAGGTCGGTGAGAAGATCTACTCCTCCCCGATCCTCAGCGGCGACGTCTTGTTCGTCGGCTCGGTGGTGGGGACGGTGGAGAGCGCCGATCCCACGGATGATTACCTCGTGGATGGCGCGGCGCGTGGCTCGCTGCGGGCGCTAAACGTCGGCAACGCTGTGGGCGGTGCCGGCGGTGACCCGACGGTCGAGGTGGAGATCGTCGATGCCGGCAACTTCCGCGGCGCCCTGCACGTGGAGAACGGTGCCGTGTATGGCGCCAGTGTCAACGGCGACATCATCCAGCTCGGGCAGGCCGGCGACGCCGCGGCCGCGACCACGCCGCCGGTGGAGCGCGTGTTCTGGCGCATGGCGGCGACGCCGTAGC
>DASWHD010000053.1:0-21273 GCA_036393335.1 bacterium
CATCTGCCACGGTGGTGTGCTCGAACATCTCCCGCATCTGCGCCTTCACCTCTCGCCACTGGGGATGGAGGGGGCAGGGGCGATCATCACCACAGTAGTCGAGACCGAGGACACACCGCTCAAACAGCTCCCTCCCATCGATCGCCAGGATGACCTCCATCAGGGCGATGGACTCGGGCGGGCGGGCGAGCGCCACCCCCCCCTTCGGGCCGCGATTCGAGGTCAAGATGTTGTTCTGGGTCAGGACTTGGAGCGTCTTGGTCAGGAAGTGAAATGAGATGCCGAGGGTCTCCGAAATCTCGAGGATGGGAATGAACTCGCCTCGATCCCGCGCCGCAATGTAGAGCACCGCGCGTAGGGCGTAGTTACAAGCCTTGGACAGAACCATACCCTCTCGCGGGAGCGACCTTTTATTTTCGGATGACGATGTCTTAAATACCAAAACGGCGTCCGCCACGTCAACACCAAAACCCAGGTCGGCCTGTGCTCCCCTCCGCGACCAGCGGCATCTCTACCGTTCGCCCGGACTCCCGTCCTCGCGATCCGTCCAGGACTACCCGGCCGACGCCGTGCCTGCGATCCGGTCGTAATAGCGGCCGCGGTAGAGGAGGCGGGCCGGTCCGTTGTCATGGAAGCCGGTGCGATCGTGGAGGACGTTGTTGCAGATCAGCCCCTGACCCGGCGCCAGGGTCGCCCGGAAGAGATACGGCGCCCCGGGGGCCATCAGCGATTCGAGGAAGGCGACTGCAGCATGCACGGTCGCGTCATCCTGCCACACGATGTTGCGTTTCCGGGCCGTGTAGCGCATCTGCAGGGTGGCCGTTTCCGGGTCGACCCAGAAGACCGGGCCGCTGCGGTCCGGCCGCAGGACGCGCGGATCGTCCAGGTTGCCGGGGATGGTCATGGCGTCGCTCGCCACGAGGGCCGCAACATACTCCGGGTGGGCGTCCCGCACCTGGATGTAGGCCATCTCATGGTCGAGTAGACCGCTCTCTCCACCGTCCGCGGCCGGGACCACGCAGTGCAGCAGCATGGCGCGGATCTGGCGGTCCGGCCGGTTGTAATAACCGTCCGTGTGCCAGCGGATGGGACGGTTGGAGTACGGGATGTAGCCGCTGCCCTCGACCACGGTGATGGCGGTGATCCCGGCATCATCGGCGCCGGGGTTGTGGTCCAGGTTCGCCAACCCGAACTGTGCCCCCATGCGCCGGGGGATCTCCGTGTCCGGGTCATCGCCGGTCGGGCTCGCGTACACGGCCATGTTGGCCTGCCGGCAGCGGCGCAGGACCGCCGCGTGCTCGGCCACGGTGAGCCGACGCGGGTCCCTCACCTCCACCACCAACTCCTCAAAGCGGCTGGGGTAGGCGGCGAGCTTGGCGTCCCGCCACCGTTGGTACGTCCCATCATCACCGAGGTCGAAGGGACCCGGCGGCACCGACGCGGGCCACGTCGGCTCGCAAGCCAGAATGCTCATTGCCTCGCCCCCGCGACCCGGTTCAGGGCGGCTACCAGATCCGCCGGATCGACGTTGTGCATCATCGCCGCCTGAACGATCGACTCGGTCGTCTGCCCGGGACATGAGAAACATCCCGCACCGAACCGCTCTTGAAAGACCGCCGTGGTCGCGGGGTAGCGCGCGAGTACGTCGCCGATGATGTCGTTCGGGCGGCACGGGCCGTCTTCCGACGGTGTGGAGCCGCTCCCGACATTGAACCTCAGAGGGGTCGCCGGGGATGCTACCGCCGCACCCTGGTTGAGCTCCGTCAGCAGCTCCCGCCCTACCAGACCGTGGGTGGCCGCGAGGCGCTCCAGGGTGATCTTGAATCGCCCCATCTGGGCGAGAGTCTTCGGGTCGTCGAGCCCCTCCACACCGTGGCGCCGCAGGATTTCCGTCGCGGCCGGTTGCCGCTGCAAGACCTCCGTTACCAGCGAATCGAGGGCGAAGGTGTACTTCGGTGGCGCCGGCGGCGGTGCGGGTCTGGCCACCTTCGGCGCGACGGGTACGACTGCCGGAGCGGGGCCGGGTCGCGTCGATGCCATCGTGGCCCACAGGTTGGCGACAAACAGCAGGACCGAGACCACCTCCGTCCCGGCAAACACCGCGAACGGCAGGCGCTCGCTCACGCCTGCTGGCAGGAGCAGGCCGTCGTAGGTGGCGCACATTCCGAGCAGACCCACGTTCGCCGTCCAGAAGTGGACCGGGAGGAGTCGTGGCCAGCGCAGGGTGGTGGCGTTGAAGCGGGGCAGGATGAAATACCCCACCCCGTACACCATCATCGCCATGAACCCGAGCAGGAGGAGATGAGCGTGGACGAAGCGCCATGCGAGAAAGGTCGCCGGTGCGATGCCGACGCCGAGACCCAGCAGGGCACCGAGCCCGAGATAGAACAAGGAGGCGTAGATGAAGGCGCGGGTGGTACGGTCCATGAGCCGACCTGCTGCAACGGCGTGCCACCAAGGCCGCCAGTATAGTTACCGGCGTCCGGTTAGCTTACCCCAGCCTACTTCGCCCCAGCGAAGTAACCCAGGGTCGGTACAACGACCGCCGGGCGCCAAGGGAACGCCACCACGCCCCGCGTCACCAACGCAGTCGGCGCGAGTGGTGGATCTGTTACGCCTGTACGCCTTCCTTTAACACCGCCCACATGGCATTGAGGAACAGCAACATGTCGTGCGAGGTGACAATGCCCACGAGCTCGCCTTGGTCATCGACGACTGGCAAACAGCCGTATTTGGTCTCGATGAGCACCTCCAACGCGGACTTCATCGTGTCTGTCGGCTTCATGGTCCTGGGATTGTGGATCATCACGTCCTCGACCCGGGCCAAGGAGTCGATGAAGTTCTTCTCCTTAGCATCATCCGCTCCCAGGAGGCTGGTGGGCATGGCACGGCACAGATCGCGGTGGGAGATTAGTCCCACCAACTTTTTCCCCCGCAGCACGGGTACATGGCGCAGGTTGTTGTCTGCCATGATGCAGCATGCCGAGCTCAGCTTGGAGTGCTCCTGAACGGTGTGCACCCGAGTGGTCATGATGTCACTGATTGGAGAATTGCGTCGGTTCCTCATCTTCAGCTCCATACGAAATGCGGTCTCGCACCGGGATCGGGCGGAACGGAGATATCGAGAATAGCCGAGTAGGCAAGCGGTGAAAAGCTGTCGCCCCCTCACCTGTTTCCCGCCACGAGGTAAGACAAGATGGAACGTCGGGCGGGCCGTGGGTAGCGCCCCACTGTGGTGGCGCCTTGCCTCCCTTCTCGGGTCTCCCGCGGGGAACCCTGCCTAGCCTAGAACCCCCGTCGGCAGAGCCACGGTGGCCAGGGTGGTGAACTCGCCACGCACGGCTACCACGTCTCCCACGATGATTAGCGCTGGGGTGGGAATGCCCGCCTGCTCCACGGCAGCCGACAGGTGAACTAGGTCGGCAATCACGTGCCGTTGTTCACCGGTGGTGCCCTGGCTGATCACGGCGGCGGGCGTGGAGGGGGATCGCCCCCCCTCGATCAACGCCGCCGTGATGTCATGGAGGCGGCGCATCCCCATATAGATCACCAGGGTGTCCACCGCCGTCGCGATCTTCCGCCACTCGACCGGATCCGGCCGGCCCTTGCCCGGGTGGCCGGTGACGAAGGCCACGGAGCCGGCGGTACCACGGTGTGTCACCGGGATCCCCAGCGATGCGGGGACCGCGACCCCTGCGGTCACTCCCGGGATCACCACGCATGGAATCCCGGCTCGGCTGAGCGCGAGCACCTCCTCGCCGCCCCGGCCAAAGACGAACGGATCTCCACCCTTGAGGCGCACCACGGTCCTACCAGACCGGGCAAGCTCGATCAAGCGCTCGTTGATCTCGGCCTGGCTGGGACTAGCACAACCCGCCCGCTTGCCCATGAAGACCATGTCCGCCTCGGGATGGACGAGGCGCAGCAGGGCTTGGTGCACCAAGGCGTCGTAGACAACCACCTCCGCCTCCCCCAGGAGACGGGCGCCACGCAGGGTCATGAGCTCCGGATCACCCGGCCCGGCCCCGACCAGATAGACCGTACCGGGCCGAATAGATTCACTCCTCGGGAAGGACCGAGTTTCCATGGCCTTGGCGAGCGGTTTCTGCTCAGATCTCGGGGTTCGCTTCCAACACGATGGCGTCGCTGATTAGCTGGTGGACACCGCCCACCATCTCCATATCCATGCCGTAATACGGCAGAACCTTGGTGAATTGAGCCTTGCAGATCGCGCAGATCAACGCCAGGAAGTTCACCCCGTGACTGTCCATGACCTGGTGCAGGGCCTGGGCCCGAGGCAGGGTCCCTTGCACCCGCAATTCGATGAGATCGTCGGTGAGCAGACCGCCACCGCCGCCGCAGCAGTAGGTCTTCTCGCGAATCGTCTCCTCCGCCATGTCCACGTAGTGGTTACAGCAGGCGCGGATGAGGGCGCGGGGAATCTCGAACTGCCCACCCTCGAAACCACCCATACTGCTGGCGCGGGCCACGTTGCACGAGTCGTGGAAGGTCACCACCCGGTGATCGTTCTTCGACTTGTCGAACTTGATCGCACCCCGTTGGACGAGATCGTAGGTGAACTCGCAGATGTGCTGCGGCACTGGGTAGCGCTGATCGAGGAAGTCCCACGGCCCGACCAGGGTATTCCAGAACGAGTGGCCAACCCGCCATGCGTGTCCACACTCGCCGACGATCACCCGCTTGACGCCGAAGTCCTGGGCCATGTCTTTGATGCGCTGGGCGATCTTGCGCATGGCATGGAAGTCGCCGATGAACATCCCGAAGTTGGCAAACTCGGAGGCGTAGGAGCTGACCGTCCAGCTAACCCCGGCCTGGTGGAAGACCTTGGCGTACCCCACCAGGGAGTCGACGTGGGGTGCGCTGAAGAAGTCGGCGGAGGGCGTGATGAGGAGCACCTCGGCACCCTTCTCGTCCATGGGGAAGCGCACGTCGACTCCGGTATCCTCCTTGACCTCCTCTTCCAGGAACTCGAGGGTGCCTTCCAAGGCCGGCCCTGGAATGCCCAGGTTGTTGCCGGTGGTAAAGACCTTGTTGACAATCTCGTTGCAGTACTTGTTGCCCTTGCCGATCTCCCCCATGATCCGCCGTGCCGCCATGGAGAACTCGGCGGTGTCGATGCCGTACGGGCAGAAGACCGAGCAGCGCCGGCACTGGCTGCACTGATTGTAGTACGTGTACCACTCGTCCAGCACCTTCTCGGTGAGGTCCTCGGCGCCGACTAGCTTGGGAAAGAGCTTGCCGCCCAGGGTGAAGTAGCGGCGGTATACCTTGCGTAGCAGGTCCTGGCGCGCCACCGGCATGTTCTTGGGGTCGGCGGTGCCTAGGAAGTAGTGGCATTTGTCGGTACACGAGCCGCACTTGACACAGATATCCATGAAGACCTTGAGGGCCTTGTTGGTCTCTAGGATCTCGCCGAGCTTGTTGATCGCGACCTCCTGCCAGTTGTCGACCAGCTCACCAGGGTACCCTAGCGGCTTCTGGTGCTCCGGCCCCGCCACCTGGGTGTGATAGTGAGCGGTCGCCCCCTCGTGAATCAGGGGGATACGGATGTGGCCATCAAGCTCGGGAACTGCGATGTCTGCCACGAGAGACTCCTACGCAGAACTCGTTCTAGAAGGGGGCGACGTGCCGGCGGCTGCGCGGCGTATCCATCTGGTTTCGAGTCGGGCTAAAAAAGATGCCGCCAGCGTGCATCAGTTTGCTGAACGGGAAATACACCAATAACACTAGCACGAGTGTGAAGTGCAACAGGAACCAGAAATCCACGGGTGCGGGCACCGGATGAAGGCGCACCAACCCCAGAATGAAGGCCTTGGCCGCTACCACGTCGGTACGCACCGCGAACTTCATCAGGAGGCCCGTACCCACGATGGCGATCAACAGCAGCAGAGCGAAGTGATCGGAAAACGAGGAGATGTACCGGGTACGCTCGTGCAGTAGCCGGCGTGCCCACAGGTAGAGCAGGGCGGGCAAGGCGGCAAGACCTGCGTAAATGCCAATCGGCTGCACATACATGAACCACTCCGGCAGCGGCTCGAAGATATACCGCAGGTGGCGGAAGATGATCAGGCACAGGGCGCCGTGGAAGACGTACGCACCGATCCAGATCGCCTTGTTGCCCTTAAAGAGGCTGGTAAAGAACACGACGTCCATACCAAGACGCGCAGCCGTCCCCAGGCTCGTCTTGGCCCCCGGCGTCCCGACGATCACCAGCGGTTCCGGGGTCTTGGCATACACCCAGATGCGATACAAAAAGCCGCCAATGAAGACCAGGATGGCCGCGTAGGCCAGGGCTGTATAAAGAAGCGAGAATGGCGACATGTTGGCCTCTCAAACCCGATGTGGGAAATGATCCCCCAGCACTCCTGGTGATGTTGGCTGGTAGCTCACGGCAGCCACGACATACTCACCCTACACCGCGACACAACCCCCCGGCACCCATCTCGCCGGTGCAGCGCTCGAAGCAGGACACGGCCCTACCCGAACGGCGGCATGCCGCCGTTCCCGCCGTCACCGACGGGAACGGCATCTGGTTACACGCACCCCGTGGGCTTGGGCAAACCGGCGATCTTGCACGCCTGCTTCGCCGGCCCACCCGGGTAGAGCTCATACAGGTACTTGGTGTTGCCCTTCTCCGGGCCGAGACGCTTACCGAGGGCCTTGGTCAGGATACGGATCATGGGCGCAATCTTGTATTCCTCGTAGTACTCGCGCAGGAAGTTCACCACCTCCCAGTGGTTGTCCGTCATATCGACGCCTTCCTTCTCGGCGAGGAAACTGGCGACCTCCATGCTCCAATCGTCGAGGCTCTGCAGGTAACCTTCCTCGTCCACTTGCATAACCTTACCGTTCACTTCAATCGTCGGCATCTCTCATCTCCTTTGGTTGATTGAAATCGTGGGCAAACTACCCAGGACCCTATTAGCCGAATAACGCTGTCTCAGCCCTCCGCATCCCGCGCCTCCTGGGGCAACAACGCAAGAACCTTCAAGCCGATTACATACGCGAGTCCGACCATCGCTGAAATCCCAACGGCCTGGGCGATCTCCGGCAGGCTCACCGAGTAATTCGCGAACTGGCCGTCGAGGAAGGGGCTGGCGATGATCTCCTTGCCCGGAAGCACATCGAGCGGAAAATCCTGACCAGGAAGGACTATAATATACCGCTCGGCCAGCACACCCGCGACTTGCATCACAGAGGCGAGCACAATCCCCTGGATGGTCTGACCCCAGCGAGGGTGAAACAGGATCACTGCCGGGATCACCAGCCCGATGGTCACCAAACCGCCCCAGAAGACGAGCGGGTACTGGCCGCCGTGGAGGAGCAGAAAGCCCTCGGCGTGGTAGTACGCCGGCATGTAGGAGCGGGTGGCGTTCTCGCAGAAGATGAAATAGATGACGACCAGAATGAAGATCCGCAGGTACTTGGCAAGCCCAACGACCAGGGAGTTGTCTAGCGGACGCTCCGTGTAGCGAAAGGTGGCCAGCAGCAACAGGATGATCAGCGCCGTCCCCGAAGAGGCGGCGGCGGCGATGAACGAGGGGCCGAGCAGCGCAGAGTGGAACAGCTCGCGAGCGTTGATGAAGCCGAAGATCATGCCGGTGCCGGTGTGGACCCCGACTGCCCACACCACGGCGATGATGCCGATCGGCTTTACCCATTCATCCTTCTCCGCAAACAGGATCCAGAGGTAGATCACCCCGATGACCATGTACATTGAGTACAGGAACGTATTGATCGAGAACATGGACCGCGGTTGGAAATAGATGAAGGGATGGATGATCCGGTCCGGCCGCCCCCAGTCCAGGATGATCGAGGCGAGGGCCGCGATGATCAGCAACACCGCCATGTAGACGGCGATGCGAGAAAACGGCTTGTACTGCTTCTGACCGAACACGGAGGAGATTGCCGACAACACCAGGGAGCCCGCGCTCAACCCGATGAAGTAGACCGCCATGGCGATCGGCAGGCCCCACGGCACCTGGTTGTTCATGCCGGTGATGTGGTGGCCCTGGGAGAACATCATCCACGAAGCCCACGCCCCCCAAGCGGAGAGGACCGCCAGCACGGCGACGAGCAGGAAAAAGCGGGGCGAACGTCCCTCGATGGTGCGGAAATAGGTCGTCATGACTGCCTCACAGTCCGAGGTAGTACACCGCGGGCTTCAGCCCGAGCTCCGGCCGCAGCACCTGCG
Source organism: bacterium (assembly GCA_036393335.1). Classification (GTDB taxonomy): domain Bacteria; phylum CG2-30-53-67; class CG2-30-53-67; order CG2-30-70-394; family CG2-30-70-394; genus DASWHD01. Next base: position 8,216 of record DASWHD010000053.1, read on the forward strand.
CCCGGCTGGTAGCGACCTTCTTGGCGACGGCGCTATTCGGGTCCTTCAGATCGCCGAAGGTCATGGCGCCATGGTCCGCGTCGGCGCATGCCTGAACACACGCCGGTTGCTCGCCGCGGTCGATGCGATGCACGCACAGATGGCATCCCTCGGCCACACCATGCGTGCGTTTCGGGAAGTCCGGGCTGTGCCACTCCTCGGTGTGCTTGAACACGAACATCCGGGCCTTGTACGGGCAGGCGATGACGCAGTACCGGCAGCCGATGCAGCGGTGTTGGTCGACCAGCGTCACCCCGTCGGCGCGCTTGAACGTGGCGGCCACGGGACAGACATGGGCACAGGGGGCGTGCTCGCAGTGGTTGCACATGAGCGGGATCTGGCGCTCCTGCGCGTTCGGGATCGGATCCTTGAAGGTGACGACCCGGATCCAGTGGTTGTCGATCTTAGGGTCGCCGTAAAACGGGACGTTGTTCTCGGTGCGACACGCATCGGCGCACGCCGTACACCCGCGCGTGCACTTGTCCAGATCGATCACGATTCCCCATTTGTTGGCAGAGGTGGCCTCCTGGCCCTCCGGGCGAGGTGCCGCCTCGAGCTCGATGCGCTGTACCGCGGCGCTCACCCCCACGGTACCGACAGCGGTAGCCACCCCCATCTTCAGGAACGTCCGCCTATCCACGATGGCCTCCCTGGGGTACGTCGCCCGCGTGCTCCGGGTAGAAGTGGCAGTTCCAACATTCGGGTTTCACCCCAGCGAAGTTGTGGCACTGGTCGCAGAAATCGCCGCGGGTAGGGTGGCACGTCTGGCAATTCTTGAGGCTGGTCTGTTGGGTACGCATCCCCGAGCGCACGGTGTTGTCGCGGGTATGCATGAACATCTTCATGTGGACCTGTCGCATCTCCGCCGTGGGCAGAATGCATGCGGTTCCACGCGCTGCCTTCGGGTTGGGCGCCTCGACTTTCGTACCGAAGTACCCCCCCACCGCATTCACGAGGAACGGGCTGAACAACACAACGGTAAAGACGGCGAGGGAGCCGATGACCCACTTAGTCCTTTGCAAGGCCTTTCTCCGAGATGTCAGGGAGCCATAGTCACAATAGAGCCGGAAACGTCGATGGCGATTCTATACACTAGGAACCCTGTAACGACCGTCGTTCCGCGCATCACCCGGTAACACTCCTAATAAACTCAACCGCCAACACGACGTCGCATCCGCTATCACATCACAGGTACTCACCCCCGTCTTTCAGGGTCGGGAACGATCGTCCTACAACCAAGCCATGACCTTGTGCTCCACGGCGAGTGACACAAAGCAGGAGTAGTCACACACCTTGATGCCGTCGATGAGCTTATCGATGCCGCGCAGCTTCAGGTCTGCGCGAATCGCATAGATTGGGTGGCTCTCGAGCGCCTGCCGAACCAGTGGCTCGAACTTGGTGCCCTGCATCGCACTGATCACGCCATCTTCGAAGAACAAGATGGGGTCTTCCGGGCGAGCGGTCTCCAGGCAGCTCATTAATGCGCTACGATCAAACGGCGACTTGTTCACGGTATGCAGCAAGATCGTTCTCCTCACGAGTAATCGTGGTTAGAAGGGGAGCAGAACGTCCTGCTCCTCCATCGCCTGGGAGATCACCTCTCGTTCCACCACCTGCACCGGAATGAGCAGGTCGTCTTCCGTCAGCCCCCGCTCTTCTAAGGACTTGCGGTCGACGTAGATGGTCTCGATTCCGTAGTCCTCCATCACCCGGTAAGTGGTAGCGAACTCCTTGACACCAAGCTCGGTGGTGTCCTGCCCTCTCTTCAGGTCGTACACCCCATCATCCATGAAGACGGCCACGTACTCCTGCTCGTAGGCACCGAAGATGAGCATCACCTCCAGCCCCTCGTAGGCATAGATCGACCCATGGGGAGCCTGGCGGCAGATAAACATGATCTTCGTTTTGCGGTCTTCCGCCATGGCGATCAGTCTCCAAAAGTGACGAGGCGATCGGCCTCGATACAGATTTCGCTAAGCTGCCCGAGTCCGTCGATGCGCACGCCCGGGACCAATACGGCAGGAGTGATGCCGCGTCGTTTGGCTGCGGCGATACACGCAATCATCTCGATGTTGTGCTTCTCCGCCAGAGCCGACCACCGGTTGGCGATGTTCCGATCGTCCAGGGGCGGCTCCATGAACTTATCCACGTTCAACACACCGTCGTGGTAGAAGAAGATCCCCTGGATGTGATGACCGGCCTCCAGGGCCGCCATCGCAAACTGGTAGGCGCTATCCCCTGCCTGATGGTTATAAGGCCCCTCAAGGACCAAGATTCCGAACTTCATCGCGTTTCCTTCTCGTTATAGATTTGGCCATCCAACCTGAGTGGGAGCGTGAGGTCACACGGCCCCGCGACCACGCGCTTCTGCCAGAGTGCGCACTACCCACCGGTACGGAAGGAGGCCACCAGACGGCGAGGTAGCCTGCCGCATAGAGGCGCTCTTCGCAAGACCGACACCCGTTCGTTACGCGGTATCATCGACCAGCGTTTCCCCTCCCGCTTTCCTAAAAGCTGGAGTATCTTGATCGGGATATTTCGCCTCGTCCTGGCTCGCGTCCCGGGAAATCTTGTCCCGCGAGCCAAATCGCGCCGGGGGGAGTCACAGGGCGTTAACGTTCGCGGCCCGGAGCGCCCGTTCACGCTCTGCCAAGTCGGAAAAGGTGACCTTCTCCATGGCGCCCAAGAGCTGGTCTTGGAGCTCCGCCCACACCCCCTGCAGGGCACAATCGCCGAGGGCGTTGCAGTGGGGGTTGGGCCGCATGCACTCGGCGACCTGCATCTTGCCCTCGACCGCCTCATAAACATCACGCAGCGTTACTTCTTCTGGCCGCCGCGCAAGCGAGACACCACCGTTGCGGCCACGGTGCGCGCTGATGATGCCCGCCCGTACCAAGTCACGGGTGACCCCCGCAAGGAACTTCGCCGGGACGGACCGCTGCTGGGCGATCTCCTCCGTACTCACCACGGCGCCCTCGTCTAGGGTCGCAAGGTGGAGAATTCCGAGGGCGGCGTATTCGGTGGCACGGGTGAATTGCATCGTGCACTCCAGAGAAAATGGGGCGGGTGAAAACCAGTCCTTTCATGCTAGCGTTGCAAGAACTACACCAGCCGCGCAACGAGCCCGGAAGCCACTAGCCAGTGCCACTTACGGGCGCCACGAAGGCCACCTCGCGCGACGCGTGATGCCCCAGCCCACAGACCCGAGACTGCCGTTCTACCCGTACAGCCGCTACCTCCGGGAGCGGTTCGCACGGCCGGTGCGCAAGCTGTGCGTGGACGCGGGCTTTACCTGCCCCAACCTCGATGGCACGAAGGGCCTCACCGGCTGCACGTTCTGCAACAACGCGGCGTTTTCGGCGGGTTCGCGGGGCGAAGGCCTCGCCCTGCGCCAGCAGTTCGAACGTGGCCGCCGCTACCTCACCTGGCGCTACGGGCCGAGCGATTACATCGTATACTTCCAGGCGTACTCCAACACGTACGGCCCGGTGCGAGAACTGGAGCGACTGTATCGCACGTTCACGGCGGAGCCAGACGTGGTCGGCGTAGCGATCGGTACCCGTGCCGACTGTCTCGGCCCCGCGGTACTCGATCTCCTGGACGACCTCGCCACCGACACCCACGTCACCCTGGAGGTCGGTATCCAGTCGATTCACGATCCGACCCTGCAGAAGATCCGCCGCGGCCACACGTGGGCGGATACCGCGGCCGCCCTCGAGCAGTGCTCGGGCCGGCGGTTTGACGTGTGTCTGCACATGATCCTGGGCCTGCCGGGGGAGGGACGGAGCGAAGTACGGGAGACGGCGACGACTCTGGCGCGCTACCCCTATCACAGCGTCAAGTTGCACAACCTCCACGTCGTACGTGACACGGTGCTGGCAGGCGCGCACCAGGCAGGCCGTCTGCACCTTCCCGACTTCGCCACCTACATCTCCTGGACCGCGGACTTCCTGGAGCGCACCCCTGCGGGCGTGGCCGTGCAGCGACTGGTGGGGGACGCGCCGCCGGCGCTGCTGCTCTCCGAGCCGTGGTGCCACGACAAGCAGCGGGCCTACCGCCACCTCGCCGCCGAGCTTTGCCGCCGTGGAACCTCGCAGGGCGAACTCTGTCCAGCGCCCCTGCGTTCCCTGGCGGTGGGTGCGTAGCGCCGCGATCTCCTTGCCAAGACGGTGCGCGGTGGGCAGTCTCAAACGCCGCCGTGCGGTTAGCGTCGGCCCTGGCTGGAGATCGTCTTGCTCCCCTCCTATCCCGTCATGCTGCGCCTCGCAGGGCGTGCCGTGCTGGTCGTCGGCGCTGGGCCGATCGCCGCACGCAAGGTCGAGGCGCTGCTGGACGCCGGCGCCACCGTCATCGTCGTCGCCCCCGTTGTCCACCCGGAGATCGAGTCCCTGGCCGCCGCGGGGCGCGTCCGCCTGGTACGGGAGGAGGTGGCGCCGCGCCATCTGAACGGCGTATGGCTGGTGATCTCCGCCACCGGCTTGCCCGAGGTCGACGGCCCCCTCGCCGCCGAGTGCGAACGGCGCAAGATCTTCATCAATGCCGTCGACCGACCCGAGGACTGCTCGTTCTACGTGCCGTCGATCGTGCGCGACGAACCGGTCCTGGTTGCCATCTCCACCGACGGCCAGAGCCCGGCCCTTGCCGGCTACCTGCGGCGCGTCATCGCTGCGGCGCTGCCGCAGCGGGTCGGCAAGCTGGCCGAGCTCCTCGGCCGGTACCGGCAACGCGCACGTGCCCGACTCCCGACGGCGGAGGCCCGCGGCCGGTTCTTCACCGGGCTGCTCGAGGGCCCCCTGCTGGATGAAGTCGCCGCGGGCCGCTTGGACACGGCGGAGCGGCTGATCGAGGCGGCGCTCGAAAAGGCAGTCGCTGATAGTTGATCGCTGATGGCTGACCACGCCCTGCCCCGCCTGCTGATCGCCGGGGGCCACCGTTCCTCCGGGAAGACCATGGTCGGCGTCGGTCTGTGCGCGGCGCTGCGCGAGGCGGGAGCGACGGTGCAGCCATTCAAGAAGGGGCCGGACTTCATCGATCCCATGTGGCTCACCCTGGCCAGCGGCCGGGCGTGCCGCACCCTGGACATCTTTTTCATGGGTGACGACGGCATCGTCCCCACCCTCGCCGCGGCGACCGCCGACGCCGACTTCGCCATCATCGAGGGCAACATCGGCCTTCACGACGGCGTCGACCCGGAGGGCAGCGACTCCTCCGCGGCCCTGGCACGGTGCACCGGCACCCCGGTGTTGCTGGTAATCGACTGCCGCGGCATCACCCGGGGTATCGCCCCGCTGCTCCTCGGCCTGCGGGACTTCGAGCCGGACGTAGGGATCGCCGGCGTACTCCTCAACCAGGTAGGGAACCCGCGCCACGAGGCCAAACTGCGCGCCGCCATCGAGCGTTACGTGGGGATGGAGGTGCTGGGCATCCTACCGAAGCTGGCGGAGGCCGAGGTCCGGGAGCGCCATCTCGGCATCACCCCGGTCGCCGAGGAGAGGCGTTGCCGCGAGGTGGTGGCGCGCCTCGCGCAGGCCATGCGCGGCCACGTGGACCTCGCGCGACTGCGCTCCCTGGCGGCGAGCGCGCCGCCACTGGCCGCGGGAGCCGGATCCACCGCCCCGCCACCGCAACAACCAGCGGTACGCATCGGCATCGCGCGGGACGCGGCCTTCACCTTCTACTACCCGGAGAACCTCGAGGCGTTGCGACGGGCGGGTGGTGAGCTGGTCCCGTTCAGTCCGATGGCGGACTGCCACCTGCCGGAGGTGGACGGCCTCTACATCGGCGGCGGCTTCCCGGAGTTCCATGCCGCCGCCCTCACGGCGAATGCTACCCTGCGACAGGAGATCTTCACCCACGCCCGCGCGGGGCTTCCCATCTACGCCGAGTGCGGCGGCCTCATGTACCTGAGCCGGGCGATCCACTGGCACGGGACACGTGCCGAGATGACCGGCGTCCTGCCGTGCGAGGTGGCGTTGTTCGAGCGTGCCCAAGGGGCCGGCTACGTGCGACTGGAGCCCACGGACCACCACCCGTGGCGGGGCGAAGGCGAGGTGCGCGCCCACGAATTCCACCACTCCAAGGTGGTCGAGCTGGAGCCAGTGCCATTCGCCTACCGGGTCGCCCGGGGCAAGGGAATCGACGGCCACCACGAGGGGATGGTGGTCGACCGCTGCCTGGCGACCTACGCCCACCTCCACGCCGCCGCTACCCCGGACTGGGCCGAGCGCTTCGTCGCCTACATGCGTCGTTGCCGAGGTTGAGCACCGACACTACGCGCTCGCCCTGGCCCCCGGCACGAGTGGGGATGGGCGTGAAATCGTGAAATAAATTGGCCCCCCGGCGATGTCTCGCTGGGGGGCCGTGCATTACCGCGGCAAAGAGTGTTTACAGCCCTTCGCCCATACCCATGTCGATGAAGCCCGTTGGACAGACCTGGGAACAAATGTGACAACCGACGCACCCCTGGTACACGGTGAACATCACCTTGCCGATCGGGTTGCTCTTGAATTTGGTGATCGTCTCCTGGGGGCAGTAGATCATGCACTGATCACACTCGAAACACAGGCCGCAACTCATGCACCGTGCCGACTCCGCCTCGACCTCCTCCTTACTCAGCTCATGCAGGAGGTCCTCCCAGTTGTGCAGCACATCCTTGCCCTTGGGGTGGCTGTGGCCGCGCTTGCGCTGGGGGGTGATCTTGAAATAGTCGGACTTGAGCTTCTCGAAGCGGATGATGTCGGGCCTGTCGGCGCGCGGGAACGGCCGGCCCATGACGTAGTCGTCGATCCGCTCGGCGGCCTTGCGACCGTGCCCGATCGCGGTGGTCAGAAGGGTCAGCGACAGGGCGTCGCCGCCACTGAACACGCCTTCCATGCCCTGGACCTGGTAGTGGTTGTCGACCTTCACCCACGGCGCGCTGGCGGTCACCGCCTCGACGCCCTCGGCATCGATCGCCTGGCCGATGGCGGACACCAACAGATCGGCGCGGATCTCGAATTCGGTCCCCGGGATCGGCTTGTAACGGAAGAACGGGATCGGAGAGTTCCAGCCCTCCTCGCCCTTCTCCTTGGGCTGCATGCGCACGCACTCGATGGTGACCCCGGGACCGCCGTTCTTCTTCACCTGGACCGTGCCGATCGCATACTCGACCTTGGTGCCCTCGGACACGGCCTCGTCGAACTCGAAGGAGAGGCACTTCATATCCTGGCGCTCCACCGCGGAGAGCAGGGTCACGTCGTCGGCGCCGAGGCGCAGGGCCAGGCGGACCACGTCCATGGCCACGTCGCCGTCACCTACAGCAACCACCTTCTTCGGGACCTGCTTCTCGTGGCCGCGCTCCTCGAAATCGACCAGGAACTTGATGGCGTTGGTCACCTCCGGGAGATCGGAGCCGGGAATCGGCAGGTTGCGCCCGTTCTGCGCGCCGATGCCCAGGAACACCGCGTCGTACTTTTCGCGTAGCTCGTCCAGGGTGAAGTCCCGGCCTAGCTTGTGGTTGGTCCGGACGTCGATGCCCATGTCGACGATACGCCGAATCTCGGCGTCCAGCTCCTCGCGCGGCATGCGGTAACCCATGATGCCATAGCGCGCCATCCCACCAAGCTTCTCGCGCCCCTCGAACAGAACCACGTCGTGACCCCGGCGGCGGAGTTGGTAGGCGCAGGATAGACCCGCCACGCCCCCACCTACCACGGCCACGGTCTTGCCGGTGGAAATCTTGGGTTTGTCGAAGGTCAGACCCTGTTCGACGGCCCAGTCACCGAGGGCGTGCTCGACCGCATTGATGCCGATCGTCTCGTCGACGAACTGCCGGTTACAGCCGTCCTGGCATGGCGCGGGGCACAGTCGCCCCATCATCGACGGGAAGGGGTTCTTATCGGTGATCCGCCGCCAGGCTGCCTCCCACCGGGCCTGGTCCTTACCCACCTTCTCGACGCCGCGGATGAGGTTATGGTAGCCACGGATGTCCTCACCCGCCGGGCAGCTCGCCTGGCACGGGGGCACGCGGGTAACGTAGGTGGGACACTGGTGGGAGTGGTCACCCTGGGCGACGACCTTTTCCCATCCGGTCTCCTCGCTGTAGGGCGGAAACTCGTACTCAAGGGCGGCCTTGAGGATGGGGTTCATCGGGATTGTGCTCTGTGGCATGGCCTCAATTCCTCATCTCTGTCGTTAAGCAACCATCTGCAAGGCTTCACGCGGCCCACAGCCCCTGGCCCACACGGACCTCCCGCCCGAGGCACCGGCCTCTAGGCACCCGAGACGGCCGGGCCGGAGAGGATTCCCCGGCCCGGCGCCGTAGATGGGGATACGCCAGGGACCTCCGCCTAGAAGCGGATGTGACAGGACTGGTTGAACGTGTGGCGGGCGTGCCGGTAGTTGTCGATCATGTACTTGTCGAACTCCAACCCGGTCGCCTCGAAGAAGCGCCGCCAGCCGATTCGGTCGATCCACTCGCCGATGCGCTCCCACGGCTGGCCGCCTTCCTTGTAGGCGTACAGGATTCTCTTCACCACCGCATTCACCTCCGGCCAGCGCGGCGGGTTGTTCGGCAGACCGTGGGCCACCAGCTTCATGTTCGACGGACGGGTACGGGCGTTGCCGTTCTTGCCGCCGACCCACACGGCGAGCTTCGAGTGCTCCGGATGGTTGATCTCCATGGCCGGGCAGGCGCCGAAGCAGGCGCCACACACGATGCACTTGCTCTCCTCGACCATCACCGAGGGCTTGCCATTCACCGTGGTCGGGCGGATCGCCGCCACCGGGCAGCGGGCCACCGCTTTCGGCAGCTCGCAGACGTTGGACAGGATGTCGTGGTTGATGCGCGGCGGCCGCGTGTGCTGCACCACCACCGCGATGTCCGCCTGACCGCCGCAGTTGATTTCACAGCAGGAGGTGGAGAGGCGCACACGGTTGGGCATCTCCTCCTTGATGAACTCGTCGAACAGGGAATCCATCATCGACTTGTTGACGCCGGAGGCGTCGGTGGCCGGGATATCGCAGTGCCACCAGCCCTGGGTGTGGGCGACCGCCGAGATCGCGTTGCCCGTGCCGCCGACCGGGTAGCCGTGGCTCTCCAGCTCGGTGATCAGCTTGTCGACGTTGGCCTCCTCCGTGGTCATGAACTCGCAGTTGCAGCGCACGGTGAAACGCAGGTGGCCCTCGGCGTACTTGTCCGCCACGTCGCACAGGTAGCGGACGATGTCGACCGTCATCTGGCGCTGGGTCCCGCAGCGCACGGTGAACAGCTTCTCGCCGCTCTCGCCCACGTGGCACAGGACGCCGGGGCGGGGCCGGTAGTGGTACTTCCACTTGCCGTAGTTGCGGATCTGGGCAGGGTGGAGGAAGGGCGTGACCTCCGGGACACCCGACTCGATGGTGGTCCAGGTACGTTGAGCAGTTGCCATAGTCTCTTTCCTTCGCGAGGTGTGGGGGTGACTATTCGACGTCGGGAGTCGGGTCTAATACGCGGCCTTGAAGAACGGGTTGTCGCGCGGCTGGGTCACCATCTCCACGGTCGGCTCGAGGCCGACGGCATCGAGGAACTGCTGGATGCCGAGGCGCTCGATGCACTCCCCGATCCGCTCGTGGTCGAGGCCCGCCTCGGCCCACCAGTCGATCATGCGGTCGGCGAGATCGATGAACTTGTCGATGTCCTCGTCGGTCTCGAACTTCATGAACGGCACCATCACCGAGCCGAGCATGTTGCCGACCTTGAGGTGGCCCTTGCCGCCCACCAACAGGGTGACGCCGCGATCCTTGCCCGGGGAGAGGGCCTTGGTCATGACGTTGATGCAGTGCATGCAGCGCACGCAGTCGTGGTTATTGATCTGGATGTCGTTGGTGCCCTTGAGCTGGATCGCCCGGGTGGGGCACATGTTGATCACCGAGTTGACCACGTAGTCGAGGCCGTGCTCCGCGATGAACGCCCCCACCTCGGCGTGATCGATCTGGATGTCATCGCGCCAGGTCCCCATCACGGCGAAATCGGCCCGTTGCGTCGCGTTGGTGCAGTCGTTCGGGCAGCCGGAGAACTTGAACTTCGTCTTGTACGGCAGGGCTGGCCGGTGGATATCGTCGGTGTAGTGCTGGAGGACCTTGTAGTGGGCATGGAGGGTGTCGTAGCACGCCTGCTCGCAGCGTGCCGGGCCGACACAGGACATACCGGTACGTACGCAGGCACCGGCGCCGCCGAGGTCCCAGCCCGCCTGGTTGAACTCGTCGAAGAACTCCTGCACCTTGTGCTGGGAGATCCCGATGAGCTGCAGGTTGCCGGTCTGGCCATGCAGATTGATGATACCCGAGCCGTGCTTTTCCCAGATGTCGCACACCTGGCGCAGGGCCTTGGCGCTGTAGTGGAAACCCGGAGGCGGCTGGACGCGCAGGGTGTGAAACTCCGCGGCCTCCGGAATCTGGTCGGCGATCATCGAGAAGCGGGCGATGATGCCTGCACCGTAGCCGTGCACGCCAACCACGCCCCCCTTCCAGTATCCGAGGCGGGTCTTGTAAGAGTACTCGAGCTGGTCCAAGGCCCCGCGCACGATGGTGTTATGGGTGCGGTTGGCAAGCTTCTTGATCCCGGTGATGAAGCTCGGCCACGGGCCGTGCTCCAACTCGTCGAGCATGGGCGTGGGATGGACGAACGGCTCACTTGCAGCGGGGTTAGCCTGATCAGACATGGGCTGTTCTCCTCAAGGCGTTAGGGGTCGAAATTTGTAGTGGTAGCGCGACTTTTACGTTCCGCCTACCCTCTATGCAAACGATCCCCAGGCCAAATCCGCCCACCCTTGGGAGGGGCGCGAGAGCCGTCCGCCACCGGCGCCGGGCGACGCCGACGCGCTCTAGTGGGCCGCCATGTCATCCGGCAAATCGAGGGGATTCATGAAGATGAACTCCCCCCCATCGGGCATCTCCGGATGGTCCTCGTAGTGCAAGACCAAGTCCTTCGCCAAGGGTGCGCTCGCCGGGTCCACGACCACCGTTACCCCTTCGCTGACAAAGGTCTGGTCCTGTGCGGATGGGGCGTCGAAGCCCATCTTGTAGGTCAGACCACCGCCCTCTTTGCGACGCACCCGGATGCGGAGGGCAAGCTCCTCCCCACCGCTGACCTTCATGGAGTGGCGCACGCGTTCGGCGGCGCGTGGGGTAACCGTTACCATCGTGTCATCCCTCTGGGAGAGTCGTGCAACAGTGCCCCTACCGTGGGAACCCGCGCCCGCAGCGCGGGTAAAAAACTCATCATGCCTCGGGTCGCACGACAAGGGGAGCGCCGGATCGGACCGTCGCGTGGAGTACCTCCACCTGACCTCGGCCCGAAGTCGCGTAGTCCGGCGCATTTTGTTCTTAAGTGTCACGTATGTTTGTCCGTGTAACAATTGCCGAATACTGGCTTTTTGTGACACGTTGACCAAACGCCTCGCGTTCCGTAAATAGAGAGAGGAAAATAACACTTTTTTTATTATACTCATGTGAAAAATACCCATACTCCCCTATGCACTCATCTTCCCTGCACTCCTCTCCCCTGCAAGTCGCCTTCGTCTGCGAAGCGGGGCGGATCCCCCCTGACTGGGAGCGGATCGCCCAGCATCTGGGCTGGGACCTGCGCTTCTTCACCCCCACCGATCTGCGCGAGTGCGCCGGCCAGGACCTCCAGCTCACGGCGGTCATCTATTGCATCTGTACCGCGTGCTCCCAGGGCCCCATGCGCAACCAGTTCGATTGCCAAGTCCAGAATGCCCACTGCCACTCGATCGAGGAGGTGCGCGCCTTGGTCGGTGAGCTGCCGCTGATCGTCCTGGAGCCAGACAACACCCCACTCAGCGCCGCTCGCGCCATGGTGCGCGGTGCCAGCCTCACCCTGCCCGCTCACCTCGACGAGCAGGAGCTGATCAGCATCCTGCAAGAAGCCCAGACCTCGCCCTGGCTGTCGCCGCCGTTCTTTCTTTGCTCGAACGAGAGGTGCGACGACGCGCTGCCGGAGATCATCGGCGAGTCGGACGCCATGCGCGGCGTCAAGCGGCACATCCTCCAGTGGGCCGACCTCGATCACCCCGGGGATGACACCCTGCCCATCCTTCTGCACGGTGAGAGCGGCACGGGCAAGAGCATGGTGGCACGGGCCGCTCACCGGGTGGGGCGTCGGTGGGATGGTCCGTTTGTCGAGGTGCATTGCCACGGCCGCGTGCGTGAGGACCTCGAAACGGAAATCTTCGGCAAGTCCCTCGCCAAGGCCGCCGGAGAGGCGCCGTCCCGGGAGCGGCGCAATCCCAACAGCGCCCTGACGAAGGCCAGGGGGGGCACGCTCTTCCTGGACGAGATCACCGATCTGACCCCCGAGGCCCAGGCGCGCCTGGTCCGCATCCTCGAGCAGGCCCGGCGCGGGTCCGGAGCAGAGTCCCGCCGCCCCGCCCTGGACTTTCGCCTCATCGCCGCTACTAATGCCGACCTCCCGCTTCTGATCGCCGCGGGCCGCTTTCGTGCCGACCTGTTCCACCGCATCGAGTGCCTCACCCTCCACCTCCCTCCCCTGCGGGAGCGCGGCAACGACGTGGTGCTCCTCGCCCGGTACTTCCTCCGCGAGCTATCGGAGCACCGCGACGGGCCACCCCTCTCTCTCACCGCGACGGCCGTGCGCGACCTGCGGATCCATCCCTGGCCGGGAAACATCCGTGAGCTGCGCAACGCCCTGCATCGCGCCGTCGCCCACTCCCCGACCCACAACCTCGGTCCCGCTGCCCTGGGGCTCGGCGGCCCGCGACCCGCGGCCCGGGCCAACGGCAAGCGGCCACGAAACGGCAGTGGCGACACCGGTACTGCGGGGCGGGTGACCGCCGAGGGCACGATCGAGGTCGACTTCACCACCGTCACCCAGGTCGACCTCGAGGCGATCCGGCGAGACCTGATCCGTCAGGCCATGGAGTCCTGTGATGGCAACCAGGCCGAGGCGGCGCGCAAGCTGGGCATGAGCCGCAACGCGATCCGCTACGCAGTGAAGAAGTACGGGCTGCCCACCGGCGACG
>DASWHD010000054.1:0-7102 GCA_036393335.1 bacterium
AACCCGCACGGCCGAAAACCGACAACCAACGGTTTCCTGTTGAAAACGCAAGAGTTCCGCCACCAACGCAGCGACCGCCCAGACTGGTTATACAGACCCAAACCCGCTTTGTTTCCAGATTTATACAGACTGTCGAATAAATGTTATGCGTCATGACCGAGTCACGCACCGATAGCAGTGCCAAGCACCTAGCCGAGGCGCAGGACTACTCGGATAGATTGAACGCTTCATTACCGGACCGGATACAGATCGCGGCGCTTACACTGAAGTCGAAATTGCCCTTTAAGGCCGTCTCGATCCGTGAACTGCTAATTCATCGAATGGCCGCGCTGGCAAGCGCAGCCGTCGATCTCTTCAAGCAAAAACGCGCGATACCCGCCGTGATTCTTACGCGAGCAATCGTTGAGACTGCTGCGGTCATGCTCATCTTTCACGAGCGTCTTGGTCGATTTTTGGACGACAAGAGCAAAGACATTTCTGCGTTCGATGATTTCCTGATGCGATGTCTCCTTGGAGCTAGGAACAACCCGGATATGCCGACGCCAACAAACATCCTTACGCTAGTGGATCGCGTTGAGCAAAGACTTCCTGGTTTCCGCGGCGTCTACGATGGGCTCTGCGAATGCGCACATCCGAATTGGGCGGGCACATTTGGCGCCTACGGTCAAATTGACAAAGAGAATTTCGAGCTCAAGCTCGGACCGGCCGAGAGATCCACGGCCTACACCGTCGGACTGGCGGCATTGTCAGGAACGCTCTTGCTCTTTGAGCATTACTACAATGACTCAGGCGATCTGGTCCGCAAGTTCAATGACTACTTTGAATCTCTGCCGACATGACGCATAACCGTTTAATGCAGCCGACCGGCCGCAAGCGGCCGGCGGCTGATTAAGACGTTAGCGGCTTGTCGGTTTGCTCATGTCGAACCGGTCAGAAATGAAAAGCCCCGGGGGTACCGGGGCTTTGTGCTTGTTGCACCCTAGCTCGTTCTGGGTGGCCGCCTATTCTTTCTCCGGGCGGCGACATGATCTTTGGCTATGTCGAGCTCTCGCTTGGGCACATGGTCCACTCCGCCGCATCTCACGGCATCATGTCACGGAGGTGGTCAAAATTTTGGTCAAGATCCGCCTCCTTTCGCTCGGCGCTATTTGCCGAGCTTCCGGATTTTATCCGGCGGTACGCCGGCGCTCAACAAACCAGCCGTCCAAAAGTTGGGCAACTGCCAGCAGCGGAGAAATTCTCCACTCCCGCTTCTTCACCGCGGGCGTTACTTCGGATCCCGCGCCTCTAACGAGGCGCTCCAGGCGACCCGGCAACAGGTGCGTTCCCTCGGGTTGGAAGATCGTGTCTCATCGCTCATTCGGCTCCGGTTTGGTTGCCGGGTCGCCTGAGCTTGATCGTTAGGCATAAGAAACCGGGCGTGGCCGTAGATGGCAAAGAAGAAAAAACTAAGCAATCCATTCTCCACCGGCGGTGGCGGCGTTCATTTTGAAGCGCATGTCCAAGCGTCATTTGTCGCGCTGATGCTTACCGGCGGGCACGCTCCCTGTCTTCCCTGCTGGCCCATTGCGGAAATCAAACTTCAGGGCAAGATTGACGGCTTTGATACAGACGACCTCGTTGTTGTCGTAGAAAACGTATCGTATCGGGGTCATATCGGTATCGGGTCATATCGGGGTCATATCGTATCGTATCGGGGTCATATCGGGGTCAGGCTTCGTTTATTTCATTGTCTACCGTAGGGGATGTACGCTGCCGCCATGGCCAGGAAACCACGGCTCCATGTCCCCGGCGGGGTCTACCATGTGATGCTGCGCGGCAACGCGGGGCAGGACATCTTCTTCTCCGATGGGGATCGCGCCGTCTTCTATCGGCTGGTCCAAGAGGGCATCGAGCGGTTCGGCCACCGGGTCCACGGGTTCTGCCTGATGACCAACCACGTCCACCTGCTCATCCAGGTGGCGGACGTGCCGCTCTCCCGCAGCCTGCAGAACCTCGCCTTCCGCTACACCCGCTGGATCAACCGAGAGCGCGGTCAGGTGGGGCATCTTTTTCAAGGGCGCTACAAGGCGGTGCTGGTCGATGCCGACGCCTATTTGCTGGAGCTGGTCCGGTACATCCATCTCAATCCCGTCCGCGCCGGGCTCGTCGCCGACCCGGTCGGGTATCCGTGGAGTGGCCACCGGGCCTATCTGGGGATGGAGGCGATCCCCTGGCTCCACACGGAGTGGGTCCTGGGACAATTTGCCAAACGGCTGGCAACCAGTCGGAAACGGTATGCGGCGTTCGTCGCCGCCGGCATGGCGGAGGGGCACCGGCCGGAGTTTCACGGGGGCGACGATGACGGCCGGGTCCTCGGGGAGGAGACCTTCCTGGCCCAGGTGCTGGAGGCGCCGTTGGTGCCGCACCCGCCCGATCTGGCGGCCATCCTCGAGTACGTCTGCACACGCTACGAGACAAACGTCGACGCGCTTGGCAAGCCCTCCCGCACCCGTCACCTCGCCGAGGCCCGGGGCGTGATCGGCTGGCTCGCCATGGACACCGGCGCGGCCACCCTCACCGAGGTGGCACGCCGCTTCCACCGCGACATCGCCACCCTGAGCCAGGCGGTGCGTCGTGTGGATCTGGCGTCCAAGCAAGACCCGGCCACGGCCCGAAAACTAGAACGGGCTGTAAATGAAATAACGAAAGCCTGACCCTAGACCCGGCGGTGTTGTTTCCCGCGCCGGGACGTGCGCCGCCGTGCGGCTCAGGCCGTCGAAACCTTTTGTCCCTCCTGCCGCTCGCGCTTGAAGGGAGAGGCCTTGTCGTCGCCGGGGGGGGGCTCTTCCTGCTTCTTGACCTCCGGCTTGGGCTTGGGTTTGGGCCGGTCGGCATCCATGTCGACGCTGCCCTTCAGGGTGGCGCCGTCGCGGATCACCAGGGAGGGGGTCTTGACGTCGCCGACGACCACGCCGTCCGGGCTGATCTCGAGCTGTTCCGTGGTCTCGACGTTACCCGTCACGTGCCCCTCGACCACCATCGAGTGGGCCTTGACCTCCGCCTCGATGGTCGCGCCCTTACCGATGGTCAAAGTGTGGTCCTTGACGGTGATCGTCCCTTCCACGCGGCCGAGGATCACCATGTCCTCGGCGGCCGTCAGCTCGCCTTTGACGATGACCGTCTTGCCGATGCGCATCGTAGGGGGCTGTTCGAAGGAACGGGCGGGATGGGGCTGGGAGCGCGGGAATTGCTCGCGCAGCTCGTCGTCACGCGCCTTGGTCGGTGACACGTCTTGAAACTTATCGGCCTTGTTGAACATCGGCAACCTCCGGAAGGATAGACCCCGACCTCATCGGCACACGGATCCGTGCGAATGAGAAATAAATAAGCAGCGGTGGCGACGTCTACCCCTGCGCCGCCAAGGCGGCCTGGGCCGCGGCGAGGCGCGCGATCGGCACCCGGAACGGCGAGCAGCTTACGTAGTCCAGGCCGGCGTCGTGGCAGAAGGCGATCGACGACGGCTCGCCGCCGTGCTCGCCGCAGATCCCCACCTTGAGGTAGGGGCGAGTGGCACGGCCGCGTTCCACCGCCATGCGGATGAGCTGCCCCACCCCCTCCCGGTCGAGGACCTGAAAGGGATCCTCCGGCAGGATCTTCTTGTCCACGTACTCCGGCAGGAAGATCCCGGCGTCGTCCCGCGAGTAGCCGAAGGTCATCTGGGTAAGGTCGTTGGTGCCGCAGGAAAAGAACTCCGCCTCCGCGGCGATCTTGTCGGCGGTGAGCGCGGCGCGGGGGATCTCGATCATGGTGCCGATCAGGTAGTCGAACTCGACCCCCTCGCGCTCCTTCACCTGCTGCGCTACCGCCACGACCCGCTTCTTCAGGTAGCTGAACTCGGTGGTGGTCCCCACCAGGGGGATCATGATCTCCGGGGTGATCTCCGCGCCTTCCTTGCGGAGGATCGCCGCCGCGGCACAGATCGCCTCCACCTGCATCTCGTAGATCTCCGGATAGGAGATGCCGAGGCGGCAGCCGCGGTGGCCGAGCATCGGGTTGATCTCGTGCAGCCGGTTGACCTTGGCCAGCAGCACCTCTCGCTCCTTGAGCACGGCCGCGTCGCCGTGGGTGGCGCGCAGGGTGGCGATCTCCTCGATCAGCCCTTCGCGGGAGGGCAGGAACTCGTGCAGCGGCGGGTCGAGGAGGCGGATGGTG
This sequence comes from bacterium, assembly GCA_036393335.1. Classification (GTDB taxonomy): domain Bacteria; phylum CG2-30-53-67; class CG2-30-53-67; order CG2-30-70-394; family CG2-30-70-394; genus DASWHD01. The sequence continues at coordinate 4,195 of DASWHD010000054.1, forward strand.
ACCGGCCGGGAGCCCATGGCGCGGAACAGGCCGATGAAGTCGTCGCGCTGGAAGGGCAGCAGCTTAGCCAGGGCGACGCGGCGCGCCGCCTCGTCCTCCGCGAGGATCATCTCCTGCACCACCGGCAGCCGCTCCTCGCCGAAGAACATGTGCTCGGTGCGGCACAGACCGATGCCCTCGGCACCGAATGACACGGCGTTGCGCGCATCCTCCGGGGTGTCGGCGTTGGCGCGCACCCTCAAGGTGCGGAACTGGTCGGCCCACTTCATCAGCTTTTCGAAGTCGCCGGAGAGTTCCGGGACGATGAGCTTGGCGGCGCCGGCGAGCACCTCGCCGGTAGAGCCGTTCAGGCTGATCGTGTCGAATTCCTTGATCATCCGGCCACCGACGGTGAAACGGCGGTTCTCGGCATCGACCGAGATGGCGCTGCACCCCGCCACGCAGCACTTGCCCATGCCACGCGCCACCACCGCCGCGTGGCTGGTCATGCCGCCGCGGGCGGTGAGAATCCCCTGAGCGGCGTGCATACCACCCACGTCGTCTGGCGAGGTCTCGGCGCGCACCAGGATCACCGCCTTGCCCTTCGCCGCCTCCTCGATGGCGTGCTCGGCGGTGAACACCACCTCGCCCACCGCCGCGCCCGGGCTCGCCGGTAGACCCTTGGCCAGGACCTCGATCGACTGGCTGGTGTCGATGCCCGGATGGAGGAGCTGGTCGAGCTGCGCCGGGGCGACCCGCTTGACGGCGGTGGCGGGGTCGATCATGCCCTCCTCCACCATCTCGCAGGCGATGCGCACCGCCGCCTGGGCGGTGCGTTTACCGGTGCGGGTCTGGAGCATGTACAGCTTGCCTTCCTCCACCGTGAACTCGATGTCCTGCATGTCCTTGTAATGGCTCTCCAGCCGCTGGTAGATCTCCTCCAGTTGGTCGTAAATCGCCGGCATCTGCTCCTGGAGCTGGGCGATCGGCTGCGGCGTGCGGATCCCCGCCACCACGTCCTCGCCCTGGGCGTTGACCAGGTATTCGCCGAAGAACTGCCGCTCGCCGGTCCCCGGGTCGCGGGTGAAGGCGACGCCGGTGCCCGAGGTCTCGCCGCGGTTGCCGAACACCATGGACATGACGTTGACTGCCGTGCCCCAGTCGCCGGGGATGCCGTGCAGCTTGCGGTAGGTGATGGCACGCGGGACGTTCCACGAGTCGAATACCGCATTGATCCCGGCGCGGAGCTGTGCCATCGGATCATCGGGAAACGGCTTGCCGATGGTCTTCGCCACCAAGTCCTTGTACGGGCCGATCAGCGAGTGCAGGTCCGCCGCGCTCAGGTCGGTATCGAGGACCGCGTCCACGCTCTGCTTCTTGGCCTCCAGGATCTTCTCGAAGGCGCTATGTGGCACGCCGAGCACCACGTCGCCGAACATGGTGACGAAACGGCGGTAGGCATCCCACGCGAACCGCTCGTTGCCCGACTTGGCGATCAGCCCCTGGACCGTCCGGTCGTTGAGGCCGAGGTTGAGCACCGTGTCCATCATCCCGGGCATCGACACCCGCGCGCCGGAGCGCACCGACAGCAGGAGGGGGTCGTTGGCGTCGCCGAAGCGATGGCCCATCGACTTCTCCACCTCGTGCATCGCGTCCAGGACCTGCTCCCACAGCTCCGGCGGGTACTGCTTGTCGTGGTCGTAGTAGTAGGTGCATACCTCGGTGGTGATGGTGAAGCCGGCGGGCACCAGGATGCCCAGGCTGGTCATCTCCGCCAGGCCGGCACCCTTGCCTCCGAGGAGCTCCTTCTGATTCCCCCGGCCTTCGGCCTTGCCGTCGGCGAATACGTAGACGTACTTGGAGTCACTCACGGGCGATCCCTCCCTCGATCAGGTAGGAGCCGGTTGCACCGGCGATTCAGTTGGAGCCGGTTGCACCGGCGATCAATCCGCAAGGGGAGAAGCCGGTCGTACCGGCGTTGGGGCACGCCGCCGATCAACTCTCTACCGCGAGCTGGCTGAGGTCGGCGATCCCGTCGAACAGGGCCCGCACCTGGCAGAGCAGGGAGAGGCGGGCGGTGCGCAGGTCGGGCTCGTCGGCCATCACCAGGATGTCGTCAAAGAATCGGTCCACGGCGGGGCGCAGTGTAACCAGTCGGGCGAGGATCGCGCCATAATCCCCCGCGGCGCGCAGGGTTGCCACCTCCTTGCCGACGCGGCGTTGCTCCTCCAGCAGGGCCCGTTCCGCCGCCTCCACCAGCACCGCATCGTCCACCTCCCGGCCCGCGAAATCCGCCGGGATGATGCGCTGCACCCGCTTGAAGGACAGGGCGAAGTCCGTGAAGGCCGGCTCCTGGCGCAGCGTCGCCAAGGCCTGGGCGCGCGCCCGGTCGCGCAGGGGCTGGCGGCTGCCCATGGCGAGCACCGCGCGCACCACGTCCTCCGGCAGCCCTTCCTGCACCAGGGCGTGGTTCAAGCGCTGGCCGAGGAAGTCGCGCACCTGGCCGGCGGCCTCGGCGGCCACCTCCACGCCGCTCGCCGCGAGCTGCGCGAGGGCACGGTCGATCCACTGCCAGAGGTCCACGTCCCAGCCGCCGGCGAGGCAGATCTGGATCAGGCCGAGGCCGGCGCGGCGCAGGCCGAAGGGATCCTGGGAGCCGCTGGGGATGAGGCCGGCGGCGAAGCCGGCACACACCGCATCCAGGCGGTCGGCCGCCGCCACCAGCCGGGCGAGGTCGCTGGAGGGCAGGCGGTCGCCGGCGAAGCGCGGCCAGTAGTGCTCCTCGATGGCCCGGCACACCTCCGGCGCCTCGCCGTCGTGGGCGGCGTAGTGGCGCCCCATCACCCCCTGGAGCTTGGGGAACTCGATCACCATGTGAGTGGTGAGGTCGGCCTTGGCGAGCTGTACCGCGCGGTGGATGTCCGCCTCC